>CAWKMR010000042.1:0-32045 GCA_963850705.1 uncultured Alphaproteobacteria bacterium | reverse complement strand
GCTGCACGGCGGCGGCAACACCTCGGTCAAGACCATCGCGCGCCGACCTGCTCGGCGAGACGACCGAGGTGCTCTGCGTCAAAGGCTCGGGCGGCGACATGGCGGACGATCGAGCCCGCCGGATTGCCGGCGGTGCGGCTCGATCGCCTGCGCAGCTGCGCGCGCGCGACGGCGCTCAGCGACGAGGACATGGTCGCGCGTCCAGCGCGAGAACCTGCTCGATCCGGCGGCGCCCAATCCGTCGGTCGAGACGCTGCTGCATGCGTTCCTGCCGCACAAATTCGTCGATCACACCCACGCGACCGCCATCCTGAGCCTCGTCGACCAGCCGGACGGCGAGCGATCTGCGCGGAGATCTACGACGGCCGCGCGGCATCGTGCCCTACATCATGCCGGGCTTCGCGCTCGCGCAACGCGGCCGCCGATGTCTTCGAGCGCGCGCCCGACGTCGAAGGGCTGATCCTGCACAAGCACGGCATCTTCACCTTCGGCGATACCGCGCGCGAAGCCTATGAGCGGATGATCGCGCTGGTCACGCGCGCAGAAGAACGGCTCGCGCGCAATCGCAAGGCCGTGTTCGTCACCGCGCAATTGCCGCAGGCGATCGCGCCGCTCGCCGCCGTCGCACCGATTGCTGCGCGGCGCCGCAGCCTCAAGGACGACAAGACCGAGGGCGCGTGGCGGCGGCTCATTCTCGATTTCCGCGCGACGCCGGCCATCCTCGACTTCGTCAACGGCGCGGAGCGTTGCGCGCTACAGCCAGGCCGGCGTGGTCACGCCCGACCACACCATCCGCACCAAGAACTGGCCGCTCCTCGCTGCCGGCGCCCGCCGACGGCAGGCTCGACGACTTCAAGCGCGCGCCCATGAGGCCGTCGCGGCGTTCATCGAGAGCTACAAGGACTATTTCCCGCGCAACAACGCGCGCGTCGGCGGCATCAAGAAGCATGCTCGATCCGCTGCCGCGCGTCGCGCTGGTGCCGGGGCTCGGCCTGTTCGGCCTCGGCCGCTCCAAGAAGGACGCGCGCGTCGCCGCCGATCTCGCGGAATCGGCGATCGAGACCATCACCGACGCGGAGGCCATCGGCCGCTTCGAGTCGATCTCCGGAAGCCGACATGTTCGACATGGAATACTGGTCGCTCGAACAGGCCAAGCTCGGCGCGCGCCAAGGAACTGCCGCTTGCCGGCCAGGTCGCGGCGATCACCGGCGCCGCCGGCGCCATCGGCGTCGCGACGGCGAAGGCGTTTGCCGCCGCCGGCGCCGAGGTCGCGCTGCTCGATCTCGACGAAGCCGGCGCGCAGGCGAAGGCCAAGGCGATCGGCGGCGCGGCGCTCGCGGTGCGACTGCGACGTGACCGATGCCGCGTCGGTGCAGCGCCGCCTTCGACAAGATCGCCGAAACCTTCGGCGGCGTCGACATCGTGGTGTCCAACGCCGGCGCGGCCTGGCAGGGCCGCATCGGCGAGGTCGACGAGGCGACGCTGCGCAAGAGCTTCGAGCTGAACTTCTACGGCCATCAGCGCGTCGCGCAGGCGGCGGTGAAGATCATGCTCGCGCAAGGCACCGGCGGCTGCCTCCTGTTCAACGTGTCGAAGCAGGCGGTGAACCCGGGACCGAATTTCGGCCCCTATGGGCTGCCGAAGGCGGCGACGCTGTTCCTGGTGCGCCAATACGCGGTCGACTACGGCGCCGACGGCATCCGCGCCAATGCGGTCAATGCCGACCGCATCCGCTCCGGCCTTCTCGACCGACGACTTCATCACCGAGCGCTCGAAGGCGCGCGGCGTGTCCGAGAAGGACTACATGAGCGGCAACCTGCTCCACCGCGAGGTCACCGCCGACGACGTCGCGCAGGCATTCCTGGCGCAGGCGCTGGCGCTGAAGACCACCGCCGACGTCACCACGGTCGACGGCGGCAATATCGCGGCGGCGCTGCGGTAATGGTGTCACGGTTGTGCGATACGGGCGCGCCAGCCAGTTGAAGTTCGTATCGCCTGCCTGCGCGCCTTACGATGCGCGGGCGACGCGGTTTGACTTGAAGACGTTATCGAGACACCAGCGCGAGATCTCCTGGCCGCTGGCGAACCACACGCCACCCGCCTGCTTCATGTGCTGGATCATCTCCTGTAGGGCGTCGGCGCGGCCCGGACGTCCCGAGATGTAGGGATGGATCTGGAACGGCATGTAGGTTGGCGCCGTCTTTCCTTCCCGGTGGAGCTGGTTGAATGCCCGCTTCCAGATCGTCAGCGCGGTTTCCGGGGTGCCGGCATCGAAATGCGCGTAGGCGCGGCCGTCGCCGAAGGGATGGCGCGGCAGCTCGACCAGGATCTTGCCGTCGCGTTCCCAGAGGAAGGGCAGGTCATGCGAGAACGAGTTGCTGTTCCAGAGGTAGCCCTGGTCCAGCAGAAGGTTGATCGTGTTGTTGCTCTGCGTGCAGGAGCGCCAGCCGACCGGTTGTTGGCCGGTACGCTGCAGGAGCATCGCCGTCGTCCGGACCATGACGTCGGTCTCTTCCTCCGGCTTCAGATTGCGCGCGGTCTCGTGATGATAGCCGTGGCCGGCGATCTCATGGCCTTTCGCGACGATCGCTTTCACCGCGTCGGGATAACGCTCGGCGATCGCGCCGCAGGTAAGGAACGTGGCCCTGATCTTTTCCTCATCGAGCATCCTGAGCAGCCGCCAGACGCCGGTGTTCGGGCCGTATTCGCCGATCGAATATTCCTCATTGTCCATGAGCCCATTCGCCATCGGCTTGACGTGCTCGCCACCCTGGAAATCAAAGGTGAGGCCGATGGCGATGCGCGCGCCGTCCGGCCAGGAGAATGCGTCGTTGTAGTGATATTCCTTGATCATGCCCTTGGTCTCCGTTGGTGTTCTTGCAGGTGCCGACATCATATTCCGCATTCGCGCCCGCGATGCAATCTCCGTGCGGTCGTGATTGCTAGCGCGTCACCATGGATTTGATGCGGGCGACCGCTTCCGGCGGCGTCTCGAAGATCCGGTTTGCGGTCTGCGTGGTCTCTTCGGCATTCATCGGCTCGATATCCATGCGCAGCTTCTCCGCCTCGGCGAGGAATTCCGGGCTTCGCATCGCTTGCCACACCGCCTTGCCGGAGCACCTCGAGGCGGTCCTTCGGGGTGTCCGGCGGCGCCGCGAATGCGCGTCCGAGCGCCAGCGGAATGAACAGGAACTCGAGCGCCTGCCGCGCTTCCGGCGTCTTTGCCTCGTCGAGGATGTTGGGCAGGTCGGGATAGCGCTTGTCCTTGCGCGTGCTGGCCTGGGCGATCAGCCTGATCTTGCCGCGCGCGGCCTGATCGGCGAGCTGTGAGCGAAACGTCGACAAGGTGATGCCGCAGAAGCCGTCGAGCTCGCCGCGTTCGACCGCGATCATCCGCTCCGGCGTTCCCGGATAGCCGGCGATCACCTTCAGCTTCATGCCGAGGAGCTCGCGATAGACCTGCGGAAACGTGAATGATTGCGCGCCGGCGCCCGACGCGCCGACGGTAGTCTCGACCCGGTAGAAGTCGTCGATCGTCTCGCACCGGGCTCGCCGCCGCCGACCGCGCAGGCGTCGTAGTCGACGTTCATGTTGGCGACCCACAGGAACTTGCGGGCGTCGAACTGCACCTGCGGCGATCCGAACACCTGCTCGTGCACAACGGTGCCGCGCACCATGCCGAGATAGCTGCCGTCGCGCGGAGCCGTCGTTGCGAGCTGGTTTGCGAGCGCCATGCCGCCGGCGGCGGGCACGTTCTGAACGACGATCGTTGGGATTCCCCGGGAATGTGCTTGCCGAGGTGGCGGGCAAGCGCGCGGGCATACACGTCGTAGCCGCCGCCGGCGCTGTTTGGCACGCCGAGCGTTACGCTGCGGCCCGCGATAGAAGCGCCGCGGCATCCTGGGCAGCGGCCGGTGCAGCGGCGCCGACGGTGACCAGACCATCAGCCAGCGCGAGCGCAGTCCCGGATGCGCCGTTGTCTTGTTTCCTCCATGGTCATGTCCTTTTGTTTCGGTTATCGGGAGCGGGTGCCCGCGCGCTACTTCTTGCCGGCGTAGATCTCCTGCAACCGTTTGCGGGTCGCCTCCGACGCTGCATAGGTGTTGCCGATAAGCTCGGCAAGCTCGGTGCCGGACGATGGATCGGTGCATTCCAGCCGCTGCTGCGCGCAATCGGCGAGATAGTCGGGATCGCGGTATGTGTCCGAGACGGCCTTGCGCAATGCTGCGACGCGCTCGGCAGGCACGCCCGGCGGCGCAAAGATCGGGCGCCCGAGCGCGAGCGGCGCGGACGCGATCTGCATCACTCGACGGTCGTTCTCGTCTTCGATGAGATCGGAGGCGAACGGCACGCCCTTGAGATCGGGCGCCGGCGCGCCGCCGTATTGCAGCAGCAAAGTGACTCGCTTCTGCGCGATCCAATCCGGCTTGGTCAGCTTCAGACTCGACCAGAATGTCGACGAGTAGCCCTCGTTCTCGCCACGCTCCATCGCCAGGAAGGATTCATTCTGGCTCTTGTATCCCGACGATCAACTTTATCGGGATGCCGAGCACCGCGTTAATCACGCGCGCATAGAAGGCGGGCGTCGATGCGACACCGGTCGCGCCGAGCGTCAGTCCGCGGCGTCTGGCGTCCTCCACCGAATGAACCGGCACGGTATGCCAGATGATGAGCAGGCCGGTCTCCCGGCCGGGCGAGCCGAGCCAGTTCATCTTCGTGGCATCGAACCGCGCATTGGGATTTCCATAGAACGGCTCAAAGGCACCGTGTTTTGAACCTGCCCGAGTGCGGTCCCGTCCTTCGGCGCTGACGTTGTAGACGGTGTTGGCATTGTTCAGTCCGCCGGCGCCGGGACTGTTCTGCACGATGATCGTTCGGATTGCCGGGCAGGTGTCGCCACAGATGCCGCGCCAATGTGCGGGTGTAGATGTCGTAGGAATTGCCGGCCTCCGTGCCCACGGTGATGGTGATGGTCTTGCCCTTGTAGAACTCGCCGACGGCTTCCGCGCCGACCGGCCGCGCCGACAACGCTACTGGCGTCATGGCGACAACAGCAACAGTGCGAATGAGACATTGAGGGCATGGCGATCTTGGAGCGTTGGAAGAATGCATGCAACAAAGTCTAACCCCCTGCAATGGCCGGCGTCCAATTCGCAATTGTCGCGGGCCCGGTCGGACGGCCTATGGGCAGCCTCCAGCGGATGGGTGTTCGATTTGGTGTTCCTCCCAGAGTTACGTACCGCGCATGACCTCGAGCCCGATCGTGGTAGGATCACGGAAACGGTGCGAACGCGCCAACAGGTCGAAAGGATGAACTATGACGTGCACTTGGATCAGGTTGTTGTAGCCGCGCTGCTCGGGTTCGGAGCACTTGGCGATACGGCTAGTCCGAGGAATCCAAGCTCGTCCCATTCGTCGTCGGTCAATCCGCACCGTCGAACACTTTCCTGGCGATCTGGATGGCGGAGGCTGCCGGACTCTATGAGGCGCAAGGTCTAGAACGTCGATCGTACCCATGGCCGGTGGAAGCGGCATCGGCCCCGCTCTCACATCCGGTCGCATTCAGATCATGCACATCGGGATGTCGTCCGTTGTGCGAGCAAACGCCGACAGGGTATCGGCTCAAGACTGTCGCCTCGCTCAGCAATGTCATCCGGTTCACGTTCTTCACGCGGCCAAGCGTCAAAACGCCGCGGACCTCAAAGGCGGCATCGTTGGAATCACCAGCGTGGGATCGGAAACAGATGCGACCCTGGGGCTGGCGCTGCAGAAAATTGGTCTGACGCGGCAAGACGTAACTGTGAAGGAAGTCGGGGCGCGCCGGCTCCCCGCGCTGCGTGATGGCGAAGTCACGGCTGCCTTCTCAGCGAGCCCGAACGCAGCCAGGCTCCCGCGCTGGGCCTCAATCCGATGGTTGACCTTCTCAAGGACCAGACGCCATGGATTTTCACCGGGCTGGTGGTCGACGAAATAGTATCTCAAAGACAATCGGGATTCGGTCGTCCGTTTTCTGCGCGCCACAGCGGAAGGAAACTACATCGCGATCTCGAGCCCTAGTCGCGCAAAGCAAGTTCTCGCCAAGCGAGCTCCGCTGACCGATTCCCGAACCCTGAACTGGCCTACGTCAATTTCAGTGCGGAAACGCCGCGCAACATTGAACCCAGCAGAACCGGGCGGCGAAAACATCATCGCGAATGTTGCTCCGGGCGCGGCCGCAAACTCGAGGACTATATCGACTTCACCGTTTGGGAAGATTTGTCCAGGAAGGACTTTTCGACACGGCTGCCCGGTACAGCGCACCCTGAGGGTTCATTGACGACACTGCTCATCAAGAACTTTTCGACAGGGCCATCGCACGGGACGTGCAAGACATGTGCGCTGCGCTCGAGAAACTCGATCTCCCGACCCCCAGATTCGAAAGTCAGTTGCTCAATCGCTCGCGAGAATGACGTTCTCACCAGCGGATAGATCTGGCCTTCCCATTTCTTGCCGCTGAAGACGCCGTAGTGGCCGACGCCGACCTGCATGTGGTGGCGCTTGAGATAGGGCCGCAGGCCCGTGCACAGATCGTGCGCCGCCACCGTCTGACCGACCGCGCAAATGTCGTCGCGCTCGCCTTCGACCGTCAGCAGCATCGTGCGCCGGATCGCGGCGGGCTCGACCTTCTGCCCCTCGTACTGCAGTTCGCCGCGCGGCAGCGCGTGCTCCTGGAACACCAGCCGCACCGTTTCGAGATAGAACTCCCGGCTCAGGTCGAGCACGGCGAAATACTCGTCGTAGAAATCCTTCTTGGCCTTCGCCTTCTCGATCTCGCCTTTGACCAGGTGGTCATAGAGCTCATGATGCGCCTTGATGTGGCGATCGATGTTCATGCTCATGAACGCGGCGAGCTGCACGAAGCCCGGATAGACGCGCCGCGCGGCGCCGGGATAGCGCCGCGGCACCGCCGCGATCAGGTTCTTCTCGAACCACGCGATCGGCTTGCTCTGCGCCAGCACGTTCACCTTGGTCGGATGGACGCGCGTGTCGATCGGCCCGGCCATCAATGTCATGCTGCGCGGCTGGGCGGGATTGCCGTTCTGCGCCATGACGGCGGCCGCGATCAGCGCGGCAACGCAGGGCTGGCAGACGGCGATGATGTGCGTGCCCGGCCCCAGCACTTCGAGAAATTCGATCAGATGGGCGACGTAGTCGTCGAAGCCGAACGTGCCGTCCTCGACCGGAACGTCGCGCACGTTGTGCCAGTCGGTGATGTAGACGTCGTGCTCCGGCAGCATCGTGCGCACGGTCGAGCGCAGCAGGGTCGCGAAGTGGCCGGACAGCGGCGCGATCAGGAGCACGCGCGGCTGCGCCTGCTCGATGTCCTTCTTGAAGTGGAGCAAGGTGGCGAACGGCGTGACGTGCGCCGGCTCCTCGGTGACCGCCACCTCCCGGTTGCCGACCGTATCCGGTCGATCCCGAACGGCGGGCGCTCGTGGGTGAGCCCCGAGCGCGAGATCAGCTCGTAGGCCGCCGTGAGATTGCGCAGGGCCGGCGTGCCGACCGCTTCAGGGATCAGCCGGCTGCCAAGCCGCCCGGCCGCACTGGCGGCAAAGGCGCGGACCGGACCCATGATGTCGCAATGTGCTTGATATGCTTGATAAAGCATCCCTGCCCGCAGCCCAGGAGCCTCGGCTCCAAACCCAGCCCAGACGAGGCTAGTGCATTTCATGCTGCACTGCGAGATACTTTTCGGGCCGGCTGGGGAAATGACGAAGGGGGCCTGGAGATGGCCAAGGCGGTACTGACGATTGCCAGCAAGAACTACGGCTCCTGGTCGCTGCGCGGCTGGCTGCTGTGCAAGCTGGCCGGCCTCGATTTCGAGGAGGAACACGCCGACAGCCACGATCCCTCGACCCGGGCGGAACTGCTGCTGCTGTCGCCCTCCTTCCTCGTGCCCTGCCTGGTCCACGATGGAACCAGGATCTGGGACACGCTCGCCATCGCCGAGTACCTCAACGAACTGAAGCCGGAAGCCGAAGCTCATCCCGACGGATCGCGCCGAGCGCGCGCGCTGCCGCTCGATCTCGGGCGAGATGCATTCAGGCTTCAGCAACCTGCGCTCCGCCCTGCCGATGAACTGCAAGGCCCACTATCCGAGCTTCAAGGTGTGGGCCGGCGCGCGTCCCGACATCGATCGCATCGCGACGATCTGGCAGGAATGCCTCAAGGCATCGAAAGGGCCCGTACCTGTTCGGCGCGAAGCCCTGCATGGCCGACGCGATGTTCGCGCCGGTGTGCTCACGCTTCACGACCTATGACGTTCAGCTTGATCCGGCGTGCATGAAATATTGCAAGACCATCATGGCGATGCCGGCGATGCAGGAATGGATCGAGGGCGCCAGCAACGAGCCCGACGAACTGGAAGAGCTCGACGTGGAGTTCTGAGACGGCTTCCGTCGCCCGCCCGTCGCTAATCCAGCTTCGCGCCGGAGCGCTTGATCACGTCCGCCCATTTGGCGAGCTCGACGCGGATCGTTTCGCCGAAATCCTCCGGCAAGCCGCCGGCGGGCTCGTCGCCGATCTTGCCGAAGCGGTCGATGAACGCCGGCGACGCCAGCGCCTTATTGATCGCCTCGTTGAGCCGCATCACCACGGCGCGCGGCATCTTGGCCGGACCGACGATGCCGCTCCAGGTCGGCGCGTCGTAGCCAGGCACGCCGGCTTCGGCGATCGTCGGCAGATCCTTGAACATCGGCGAGCGCCGCGCGCCGCTCACCGCCAGCCCCCGCACGGCGCCGGAATGCGCATGCGGCGCGATCGAGTTGAGGCTTTCGAACATCAACTGCACGTGACCCGCGATCAGGTCGTTCATCGCCGCCGCGCCGCCGCGATACGGCACGTGCACGATGTTCGGTGCCGGTCATGACCTTGAACAGCTCGCCGCCGACATGGCCGGGCGAACCGTTGGCCGACGACGCGTTGGTCAGCTTGCCGGGATATTTCTTCGCCTCGTGCGATCAGCTCCTGCACCGAACGGATGTCGGATTTCGGCGACACCGCGAGCAGGAGATGCCCGCGCGTCAGCTGCGCGACTGGCTGGAAATCGCGCAGGATGTCGTAGGGCATTTTCGCGACCATGTTGGGGCTGATCGCAAGCGCGCCGACCGGCCCCATGCCGAGCGTGTAGCCGTCGGGCGCGGCCTTCGCCACCAGATCGAGCCCGATGGTGAAGGCGGCGCCGGGCTTGTTCTCGACGATGATCTTCTGATTGAGAAACTGCTCGACCTCCGCCGAGATCGAGCGCGCCAGCAGATCGGTGGCGCTGCCGGGCGCCTGCGGAACGATGAGCCGGATCGGCCGGTCCGGGAAATTGCCCTGCGCCATGGCACCGGACGGCCACATCGCAGCCGCGCCGGCCGCGAGCAAAGCGCCCAACATCCGCGCGCGCAGATTTGACGATGACGGCATCGCGTCCCTCCCGGAATTCTTCTTTTCGTCGCCACGAAGCGTAGCCAGCGGACCATGCCTCGCGCAATGCGGTGCTTTAGCCCTTATGCAGCCACGCGCCGATGCGCTCGACCGCCTCGTGCATCTCGGCGGCCGAGCCGGCGTAGCAAAACCGGATGAATGACGTTCCGTGCAGGGGATCGAAGTCGACGCCGGGTGTCACCGCGACGTGGGTCTCGTCCAGCATCCGCTTGGCGAAATCGAAACTGTCGTTCGAGAACCGCGACACGTCGGCATAGAGATAGAATGCGCCGTCGACCGGGAGAAATTTTTCGAGCCCGACCTTCGGCAAGCCGTCGAGCAGGATTCTGCGGTTCTCCTCGTAGCCGTGCTTGATCGCGTCCATCTCCGCGCGTCCGTCGAATGCCGCGGCCGCCGCGATCTGCGAGAGCGTCGGCACCGAGATGGCGAGGTTGCCCTGCAGGCGGTCGATCGGCCGCACCAGCGGTTCCGGCACCACCATCCAGCCGACCCGCCAGCCGGTCATGCAGAAATATTTGGAAAACGAATTGATGATGACGGCGTTGCCGGACAATCCCGCCGCGGTCTCCGCCGGGAATGCATAGTCGAGGCCGTGATAGATCTCGTCGGAGATAAACTCGGATGCCCTCGCCTTCCGCGGCCTCGATCAGCGCGCGCAACGCATCGCGTGTCATCATGGTGCCGGTCGGGTTGGCGGGGCTCCCGACCAGCACGCCCTTGAGCGGCGTCCGCCGGTGGGCGTCGCGCAGCATGTCGGGCGTGATCGCGAAGCGCGTCGCCGCCGTGGTTTCGATCAACACTGCTTCGCAGCCAAGCGCCTTGAGGATGTGCCGGTACGGCGGATATCCCGGCACCGCGACCGCGACGCGATCGCCGGGCTCGAACATCGCCAGAAAGGCAAGAATGAAGCCGGCCGACGATCCCGTGGTCGCGATCACGCGCGAGGGCTCGACGGCGATGCCGTAGGTTTCGTTGTAGTGGCGCGCAATCCGCGCACGCAGCGATGGAATGCCGAGCGACTTCGGTGTAGGCGAGCCGGCCGGACAGCGCCGTGCGCGCCGCGTCGAGCGCGCTCGATGGCGCGGACGCGGCCGGCTGGCCGACTTCCATGTGGATGACGCGGCCGCCGGCGGCCTCGATGCGCGCCGCCGCCGCGATGACGTCCATCACCATGAACGGCGGGACGTCGCTCCGCGCCGATGGCACGATCAGCCGCTTCGCCGCTTCGAGCATCGATTCAATCGTCCGTGAGCAAGGGGCAACCGCCCCGCTGTTGCCGCATTCGGCGGCTTCGGTCGTTGAGGGGGCGACTGCGCGGTATCAACTTGCCGGGCTGGGCGCAATGAGGCCGGTTCCACGTGAGGGTGCGCGCAGCAAGCTGACATGTTATCGATAGCGGCGACGAACCCGCTGGCGGCGCGCCGGCCGGCCTTGCGGGCCCGGAACTTCAGATTCGCATGACCCTGGACCGAACGATCGCAACCCGCCGCAAGCGGCCCTCTCGGATGATGGCGGTTGCCGTCTCGCTGGCGGTTGTGGCGAGCCATTGGCTCGCCGGCACGTCGCCGGCGCAAGCCCAGCCGCGCCGGCAAGCCGGGCCGCCGGTCGTGCGCGACGCCGAGATCGAGCAATTGCTGCGCGAATACACCCAGCCGATTCTGAAAGCTGCCGGCCTGGCGCAGCAAAATGTCCAGGTGGTGATCATCAATCAGCGCGCCTTCAACGCGTTCGTCGCCGACGGCCGTCGTATCTTCATCAACGCAGGCACGATCATGGAGGCGGACACGCCGAACCAGGTGATCGGCGTGCTCGCGCACGAGACCGGACACATCGCCGGCGGTCACCTGTCGCGCATGCGCGAGGAGATACGGGTGGCGACGACGGCCTCGATCATCGCAATGATCCTGGGCGGCGCCGCGATGGTTGCTGCCGCCCGCTCCGGCGGCGATAGCGGCGGCGCCGGCATGGCGGCGCT
This sequence comes from uncultured Alphaproteobacteria bacterium, assembly GCA_963850705.1. Taxonomy (GTDB): domain Bacteria; phylum Pseudomonadota; class Alphaproteobacteria; order Rhizobiales; family Xanthobacteraceae; genus VAZQ01. The sequence goes on along the minus strand of CAWKMR010000042.1, from coordinate 20,599 downwards.
GGCCGCGCCGCAGGCGGCGATCCAGAATTCGCTCCTCGCCTATGTCCGCTCGCAGGAGGATGCCGCCGACCGCGCCGGCGTTCGTTTTCTCACGGCCACCGGACAGTCGGCCAAGGGCATGTATGAAACGTTCAAGCGGCTTGCCGACCAGATTCTCTATGTGTCGCGCCAGATCGACCCCTACATGCAGTCGCATCCGCTGCCGGCGGAGCGGGTACGGGCGCTGGAAGGCCTCGCCCGATCCAGTCCGCATTGGGACAAGACGGACTCGCCCGCACTGCAGGCGCGTCACGATCTCGCGCGCGCAAAACTCTACGGCTTCATCGATCCGCGCGACGGCCTCGCGCGCCGCTATCCGATCAACGACAACAGCCTTGCTGCGCGCTACGCCCGCGCCATTGCGTCGTACCGCTTCGGCAACGTTCCGGGCTCGATTTCAGCAGATCGACGCGCTGATCCAGGCCCAGCCGCAAAATCCCTATTTCCACGAACTGAAGGGCCAGGCGCTGCTCGAAGCCGGGCGGGCGGCCGACGCCGTGGCACCGTTGCGCCGCGCCGTGCAGCTCGCGCCCAACCCCGCGCTCATCCAGATCATGCTCGGGCAGGCCCTGCTGGCGACGAACAACAAGGCCTATGCCGACGAAGCGGTCACGCTGCTCGAAAACGCATCGCACCGTGAACCGGAATCGCCGGAAGCGTTCGACCAGATTGCCGTTGCCTACGGCCGCAAGGGCGACCTCGCCCGCGCCGATCTCGCCTCCGCGCAAGCCTCCTTCGCGCGCGGCGACCTCAAGACCGCGCGTGCGCTTGCGGGCCGCGCCAAATCGCGTTTCCCCGTCGGCTCGCCGGGTTGGGTCAAGGCCGACGACATCGCGACCTACAAGCCGAAGCCCGGCCAACGCTGATAATCTCGAAAAGGACATCAACAATGAAATTCTATTTTCGTCCGCTGGCCGTGGCGCTGGTCGTGCTGGCCGCCGCTACGTCAACGTTCGATCGCGCCCGCGCGCAGTTCTCGGCCGATCAGAAAGGCGAGATCGAGAAGATCATCCGCGACTATCTCCTGCGTAACCCGGAAATCCTCCAGGAGGTCATCCAGGAGATGGAGCGGCGTCAGGCGCAGGCCGAAGCCGAGAAACACAAAGAGGCGATCAAGGAACACGCCGAACTGCTCTTCAATTCGCGGCGGCAGATCGTTCTTGGCAATCCGCAGGGCGATGTCACCATGGTCGAGTTCTTCGACTACAATTGCGGCTTCTGCCGCAAGGCGCTCACCGACAAGCTGGAGCTGATCAAGAACGATCCGCGCCTGCGGCTTGTGCTCAAGGAATTCCCCGTGCTGGGTGAAGGCTCCACGCAGGCGGCGCAGATCGCGGTCTCGGTCCGCCTCCAGGACAAGACCGGCGGCAAGAAGTATCTCGAATTCCATCAGAAGATGTTCGCGAGCCGCGGCCAGATCGACAAGGCGCGCGCGCTGGCGGTGGTCCGCGAGATCGGGCTCGACGCCGCCCGCGCCGAACGCGAGATGGGCAGCGACGAAGTGCGGGCGACGCTCGAAGAAGGCTTCAAGCTCGCCGAGGCGCTCGGGATCAACGGCACGCCGACCTATGTGCTGGCCGGGCAGGTCGTCGTCGGCGCCGTCGGTGTGGAAAAGCTCCGCGACGCGATCAACACCGTCCGTTGCGGCAAGGCCACCTGCTGACGCCCGCATAAATGGCCGAAAACCAGGGGGAAGCCAGAGCGGGAGCTCCGGCTTCCCCTTTTTGCATCAGGTGCCTATAACGGGCCTCCCCGTCGCGGCGGCACCTATGGCGAAGACGATCTACGTTCTCAACGGCCCCAATCTCAATCTGCTTGGCACGCGCGAGCCCAAGACCTATGGGCATGCGACCCTCAAAGACCTGGAGAAGCTCTGCCGTGACGCCGGCAAGCGCCACAAGATCGAGATCGTGTTCCATCAGTCCAACCACGAAGGCGAACTGATCGACTGGATCCACGAAGCCGGCGCCAAGAAAGCCGCCGGCCTGGTGATCAATCCGGGCGGCTATACCCATTCCTCCGTTGCGATCCGCGACGCGGTCGCGGCGGTGACAATCCCGGTGATCGAGGTGCACATCAGCAATATCTTTGCCCGTGAAGACTTCCGTCATTTCTCGCACATTGCGCCGGTCGCGAAGGGCACACTCAGCGGATTCGGGATCACGGGCTATGCGCTCGCGATCGACGGGCTGGCCGCGCTCAATTCCAGCAAGCGGAGGAGCTAAGCGTGGCACGGGGGCCGAAAGAGACCGGCGACAAGGCCGAAGGCGCGCCGGTCGACCATGAGATCATCCGCGAGCTCGCGAAGCTTCTCGACGAAACCGGTCTCACCGAAATCGAGTTCGAGCGCGGCGGCGTTCGGGTGCGGGTCGCGCGTCAGGCGCAACCCGTTGTCGCCGCCGTTGCGCCGCCCCGCGCGGCCGCGGGCGCGCCCGCTGCATCCGATGATTCTGCCGACGATGTGTCGAAACATCCCGGGGTGGTGCCCTCCCCGATGGTCGGCACCGCCTATCTCGGGCCGGAGCCCGGCGCGCGGCCCTATGTCGAAGTCGGCAGCCAGGTGCGCGCGGGCCAGACCTTGCTCATCGTCGAGGCGATGAAGACCATGAACCAGATCCCCTCGCCACGGGCGGGACGCATCGTGCAGATTCTTGTCGAGGATGCGCAGCCGGTCGAATTCGGCGAGCCGCTCATGATCATTGAGTGATTGTTCCGCTCTCCAGAACGTGATCCCGAAAAGCAGGAACCGGTTTTCGGAAAAGATCACGCTCCAGTGCAAAAGGCAGTCGTTCGCGTTCGATGTTTGAAAAAATCCTCATAGCCAACCGCGGCGAGATCGCACTGCGCGTGCTGCGCGCCTGCAAGGAGCTCGGCATCGCCACCGTGGCCGTGCATTCGACGGCCGACGCCGACGCCATGCATGTTCGGCTCGCGGACGAGAGTGTGTGCATCGGACCGCCGGCCGCGCGCGACAGCTACCTCAACGTCCCGGCGCTGCTCGCCGCCTGCGAAATCACCGGCGCCGATGCCGTGCACCCGGGCTACGGTTTCCTTTCCGAGAACGCGCGCTTCGCCGAAATCCTCGAAGAGCACAACATTCATTTCATCGGCCCGAAGCCCAGCCACATCCGCCTGATGGGCGACAAGATCGAGGCCAAGCGCACCGCCCAGCGGCTCGGCATTCCGGTGGTGCCGGGCTCCGACGGCGGTGTCACGTCGGATCAGGAGGCGCTGACGATCGCGAAATCGATCGGCTTTCCGATATTGGTCAAGGCGGCGGCAGGCGGCGGCGGACGCGGCATGAAAGTCGCGGAAACACCCGACGATCTGTCCAACGCGCTCGCCACCGCCCGCGCCGAGGCGCAGTCCGCCTTCGGCGACGCCGCGGTTTATCTCGAGAAATATCTGGCAAAGCCCCGTCATATCGAAATCCAGGTACTTGGCGACGGCCACGGCCGCGCCATCCATCTTGGCGAGCGCGATTGCTCGCTCCAGCGCCGCCACCAGAAGATCTGGGAGGAAGGCCACTCGCCGGCGCTCAACCTGGCTGCCTGCAACAGCATCGGGGCGACGGTCTCGAAGGCGATGCGCGAGCTCGAATATCTCGGCGTCGGCACGGTCGAGTTCCTGTTCGAGGACGGAAAATTCTATTTCATCGAGATGAACACGCGCATCCAGGTCGAACACCCGGTGACCGAGGCGATCACCGACATCGACCTCGTGGTCGAACAGATCCGCGTCGCGGCCGGCGGCGACCTCGAGCTCAAGCAGGAGGATGTGAAATTCATCGGCCATGCCATCGAGTGCCGGATCAATGCCGAGAACCCGCAGACCTTCCGGCCCTCGCCCGGCAAGATCCTGGCCTATCACCCGCCCGGCGGGCTCGGCGTGCGCGTCGATTCCGCCGTCTATCACGGCTATACGATCCCGCCGTACTACGATTCGCTGGTGGGCAAGCTCATCGTCCACGGCAAGACGCGCGGTGAATGCCTGATGCGGCTCAAACGCGCGCTCGACGAATTCGTCGTCGACGGCGTGGAGACCACGCTGCCGCTGTTCCGCACGCTGGTGCGGGAGAAGGACATCATCGACGGCGATTACCACATCCATTGGCTGGAGGAATTCCTGGCCAAGGGCGGGATGGAAGGATAGGGACGCCCGTCGCGTACCCGGTGCCCCTTCCCACCTCCGAGCACCGGCCCCCGGTCGCTGTGAGCTTGCGCCACGTGGCGCGCACCGTCAGCTTCACTTCCACAGGCCCGTGTTCTTGATTGCCGTCGGCAGCGTTTTGGACCTGTTCTTCTTCTGCTTGCAATAGGCCGTGACCTTTGCGGAATTCTTTTGAAAGCGGTCGTAGTTCAAGACGCTGCTGTTGGCGGCCGCATTGTAGTAACCGCTCATCCAAAAACGGACAAAATCCCGATCCTCCGGACTGTATCCAAGCCAGCGTCCGCAAGTGATCTGATTCATGTCCACGGTGATCTGAGCCATACTTAGCTGCGAAGCGGTCACGAGCAAAGTCGCCGCCGCAAAACCGACAATCCATCTCATGGGGTTTTCTCCGGATCTAAGCTGTCACTGCGGACCGATCGCGCCTTTCACGGCATCCATCACGCTCGCTTGCGGACGGAGTTGGCACCACGCTTTCATGCTCTCCATATTTTTCTGATGCGCGACCATATCCACATAGGTCCTGCGGACCTCATAGGCGGCCCAGCCGCTTATCCAAGCAGAAAAGTGCTGCGACATAGACGGCGACATCGCTAGATATTGGGCGCATGTAAACCTGCCCATATCGACAATGGCCTGCGCATGCGCAGCCACCGGAAGTAGCGAGATTGCAAATGCCGCACTAATCAATCGAAGGTTCATTTTGCTCGTCCTCCTTTTCCCGTTAATCGACCCGCCCGGCCCGTTGCGCGCGCAAGCTAGTCAACGGGCGCTGGAGAACGCGACGAGACTGACGATTCAGGTCGAGCCGTCGCCATGGCCGCCCCTGTCCACAAATGTTGAACCCTGCCGAACCAGGGCCACGGGAAGTCATTCTCATTTTATTTGGAAGACGCGACATTCTACGGGAGGACATTTGAGCTATCCCAACGCACAAGAGGCTTAGACGAAGGTATAGGAAGCCGTTGTGCACGCCTCACGGCAGCCGCGGCAGATCGACCTGATCCTCCAGCACGAGCTTCTCGAAGTCGTCGATCAGGAGATCGACGCGCACGATCCATTGCCCGGCGACGGGGATCCGCATCCCTTCGACCTGCCAAAGCGCGCCATGCGCATGGACCGCCGCGCGGCGCACCGGCTCGATGCCGGCCGCCGGATTGGCGAACGTCACCGTCACCTCCTTGACCTTCAGCGCATTGAAGTCGCCGTCGAGCACCTCGATGTTGACGCGCGGATCGCGCGCGCGCACCGGCGTCAGCGATACCTGCGCCATGGCGCGCGCACCGTGCAGGTGCACTTCAATGGGCTCGACCGCGGCAAGCGCGCGCGGCGGCGGCGTGAACCGCCACGTCGCCACCAGCGCGAGGACGGCAGCCACGATGCAGAGCTCGGCCGTCATCGTCCGCGTCAACGGTTTTGACGCCGCCGCGTCCCCGCGAACGTAACGCGGCACGAAGGCGTAACGGTTGGCCAGCCCGAGCGCGAGCAGCGCGGCTACCGCCGCGAGCTTGCACGACAGCACGATCCCGTAGCTTGTCGTCCAGAGCGCGTCGACACGGTCGAGCTGCACCACCGCCAGAACGACACCACTCAGAACCAGCGCCGCGAGCGGGTACGGGATGACCCGCGAGAACCGCGCCAGCGGTGCGCCCTCACCGGCCCTCACGGCTGCGATCAGCGGCAGCAGCGCGCCGACCCAGAACGCCACGCAGACGACGTGCACGAATACCGATGGCCGCGTCACAAGCTGCGGCGCGGCGTTGCTGGCGTGGCCGCTCAGTGCCAGCGCGAGACCGGCGGTTATCAAGGCGCCGAGCGACAACGCGCGTGCCACGATGTCCGCCTCGCGCCATGCCGCCTCGAACGCGAACAGGCCCGCGAACAGCGCGACCATGGCCGCGATCACCGTCAAGCCATAGGTGGTTTCGAGGCCGGTCTCCCAGACGAGCTTTTGCGCCAGCGCCGGCAGCCGCAGGTCCAGTGCATCAAGGCCCTGCAATCCGGCCGACAGCGGCGTGATCAGGAGCCCGGCGACGATCAGTCCGACCAAGACGCGATCGAGCCACGGCGGTGCGGATGCGAACATCCACATCCGGACGAATGCGCCGCCGATCCCGCCGAGCAGCGCCAGATAGATGACGAGCTTCGCCGCCCAGAACGCCGTGCGCACCACCGGATCGCCGGCCGCCAGCGTGCCCGGCGACGGCGTTGCGCTTGCCTCGCCGACCGAGAACACCAGCGAGCCGCCGACCGGATGGCCGTCGGCGGAGATCACGCGCCAGCTCAGCACATGGGTACCGCGACGGAGCGCCGTCGGCCTGACGGTGACGGTCGTGTTCTCGGCGGTCGCCGCCGGCGTCGTTGTTGTCCCGTCAGGTGCAATAAGCCGGATCACCAGCGGGGTCACCGGCTCGTTAAAGGTCAGCCGCAGCGCCGCCGGCGGCTCCGCCACCAACGCCCCATCGGCAGGCTCGGCGCGCACCAGCGACGCATGCGCAAAGGCCGCGCCCGTTGGCACGAGCGCGGTCAACAGCGCGATGAGGAATGCAATCGCGGGCACGCCGGCTTACTTCTTCGGCAGCAGGCGCAACGCCGCCGCGGGCTCGGAACTGCCCTCGCCGTGTCCTTCAGAATGCTTGCCGGTCGGGATCTCGATCCAGCGATGCACGCCCTTCTCGCATTCCTGGACCACGGGGAAATAGATCGTCTGGCCGCCGCCCAGCTCCTCCGCGATCACGCCGACGAAAACGAACTCGTCGTAGTGCGCGTCGGCAAGCTTGCCGCCCGACCAGGAAATCTCGGTCACGCCCTCGGTCACCGGCGCGCCCCGCAGCATGAAGGGCTTGGGATATTTTGCGGTCGTGGTGTTGAGTTGCCAGCCCGGCTTCGGCATCGGCTTCACCCCGATGATGCCGGCCGGCACGCGCATCGCGGATCGCGGTGGTGGGCGAGCCGGCGCATCCGTGCGGCACGCGCAGCACCGCCTTGTAGGACGATCCGACCGGCGCCTCCTGGCGTTCGAGCGTGACGTGACCAAATGTTGGAACGGACGCCGCCGACAGGCAGGCGACGGCGCTCATGGCGCCGATAGCAAACTTGCGAATCATCAAGATCTCCAGACGTTGCACGTGAACCCAATGCCGGCGCACGGCCGGCCCGCTCAAATCAAGGCAGGTTCAGGCGGTAGCTGGAGGTGCTTGCGAAGGTCCGGCACGAATCTCCCGCCGGGCCGGGTGGACGTCGCCAGGGGTGTCGGCCTGCGCGATGCGATGAGCGGGCGTCAGGTATTCGAGAACTGGTGCACCGGCCGACAGCGCAACCGGTCCGGGATTGCTGCAGAACGTGCAGCAGTCATGCGCGGCCTTCCCGGCAGGAGCGGAACCGTCGTCGCCGTTGCCGTGGCAGATGATCGCGTCCGCCCCGAATGTGGCGATCCGGGCGGCGGTATCTCCACTCGCGAGCCCCGCCACCAGGGTCTGCAGCACGAGAATCGCCGCCGCCAGCAGGACTAGCGGGCGCTGCAATTGACGCAGGGCTGCGATGAATTCGTGCACCAGAACCTCTCGTTTGGCATACTAACATAGTATATCTGGGCAACCAACGAACTGCGCCGCGCATCCAAGTCCCGACGACATGGCTAACCGCGAATCCGCCTTCATCGAGATCACGCCGGAAGTGCTGCTCAAGGCCTATGCCTGCGGCATCTTCCCCATGGCCGAGAGCGCGGAGGACCCGTCGCTGTACTGGATCGAGCCGGATCTGCGCGGCATCATCCCGCTCGATCGATTCTACGTGTCGTCTCGCCTCGCCCGCACGGTCCGATCAGACCAATTCAAAATTACCATCAACCGCGATTTCGACGGCGTGATCGACGGCTGCGCGGAACCTCAACACGGGCGGCCGCGGACCTGGATCAACGAGCGCATCCGCACGCTCTATCGCAAGCTCTACGAGCGCCGGCATTGCCACAGTATCGAGGTCTATCTCGACGACGAACTGGTGGGAGGGCTTTACGGGGTCGTGCTCGGCCGGGCCTTCTTCGGCGAAAGCATGTTCCACCGCTCACGCGACGCGTCGAAGGTCGCGCTGGTGCATCTCGTCGCGCGTCTCAAGGCCGGCGGCTTCATGCTGCTCGACACGCAATTCGTGACCGACCACCTCAAGTCGTTCGGGGCGATCGAGGTGCCGCGCCGCCAGTATCACAAGCTGCTGGAATCGGCGCTGTCGGGCGAAGGCGACTTCATGGCGCTCGACAAACGCGCCACCACCGGGGCGCAGGTGCTGGCGCAGCTCTCGGCCAATTAGCGGAACAGCGGGAACGTGTTTTGCTGCTGCGGCTGTGCCTGCGGCGGTGGAGGCGGCGGCAGCGTTTGCCTCGGCGGCTGCTGCTGCACCTGCTTCTGCTTCGGTTGCGGCTGCGCCTTCGCTTTCGGCTGCGCCTTCGGCTGAGCCTGCGGCGGCTCGGTTGCGCGCGCCTTCGGAAGCGACGACCTGGCTGCCGCCGCGGCAATCGGTCAACCACAGATCGTAGATCGGATGTTCGACCGCGTGCAGGCCCGGACTGGACGCGAACATCCAGCCGGTGAAGATGCGCTTCACCTCGCCCTGCAACGTCACCTCGTCGACTTCGACGAACGCGTCGGTGTTCGCCGTCTCCGTCGCCGGGCGGGTGTAGCAGGCGCGCGTGGTGAGCTGCAGCGCGCCGAACTGGACGGTCTCGCCGATGTCGACCGGGAAGTTGATGATGCGCCCGGTGATCTTGTCGAGTCCGGAGAAATGCGCGGTCGGATGGACGATGCGCTGCGCCGACGGCGCGACGACCTCGTCGTCTGGCGGCGGCGGAACCGGTGGCGGCGCATTCGCCGGACGCTGCGGCGGCGCGCCGCGTGGCGGTGGCGCACCGTCGGGTCCCGGCAGCGGACGCGTCTGCGGCCCGTCTGCGGGCGGCAGCGGATAATTCTGCGGCGTTTGCTGCGGCGGCGGCGGATACTGGCGCGGCGGTTGTGGCATCGAGCCCCGCCCGCCTGGCGCGGTATTGCCGCCGGGCACGCTGCCGGGCGGACGCGGCGGCGGATCGCCGAAGATGAACCCGAACTGGGCGAGAGCGGTGCTGGCGCCGAACGTGACGACGCCGGCAACGAGCACGGCTCTCAGGATCGATTGGGCCATGGAATATCCGCGGCGCAGATGCGCCAAACCACCACCGACCCGGTTAACACGGGGAATACGGCAGGGAAAGGGCGCTACCCTCGGTTACCTACCGCCCCGGCGTCCAGGGCTTGTAATCGCCGGTGGCGCGCGGGCGGCGGCCCTGCGCCAAGGTGGAACCGGACGGGCGCTGGGCGCCGGGCGTGCCGGTCATATTCGGGCGGTGCGGCTTCCACCAGGGACGCGACTCCACGTGTTCCAGGGTGGGCGGGACATCGACCGTGTGATGCATCCAGCCGTGCCACGACGGCGGAATTGTCGAGGCTTCCGCGACGCCGTTGTAGGTCACCCAGCGGCGCTCGAAGCCGAGCGACGGATCGATCTTGCCGCCCTTGGTCCGGTAGTAGCGGTTGCCGAACTCGTCGCTGCCGACGAATTCGCCATAGAGCGCGGTCCAGACCTGCGTTCCGAAGGTCTGGCCGTTCCACCAGGTGAAGAAGCGGAGAAGAAAGGTCTTCATATCGGTCCTGCCGGCTGCGGGCTCTGGCTTGTCCCGGCTTGGGCTTCGCAATGGCTGATGCCATTATGGCCCGGCGATGTCCAGCGCGCCTAGTGCGGTGGATTTGACGTTCGTACCAGTGTTGCTGCGGGTTCGCAGTACGAACGTCAAATCCTATGCCGCACTAGCAATCAATGAGTTGCTAGTGTCCCTTGGTTCCGACGCTTGTAAACGCATCTGCGGCAAAAGGGATACAAGCGTCGGAACCGGGACACTAGCGCGCAGCGGCGTTGCCGGCAGCGGGCTTCTACGGGACGGCTGATCGCGGACATGCGACATGGTTGAGACAATCCAGGGCGCCCTGACGCGGCTGCGCGCACTCTTGCACTGGGCGCCTGACAACCTCGTTGGCGCCATCATCCTGCTTTTGGCAGCGATCGTTGCGCTCCTGGTGCATAGCGCCGTCGGGCGCCTCCTCCACCGCATCATCGACGCACGCCAGCCCTATCTGGCCGGCGTGCTCACCGGCACCCGGAATCAGACGCGCCTCGCGTTCCTGCTCATCGCGCTGTTCGTCGCGCTTCCGGTCGCCCCGTTCGATACCGGCGTCGCGGTGGCGCTTGCGCATATCTTGCTTGTCGCCGTCATCGTCCTGATCGGCTGGATTGCGATCACGGCGTCGCACATCGTCGCCGAACTCTACCTGCAGCGATTCCAGATCGACGTCCCCGACAACCTGCTCGCCCGCAAGCATGTGACGCAGGTGCGCGTCTTGCGGCGCGTGGTCGATACGCTGCTCATCATCGTGACGATCGCGGCCGCGCTGACGACGTTCGAGCCGGTGCGCCAATATGGCGTCAGCCTGTTCGCCTCCGCGGGCGTTGCGGGCATTATCGCCGGCCTGGCGGCGCGACCGGTGCTGTCGAACCTCATCGCCGGCATCCAGTTGGCGGTGACGCAGCCGATCAGGATCGAGGACGCGGTCGTGATCGAGAACGAATCCGGCCGCATCGAGGAGATCACCTCGACCTATGTGGTGGTCCGGCTCTGGGACATGCGGCGCATGATCGTGCCGCTCACCTATTTCATCGAGAAGCCGTTCCAGAACTGGACGCGGGAATCCTCCAACCAGATCGGCGCGGTCGTCCTCAATGTCGACTACACGACGCCGGTCGATCGCGTCCGCCGGAAGGCCGAAGAGATCACCAAAGCTTCGCGGCTTTGGGACGGCAACATGGTCAAGCTCCAGGTCACCGACGCCGATGCCACGAGCATGCAGCTCCGCGTGCTCGCGACCGCGCGCTCGCCCGGCGATGCCTTCGACCTGCGCTGCGAGATCCGCGAGAAGCTGATCGACTTCTTGCAACGGGAGCTGCCGGACGCGCTGCCGCGCCAGCGCCAGCAAACGTTAACGCCGCCGCCGACGGCCAAGGACCCATCGTCACCGTCGCCGTCGCGCTAGCACGCCGCGGCCTGTGGGCAGGCACCTACGGCTTTGTGAGGTTCGCCTTGGCCGCCACTGCGCGCCACCTCTCGATGTCGTCTTTCAGCCGCGCCAGCATGGCCTCCGGCGGGCCCGGCTCGGCGTCAAAACCTTGCTCCAGCAAGGATTGCCTGACCTCGGGCATGGTGAGGACCGCAGTCATCTCGCGGTTGAAGCGCGCGATGATCGCCGCTGGCGTGCCTGCGGGCGCCGCGATGCCCTGCCACAGGACCGCTTCGAAGTTCGGGTAGCCCTGCTCGATGAAGGTCGGGACAGCGGGCAGCGCCACCGCGCGATTGCGGCCGGTCACACCAATGCCGCGGATGCGGCCATCCTTGATCAGCGCGACGGTCGGCGGCAGTGTCCCGAACTGCATGTCGATGCGGCCGGAGACGACGTCGACGACCGCCTGCGCAGTCGAGCGATAGGGGATCGAGTTGAACCGCACGCCCGCCAACGACTCCAGCCAGACGCTGGCCATGCCGCCGACGCTTTCGAGGCCGAACGTCCCATTGCTGAGCTGACCCGGCTTCGCCTTGGCGCTGGCAACGAGATCGGCGAGCGAATTGATGCCGGTTCCTGGATAGACCGCGAGCACATAGGGCGAGCCGCCGATCAGGGAGACCGGCGCAAACGATGCGACCGGCTTATACGGCAGATCCATCCCGAGCGCGGCCGTGATCGCATTCGAGCTCGCGGTGAGGATTCCGAACGTGTATCCGTCGGGCGCCGCCCGCGCGATATTCTGCACACCGAGGCGGCCGGACGCGCCGGCCTGGTTCTCGATCACGATGGTCCAGCCGAGGCGCTCGGTCAGCTTCTGAGTGACGATGCGGCTCGTGGTATCGGCGGCCCCGCCGGCGGCGGTGTTGACGATAAGCCGGATGTTTCGCTGCGGCCAGTCCGCGTCCTGTGCGCGCGCTGCGGAGGTCGCGAGGATCACCGCGACCACCGCCGCAAGAAGGCAGGGTATCCTCGTCGCGATCATGGGTGGCTCCTTCTCGGGCCGCGACAACGAGCGGAGTGAGCGTAGCCCGGCTAAGGCGCGGGCGACACCCCGGGATCGGAAGTCGGCGCCGAATCGTCAGGAACCAACGTTCTCCATGTCCTAGTCTGCGATCGAAGCCTGAGCAGTCGGCGATCACGTCCGGCGGTGTTGTGTAGAGCTGTTTGATAAGCGCATCCATCTCGACGCCTTTCATCGGATCGACGCTAAACGATTGCTTCTTCGACTCTGCGATGAATTCCGGGTCCTTCATCGTCGCGTCGAAAGCCTGTCGAAGCGCCGCCGCGCGATCGGCAGGCACGTCGGGCGGCGCGGCAAAGGGCCAAGCCATCTGTTGACGGCTGAACATCAGCGCAAAGATCTGCTTTTCCTTCTCGCTACGCGCGAGGTCGAGGATCAGCGGAACGTTCGGCAGGCTGGGCGAGCGCCGCGTTGAGAGCTGCATTAGAACGTTGATCTTTTTCTGTGGAATCCAATCAGGGCGGCTCGCGTTGATGTTTCCCAGAACCCAGCCGCAGATCCCATCAACCTCCCCTCGTTCCATGGCAATCGTAATTTCGTTGGTTCCTGGATATCCGTTGACCAGTTTGATGTTCGCGTCGAAGATATTCTTGATCATCTTCGTATAGGTCGCCGCGTCCGATATGGCCCCAGGCGCCCCGGCGACGAACGGGGTGGTCATGAGATCCTTGAAACTCTTCACCTTTGACGTATGCCAGCTCGCGCAGACGCTCACTTCGTCACTGATGCTGCCGATCCAGGTGTAACGGCGAGGGTCGAACGCGATACCCTTTGAGTCGAGAAGCGGCGCGGTCGACGCATTTCGGGCGAGCGATCCGAAAACTGTGCCATCCTTCGATGCAGCATTGTAAAGATGATTGGCCAGACGAAGTCCGCCGGCACCGGGATAATTGACCGGCACGATCGTCGGATTGCCCGGAATGTACTTGGTCATGTACCGCGCCAGATTGCGCGATTGGATGTCGTATCCGCCTCCGGCCGAATAGGAGATCATCAACTGTATGGATTTGCCGCGATAGAAGTCGGCGACAGATTGGGACTGGGCTTTGAGCGGCATGAAGCCCAACGCCGCCGTCAATGCGGCGAAGACGAGACGTAAGCGCATTCCGATTTCCTCCCGTCCGTCCGACACGAAGGACGGCTAGCCTCGTTGAGTTCGGTGCACTCCGTTGCGGATCGGATTTGCGCTCGGGCGCACCGTTAGGCCGGCTGGCCAATCCTTTCCCGCAGATGCTTCAAGCTGCGCCCTTTCATCACCGAACCGGGCAGCGGATGGCCCACGATATCTTCGGCAAGACGCGCACACTCAATCAGCGCTTCAAGGTCGATACCCGTGTCGATGCCCATTTCATGGAACATGAATACGAGATCCTCGGTACAGACGTTGCCCGCGGCACCGGTATGTCCCGCGAACGGGCATCCCCCCAGGCCGGCAACCGATCCGTCGAAATGCTCGACGCCCATCTCAATCCCCGCATAGGCATTGGCGATGCCCATGCCCCGCGTATCGTGCAGATGAAGCGCGAGCGTCTGATCAGGAAAACGGTCTTGCAGCGCGCCGACCACGCGCTTGATCGTGAGCGGCGTCGCCCCACGCCATGGTGTCGGCGAGCTGGACTCGCGGCACTTCCAGTTCGTGCTCGGCTGCGATGTCGAGCATGAGCTTCACCAGCTCGACAACACGCTCAACAGTTACGTCGCCTTCGAAATTGCACCCGAACGTACCCATCAACGTTGCGCGATCGAGCCCGGCGCCAGCGCTCTTGTACATTTCGCACAGGACATGCTGACGGCCCGTCTGCTCGTCCATCGTCCGGTTCTGGTTTCGCTTCAGAAATTTCTCGGACGTCGAATGATTTAGCCCGCCATTGAGATCGACCCGTCCGGCCGCGATCGCTCGTTCGTAGCCGCGCTCGTTGAGCCAGAGGCCGGCGTAGGTCACGCCGGGTTCAGGCGTGATCCCTGCAACGACCGCTTCGGCATCGGCCTGCCCTGGAACCAGCTTGGGATGCACGAAGGATACGATTTGAATTGTCTTCAGACCGGTTTTCGACAGCGCGTCGATCAGTTCAATCTTCCGCTCGGTCGGAATATGCCCTTTCTCGAACTGAAACCCTTCGCGCGGTCCTTCCTCCTTGATGTGGACGGACTTCGGAAAATCGGATTTCGCCAAGGCTTCCTCCCGCTCTCAAATTCGACCGGCGCTTCGCAAGAAATTGCCAGGCCGCTTTGCCGGCCAGTATATCAACCGCCGAAAGTCAGACCTCATAAAAACTTTGCATGACGTTATTAGATCGCGCACGCGTTCCAAGACCAGTCGGCAGCACATTGTTTACTCGCCAGGCATTGGCGTCTAACGTCGCGCCGCTATTCAGCCGCCCCATCATTCGGCACGCGTCTAGCCGGGCTGAACGCGATGACTCTTCTCGAGGGATAGATGAGCACCACGGACCCCGTTGAATCGCTCCGCCCGCTTCTTCAGCCGGCCAGCATTGCGATCGTTGGCGCATCGCGCACGCCGGGCAAGAGCGGCAATATGGTGCTCCAGAATCTTGTGAAAGGCGGCTTTGGCGGCCGCATCTTTCCGATCAATCCGGCTGCGGACACGATCGAAGGACTGCCCTGCTTTCCGTCGGTCGCTGCACTACCCGAGCGTCCGGACTGCGCGATGCTGGTCATCCCGGCGAGCGAAATGGTGGAAGCCGTTCAGCAATGCGCCAAAGCTGGCGTACGCACAGTCGTCGTTGCGGCGAGCGGCTTCTCGGAAACCGGCGAAGACGAGGACATCAAACGGCAGGCCACGCTTGCCGACATCGCCCGCTCCTCCGGAATGCGCATGCTGGGACCCAACACCAACGGCGTCCTCAACACCGTCGATCACATGCAGCTCGGCTACAATTCCGAGTATCAGCAGCTGATCGAGACCGGCAACATCTCGATGGTCTCGCACAGCGGGGCGCTGTTCAGCGGAATTGCTCGCAGCCTGCGTCAATTTGGGGCGGGACTATGCAAGTTCATCCCGGTCGGGAACGAAGCCGACATCGACATGCTCGACCTTCTCGCCTTCCTGATCCGGGATGATGCCACGCGCGTCATCGGCCTGGTGATGGAAAGCATTCGGGACGGCGCACGCCTGAGGTCGCTCGGCGAAGGAGGCGGAAACAGCCGGAAAGCCGATCGTTGCGCTGAAGGTTGGCCGCTCCTCCGTCGGCGTTCAGGCGACGATGGCGCACTCCAGCCGCCTCGCCGGCAGTTCGCGTGCCTATGACGCGCTGTTCGAGGCATGCAACATCGCGGTCGTGCGCTCGGTCGAAGGTCTCGCCGGCGGCTGCGCGCTGCTGGCAGGCAGGACGGAAAGCTCGGTGAAGGGCGACCAGAGACTCGTGTGCGTCACCACCTCGGGCGCGGGCGGCGCGCTGCTGTGCGATTTCGCCGACGAGCACGGATTTGCGCTTGCGGGCGACGAGACCGGCGAATGGAGCGGCAAGGCGGCGCCGATCATTGCGAAGATCCCGGCACGCGGACGGATTCGCAATCCGATCGACATGGGCTCGCTCGATCCGGGCTGGACCGAGCTCACGCAATGTGTATGCCGCGATCGATCTCGACGGCTTCTCCGGGCCGACGGCGGTCTACAACCACATCGGACGGCGGCCCTCGATGGATAAGGCGCTCGCCCGCAGTCTGATCGAACGAAAGAAGACGACCGGCAAGCCGGTCATGCTGGTGGCGCCCGGCGGGCTCCTTGAAGAAATTGAGGCGCAATATCGGGCTGCCGGCATTCCGGTCTTTCACGATATCGCGACGGGCTTCGAGAGCCTGCATTGCCACTACGCAACGCTTCCCCGGCCGCCGACTGTCGACGCGCGAACCGGCCAAAGCCGACGCGCAGGCAGACGTCCCAGATCAGAGCGGTGCTGCAAGCCAAGCTTGCATCGAGCAAAAGCAGATCACCTCTGTCGGAGACGGACAGCGCCGACGTACTCCGCGCGGCGGGAGTGCCGGTGGTTGAGAGCACGTTTGTACGCTCAGCCGAGGAGGCGCTCGCCGCAGCAACTGCATCAGGCTATCCGGTCGTTTGCAAAGCCCTCGCACCGGGCGTGGCCCACAAGAACGAGCATGGATTTGTGATCGCCAACATCGGCGATGCCGCCGCCCTGGAAGAAATGTATTGCGACGCTCGACCGCCGCATCAAGGAGCAGGGATTTGAGCGGAAGCAGGTTCCGATGGTGATACAGCCGATGGTCCGCTCGCAATTCGAGCTGATCCTCGGCGTCACCCATGAGCCGGGTCTTGGCCACTTTCTTGTCGCCGGCTTTGGCGGAATTCATACCGAGGCGCTCGATGAGGTCACGCTTATTTCCGTTCCCGCTTCGGACGAAGATATCCGAAGCAAGCTCGCAGGCTCAAAGGTCGGGCGCGTACTTTCACGGCTGAAAGGCGCCAACGACCCGCTTGCGCTCACGGTGAGCGCGTTGGTCGCTCTGCAGGCTGTCATCGCCGCATCCGGCGACCTCGTCGAATCGATCGACGTCAATCCGTTCCTGATCGGCGAGAAATGTATCGCAGTCGACGCTTTGATCGTTCCGCGAGCGCCGGCAGCCTAGGACGTGGACTCATTAACGCGCAGCCATAGGCGTATGGATGCAAGCTGAACGAATGCGAGGTAGTTGGACGCGAGCTTGTCGTAGCGGCGGGGCCGCCGATACGGCACGGCCCGCGCCAATCCTGACGACTTCTTGCGCCGGCTACGCCGCCTTGCTGGCCGGCGCCGCGTTGTCGACGATCACCGGCGTGTCGAACCAGGTGATCTCAGGCGCGCTGCCAAAGAGCTTCGCGACGTGCTCGCGCCACTCCGTGCTGTAGGTCGCCTCGGCCGCGGCACGCGATTCCCACAGATAGACGCCGCCGGCCGTGCGCCCATCCTCCGCCCGCAGGTAATATTTCCGGATCAATCCCGGCAAATTGCGGTAATTCGGGGCGCTCGACTCGAAACGGCGCGTCGCCTCCTCGAGGCTGATCGGCTGTGGCAGGCGGAATTGCACCACTGTGGTGATTGTATTGCGCACGATGTTTCTCCTCTCTGATCGGGTCATGCGACCCGGCATTCATCCTGACCGTAAGGCGCCCAGACACGGCATAGCCCACGTGAGAGACTTGGCAGCTGCCTGTTCTTGTACCAACATCGCCTCCCGGAGGACGGTCACGCTAGCGGCAGCAAAGCCAGGGCTGAATTCGCGAAATCTCGACGCGCTTTGTGCAAATTTGCACAGGACAGAGGCTCGCCATGCAGTGGGATGATTTGAGGATATTCCTCGCTGTCGCGCGTGATGGATCGATCAGCGGCGCAGCAAAACGGATCAACGTGCAGCATTCGACGGTCTCGCGCCGCATCAAGGTGCTAGAACAGCAGCTCGGCACGCGCCTGATCGAGCGCAAGGCGTCGGGCTACGAACTCACCAGCGCGGGCGAGGAGCTGAAGCTCGCTGCCAGCAAGATGGAAGTCGAGGTGCTGGAGGTCGAAGGCGCGCTCGGCGGCGAAGAAGATCGTCCAACCGGCGTACTCCGCGTCTCTGCGATCAACAACATGGCCTCGTCGGTGCTGATGCCGATATTCGCGCGCTTCAGCGCAAAATATCCAGAGATCGAGCTGCACGTGCAGGTCTCGAACAAGTATGTCAGCCTGGCCGAGCGCCAGGCCGATGTTGCGATCCGCCAGACCAACACGCCGCACGAGACACTGGTCGGCACGTTGCTCAGCAAGGTCGCCTCTGCCGTCTATGGCGAGCGCAACTATGTGGCCTCATTGCGCTCCGGCGCGACGCCGAAATGGGTGGGCGTGGAATGCTGCGCCTTCCACCAGTCGTGGACAAATGCCGCGTGCCCCAACCGCGACTACAACTTTTTTGTCGACGATACTTTGTTGACCCTCGCGGCGCTGCACGAGGGAATGGGCCTCGCCTATCTGCCGTGCTTCATGGGCGACAATGACGCCCGACTGCTCCGTTATCTCGCCCCGGAGCCGCATCATGAAATCGGCCTCTGGCTGCTCTACCATCCCAATCTCCGACGCACCAAGCGTGTGCGGCTGTTTCGCGAACACATGCTGGCGGAAATCGTGGGCCAGCGGGAGCTGTTCGACGGTTCGAAGCCGCGACGTGACGGCCGGAACAATTTCGGCACGATGCCGTCGCCGCAACCGAAACGCCACGGACGACAGGCTGCGCCCAGCGTAAAATAGAGGTTGGCCTCCGTTGCCGTTGCGGCGCAACATGTCGCCTTCTGGCCCCTTGCGACACTCGCTGCCGCGCACAAATGTGGTCGCTATTGGAAGCACAGCAGACATCGAAGTGTGCGCGGCGATGGCCAGCAGCGACGCGTTTGGACCCTTAGCCGACGTCGCGAAAGCGCGCTTGCTGTCCGTTCGGCCAAGCGGAACTCTACAAAGCCCATTCGCACGCCAAAGTGTCAGACGGCTTTCGTCGGCAATTCGAAATGGAAAATGGTGCCGCTCTTGATGCCAGCCGTGACCCAAATCCGACCGTTGTGGTTCTCGATAATCGAGCGGCAGATGGAAAGGCCGATCCCCATGCCGTGGTCTTTGGTCGTAAACAGGGGCTTGAAGACTTGACCGAGGTTGGCGGGACTAATTCCAATCCCGGTATCTTCGATCGACACCTGCACACTATCGGGACCGTTCAGTCTGGATTTATGGACAGTACGCGCGGCTGCACCGACCGCATCGAATCGACGGCATTCATGATCAAATTCAGAATTACTTGCTGCAGCTGGACTTGATTGCCAAGCACAGGCGGAATTTGATCGTCGAGTTCTGACTTGAAGATCGATCTCGATGTTTCCGCAAATCGATGTAGGCTAATCCCAAGACGGTCCAGATCAACTTGTTGATATCGACCTGCAGATTTCTCGGCCGTGTCCTTTCTGAACATGGACCTTGAGGTTTTTGATGATCTCGCTTGCCCGGTGGCCAGCAGTCTCAATTGAATCCAAGCGGCTCGCGCCTTGTCGATGTCCGGGTTTTCCCTAGCGAGCCAGCGTCGGGCTGCGCTGGCCCTCGTCACTATTCCTGTCAGGGGCTGATTGATCTCATGAGCGATGGAGGCTGACAACTCCCCCGCTGTCGCCACGCGATTCATATGAGTCAGTTCGGCCATGGCATGGCGCGCGCTGACCTCCGCAAGATGGCGGCGCCGGTGCTCGTAGATCAGCCAACCGATCAACGCGGCCTGCAACAGAAACGCAGCGAAGATCGTCAGCATTTCCGAACGATATTGCTCCCATCGGTCGGTTCGCGGAACCGGATTTCGCTTCCCGGCGGCAGGCTGCTCTCGCTGATACCAATCGCTTCAACTGCCGCCAATCAAACACTGGTCTATTAACGTCGCCGATGGCGACGGGAATGTTTGCGACGCTCTCGCCGTTGAGAATGCGCACTGCAATTCGGGCAGCCAACTCGCCCTCCAGAGCAGGCCGCACAAGGAAGCCGCCGGCAGCGCCAAATCCGAACCACACTTCTGTGTCGACCACAATCGGCCGATTGGCCACCGCGCCGATGGTCGCGAGCGCGGCCTCTGGGGTACTGTCCGCTACGGTACCGCCACTCCATATACCCGTGTATATGATTGCCGTATCCGGTGGCAGGACACTCACCCGCGCGATTAAATCGTTCATCGGCATTCCGGTGAGGTCGATGAGCTCGAGTTCATTGGCAAAAGCCGGGAACTCCTTCATGTAAGGGCGCTGGAAAGGTTGGAGCTCTGGAGTATCCCCGACCAATGCAATTCGTTTGAGCTGAGGCACCAACGCTCGCGCCGTCGTTAATGCATCAGCGAGCGTCCGCCGCAATACGACCCCCGTCACGTCGGACGGAAGCTTCAATCGAGCGGCATTCGCTTCGTCTATCGATGAGAAAACCACCGGCACGCCGGACCACAAAGTTGCGCGCAAGCGCAATATCAATTCAAGGGCCTTTGGGCCGTTGACGACGATCAGGTCGATCGAGTTTCGCGATACTTTTCTCGGAAATAAGTGCCCACAATTGCCTCGAACTGTGGACCGACGAAACGGCTAAGGTCGACGTTCTCCTCAAATATGGTAACGGGGGTTGTCAAACCCTTGCTCAGCGTCGATTGAAGGGCGAAGTGGAAAGGGAAGTAGCTGGTCTAACCGGATCACCTTCATCAATAACCAGCACCGAACGCATCAACGGTT
>CAWKMR010000041.1:0-23845 GCA_963850705.1 uncultured Alphaproteobacteria bacterium | reverse complement strand
CGCTATTCGAACTTGAGGTTCGCCGCCTTGGCGACTGCAATGTAGTTCTGGATGTCGGCGTCGATCATCTTGCGGAATTCGGCCGAAGACGTGGTGCCGCCCGGGCTCACAGCCATTTCGCGAAGCTTCGTCGCCACGCCCGGATCGGTGATGGCCTTGCGCAGGCCCGCTTCAAGCTTTGCCGCGATCGCCGGCGGCGTCTTCGCCGGCGCGAAGAAGCCGGACCACAGCTTGGTGTTGACCTCGGGCAAGCCGGCTTCCGCCATGCTCGGCACGTTCGGCAACTGCGGCGAACGCTCCGAGCCGGTGACCGCCAGCGCGCGCACCTTGCCGGCACTGATCTGCGGAATCGCGGGCGGACCGTCCGAGATCGACAACAGGCACTGCTGCTGCATCACGCAGAGGATCATCTCGTTGCTGCTCTTGAGCGGGATCGCAACGCCGGGCATTCCGGTCTTGAGCTTCAACAGCTCGGTCGACATGGTGAACGCCGGCGACGTGGTGCCGTAGTTCGACTTGTCGGGATTGGCCTTCGCATAGGCGACGAGCTCCGCCACGGTCTTCGCCGGGTTTTCGATCGGGGTGACCAGGATCAACGGAAAGTCCGCGATCATCGACAGCGGAATGAAGCTCTTGGTCGGATGATAGGCGAGCTTCGGATAGACCGCGGAGGCGATCGACATCACACCGCTCGCGCCCACGAACAGCGTGTAGCCGTCGGCCGGCTGACTGGCGACGTACTCCGCCGCCGGACGGCCGCCGGCCGCGGGCCGGTTCTCGATCACCAGCTGCTGGCCAAGGATCTCGCCGAGCTTGGCGCCGACCAGTCGCGCAAAAATATCGTTGCCGCCGCCCGCCGCGAACGGGACGATCAGGCGGATCGGCTTGTTGGGATAGCTCGCCGCGTCATCCTGCGCCTGGGCCGGCTGCAAGCCGACGGTGGCGGCAAGCGCAACGGCGGCGCCGGCCAGGATTGCGGACAAGCCGCGAAAAATACCGATCGATTGCATGAACGTTTCCTCTCCCAACTGCGTTCTCTGGTCGCGCTATTGGCAATTCGCTTAAGTCTACCAGCGCCCCCAAAATACGGATAGCATCGAATCGACTTCCTCCGATGAATACGGGATTAGCCATGATCTTTGCCCGCCGAGCCTTGAGCAGCTTTCTTGGCAGTTTGCTCGGCGTGGCGGCGCTGCCGCTTGATGTCGCACCTGCCATCGCGCAGGCCGATTTCCGCGGCGAGACCATCTCGATCCAGATCGGCTATGGGCCGGGCGGCGGCTACGACACCTACGGGCGGGCGCTCGCCCGCCACTACGGCCGCTTCATTCCCGGCAATCCGAACGTCGTGCCGAAGAACATGCCGGGCGCCGGTTCGCTGCGCGCCGCCAACTACGTTTACAACCTGACCGCCCGCGACCCGATCGACATTGCGCTGATCTCGGCCTCGACCGCGGTCGAGCCGTTGATGGGCAACGACCAGGCGAAGTTCGACGTCACCAAGTTCGGCTGGATCGGCAGCATGAACCAGGACATCTCGTTCTGCGGTGTGTGGCTCGCGCCCGGGTTGCCGACCACATTCCCTGAGATGCTCAAGCCAGGCGGCCAGGAGCTGATCTTCGGCTCGGCGGGACCCGCGGCGATCAGCCATCAGCATCCGCTGGTGCTGAAAAATGTGCTCGGCGCCAACCTCCGCGTGATCTCCGGCTATGAAGGCCAGAAGCAGGTCAACCTCGCGATGCAGCGCGGCGAGGTGCACGGCGCCTGTGGCCTGTTCGCATCTTCGATCAAGGCGCAGTGGCTGCCGGACGTGAAGGCCGGACGGCTCAAGCTGTTCCTCCAGATGGGCCCGAAGGTTTCCGACGAGTTCGGTCCCGTCCTTGACGTCTTCGATTTCGTGAAGACGGATGAGGACCGCAAGGTCCTGGAATTCCATTTCAAGCAGACCATCCTCGGACGGCCGTTTGCCGCGTCGCCAAACGTGCCAAAGGATCGCGTCGCCGCGCTTCGTACTGCGTTCCTGGCCACCATGAAGGATCCCGAATTCCTCGCCGATGCGAAGAAATTCAATCTCGATATCGACATCGCGACCGCGGACGAGGTCGGCCGTCTGCTCGCCGAATTTGCGAGCTATCCGAAATCCGTGATCGACAAGGCCAAGGCGGCCATCGGCCGTTGAACAGCACCACATCGCCGACACGATTTCCGGCAGGATAGCGCGGCAGGACAGTGATGGCGATTTCCCATACGCAAAGACCGGCCGATCGAGGCCAGCTTTTCGGGCACCCGCGCGGGCTGACCTTCCTGTTCACCACCGAGATGTGGGAGCGCTTCTCCTACTACGGGATGCGCTCGCTGCTCGTACTTTACATGGTGAAGTTCGTCCTGTTGCCTGAAAACGCCGGCAACGTGATCGGGCTTGGCGCGCTGCGCAGCTTCTACGAAATCGATCTTCGGCCCGCTCGGCACCCAGCCGTTCGCGTCGCACATCTACGGCCTCTACACCGCGCTGGTGTATCTCACGCCACTGTTTGGCGGCATGCTCGCCGACCGGGTGCTCGGCCAGCACCGCACGGTGGTGCTCGGCGCCTCGCTGATGGCGATCGGCCACTTCATGATGGCGTTCGAGCCGCTGTTCCTGCTGGCGCTGCTCGTGCTGATCTTCGGCAACGGCGCGTTCAAGCCCAACATCTCGGCGCAAGTCGGCGCGCTCTACGCACCCGGCGATCCGCGCCGCGACCGCGCCTATTCGATCTTCTATGTCGGCATCAATCTCGGCGCCTTCCTCGCTCCGCTGGTCTGCGGCACGCTCGGGGAGGTCGTCGGCTGGCACTATGGCTTCGCCGCCGCCGGTGTCGGCATGACCATCGGGCTTATTATCTACCTCTTCGCCACTCCGATGCTGCCGACCGACGAGCGCGACCGGCGGGTGACGCCGGGCAAGGTCGCGGCGGCCGATCGAGGGCTCGCAGTGGAGTTCGATCCTGGCGCTGCTCGTTCTGCTCCTGCCGACCAGCCTGTTCTGGGCAACCTATGAGCAACAGGGCAACACGATTCCGCTCTGGGCCGACGACTACACCGACCGGCACATCAATCTGCTGGTCTGGCACGGCGAGATCCCGGTGACGTGGTTTCAGGCGTTCAACCCGTTCATGATCTTCGCCTTCACGCCGTTCGTGCTGATGCTGTGGGCGCGTCAGGCGGCGCGCGGCACCGAGCCGTCGACGGTCACCAAGATGGCGATCGGCTGCTTCGGCGTGGCGCTCGCCAATCTGATCATGCTGGGAGCGGTCTGGCAGTCCGACGGCGCGCCGCAGGCGAGCTGGATGTGGCTGTTCGCCTATTTCGTGGTCATCACCGTCGGCGAGCTCTATCTCTCGCCGATCGGGCTTTCGCTGGTATCGAAGGTCGCGCCCGCACGCTTGGTCTCGACGATGATGGGCGTGTGGTTCATGACCAGCTTCGTCGGCAATCTCATCGGCGGCTGGCTCGGCAGCTTCTGGACCGTCATGGACAAGTCGGCGTTCTTCCTGATGATCGCCGGTGTCGCCGCGCTGGCCGGGCTTGTCGTCCTGGCGTTCAACCAGCCACTGCGGGCCGCGCTACGGCAATAGGTTTTCACGTTTCCCGAATCCGGAGTCGGCACAGCGGCTTCGCGGCCCGCCGCGAAACTTTGTTGGCAAAACACGTCAGGCGGGCGATCATGCGCGATCGACCGCTGAACGATGATTGCAGCGGTTCGCCAGGGGGAGTTGCGTGATGGCCGAGCACATCGACGGACCGTTGTACTACGAGCGGATGGGCCGAACCGGGCCGGTTGTCGCCTTCGTGCATCCCAACCCAATGGATCAGTCGTGCTGGATCTTCCAGATGGCGCACCTGTCCACGTGGTGCCGCTGCATTGCGATCGATATTCCCGGTTATGGCCGATCGCCCAAAGCGCAGCCCGGCCTGACCATGGACGACATGGCGCAGGCATTATGGGAAGCGATCGACGATATCGCCCCAGGCGAGCCCGCCATTCTGGTCGGATGTTCGGTCGGCTCGGCGCTGGTGCCCTACATGCATCACCAGCAGCCGAAGCGTACCGCCGCGCTGGTGCTCTCGGGCACCGGCTACAACCCCGGCCGCGAGTTCACCAAGCACCGCATCGCGTCCTACAAGGAACACGGCATCGGCTATCGCTGGGGCTACACCTTTGAGGATTTGAGCCCGGCGTTCCGCGCGACCCCGATGGCGCACTTTTTTGCGGACATGTTCACCGAGCGCAACGCGCATGCCGACGTTCAGTCGATCATCTATCAGTTCGAGGCGCTGGCCAAGCCGGAAGCGGACGACCACCATTCACGCATCGCCTGTCCGACCATCATTCTGACCGGCAGCGAAGACGGTTCGCATCCGCGCGCGGCGGCCCTGAAGGCGCGCATTCCCGGCTGCGAGATGAAAATCCTCTACGGTGCCGGCCACGCCTGCCAGATCGAGCAGCCTTGGCTATTCGATCGTTACATGATCGAGTTTCTCAAAAGGCATGGCCTGTTCCGTCCGGTGCATCGACGCGCTCGCCTTGAGGGTTGTAAGCTTTCTCCATCTCGTCTGCCGTCAAAGCACGTTTGCTTAGTTGGAATCACGCTTCTCAACCGCTCGTCCCCGCGAAAGCGGGGACCCAGGGCCACAAGGTAAGACTCGATTCCCGCTTTCGCGGGAATGAGCGGGAGAGGTCCGATACACATGCACTGGTATCGCATGCGGACGTGCGTGAGCACCAACGGCACGTTCTTTGCAGCGCGGCTTCGGCTTTGGACACGAGGAGGACACACCATGAATGTCCAGCGTCGTCGGTTTCTTTCCCTGGCTGGTGGCGTCGCGGCACTGCCTGCCGCAACGCGCATGGCGTGGGCGCAGACCTATCCCTCGCGTTCGGTCCGCATCCTGGTCGCCACCACCGCAGGCGGCGCCACCGACCTCGCGGCCCGCCTGATCGCGCAATGGCTGACGGAGAGGCTCGGCCAATCTTTCGTGGTCGAGAACCGCCCCGGCGGCAACAACAACATCGGCACCGAGGCGGCAGCGCGCTCGCCCGCCGACGGCTACACGCTGTTCATGGCCAACTCGGTCAACACGGTGAACGCGTCGCTCTACCAGAAGCTCAGCTACAACTTCATCGCCGACTTTGTGCCGGTCGTGCATGTCGTTAAATCACCGCTGCTGCTGATGGTGCACCCGTCGGTGCCCGCCAAGTCGGTGCCGGAGTTCATCGCTTACGCCAAGGCCAATCCCGACAAGCTCAGCGCGGGCTCCGGCGGCCATGGCTCGACCGGCCACATGGCCGGCACGATGTTCCAGATGCTGACCGGGACTAAGATGGTGCACCTGCCCTATCGCGGCGAGTTGCTGGCGATGACCGATCTGCTCGGCGGCCAGGTGCAGGTCGTGTTCGCCACCACCGGCTCGGGGCTGTCCTACGTCAAGGCCGGCAATGTCCGCGCGCTCGCCGTCACGACACCCGCGGCGCTTGATTGGCTGCCCGGTGTGCCGCCGGTGGCGCAATTCCTGCCGGGCTTCGAAGCGAGCGGCTGGAGCGGCCTGTGCGTGCCGAAGAACACGCCTGCCGAAATCGTCGCCCTTCTCAACAGGGAAATCAACGCGGCGCTCAACGATCCCAAGATCAAGCAGCGTTTGCTCGATCTGGGTGGAGTGCCGGCCGGCGGATCGCCGGAAGCCTTCGCCAAGTTCATCGCCCACGAGACCGAGAACTGGGCCAAGGTGGTCAAGTTCGCGGGCATCAAGGCGGAGTGAATTGAGATTTGGATGGGGCTGCATCCCCTCCAAACGGCCTCACGTCTCCACCGGCAGCCCGACATAGTTTTCGGCGAGCGATGTGGCCGCCGCTTCCGAGCTCACGACATAAGCCAGCTCGCCCAATTGGCGCTTGCGGTCGAAGGCGTTGTCGTCGGGATTGAGGTGCAGCATCTGCGTCATCCACCACGAGAACCGCTGCGCCTTCCAGACGCGGCGCAGGCAGGTTTGCGAATAGCGCTCAAGAAGATCGCTGCGGCCGGACTTGAAATACGCGGTGATCGCGCGTGCGAGCACGACGACATCTGCCAGCGCCAGGTTCATGCCCTTGGCGCCGGTCGGCGGCTGGATGTGGGCGGAATCGCCGGCGAGGAACAGTCGGCCATATTGCATCGGCTCGACCACGAATGAGTGCATCGCGGTCAGGAGCTTGTCGACGATCTTCCCCTCCTGGAGCGGCCGCGTCCCGGCGAGCCGCGCGTGCAGCTCGTCCCAGATCCGGCGGTCCGGCCAGTTCTCGATGTCGTCGTGGTAGGCGCATTGCAGGTAGAGCCGCGCCAGCGACGGCGAGCGCATGGTGTAAAGCGCGAAGCCGCGCTCATGATAGGAATAGATCAGCTCGTCGTCGGCCGGCGGCGACTCCGACAGGATGCCGACCCAGCCGAACGGATATTCGCGGTCGTAGAAGGTCAGCACGCCGTCCGGAATGCTTGGCCGGCAGATGCCGTGGAAGCCGTCGCAGCCGCCGATGAAGTCGCAGGTGATCTCCTGCGCCTTGCCGCCGTGATTGAAGGTGATGCGCGGCGACGTCCCGGTGACGTCGTGAACGGCGGCGTCGGAGGCCTCGAACAGGATCTGCCCGCCATCGGCGAGCCTGCGCGCGACCAGATCCTTGATCACCTCCTGCTGGCCGTAGACGGTGACGCCCTTGCCGACCAGCTTCTGAAAATCGATGTGGTGCAGCGCGCCGTCGAAGCAGAAGTGGATGCCGTGGTGGAACAGGCTCTCGCGCTGCAGCCGCTCGCCGGCGCCGGTCTCGATCAGCAGGTCGCGGGCCCAGTGCTCGATCAGCCCGGCGCGGATGCGGCCTTCGATATAGGCGCGGCTGCGGTTCTCCAGAATGATCGTCTCGATGCCTTCGAGATGCAGGAGATGCGAGAGCATCAGCCCGGCCGGCCCCGCCCCGACGATTCCCACCTGCGTTCGCATCCGTCGCCTCCGCGCGCTCCTAAAGTCCGCATGCCAGATAAGGCGATGCCGCGGCTATGGGAAAGAGACATTAACGGGATTGGGTTGCATCTCTCCGCCGCCGCCAAAGAGCGGAAAATTTAAGCATTTATGGTACTTATTGCACTGCGAAAGGATTGACTTTCGCACGTTGGTGCTTATGTTCGCGCACGAACGGTCCGAAAAAGATTCGACCTTTCCCTCCCGCGTCAACTGAGTCAGTTGTTCGTTCGCCGGCGCGGGCCAGCAGCGGAAGGTTTTAACTCGAGGTTATATGCCCTTTTCCAAACTTGGTTTGTCCGACAAGGTTCTCGCTGCAGTTAAAGCAGCCGGTTACCCCGCCCCTACCCCCATCCAAGAACAAGCGATCCCCCACGTCCTTTCGCGCCGCGACGTGCTCGGCATTGCGCAGACCGGCACCGGCAAGACCGCCGCCTTCACGCTGCCGATGCTGACCATGCTGGAGACCGGCCGCGCGCGGGCGCGGATGCCGCGCACGCTCATCCTCGAACCGACGCGCGAACTCGCAGCGCAGGTCGAAGAAAGCTTCATCAAATACGGCGCCAAGCAGAAGCTCAACGTCGCGCTGATCATCGGCGGCGTCTCGTTCGACGATCAGGACATGAAGCTCATGCGCGGCGTCGACGTGCTGATCGCGACGCCGGGTCGCTTGCTCGATCACTTCGAGCGCGGACGGCTGCTGCTCACCGGCGTCGAGCTCCTGGTCATCGACGAAGCCGACCGCATGCTCGACATGGGCTTCATCCCCGACATCGAGCGCATCTGCAAGCTGGTCCCGTTCACGCGCCAGACCCTGTTCTTCACCGCCACCATGCCGCCGGAGATCCAGCGCATCACCGGCCAGTTCCTGCACAATCCGGTCAAGGTCGAGGTCTCCCGCCCCGCAACGACGGTCGCCAACACCACCCAGCTCCTGGTGAAGAGCGGCAGCAAGCCGCACGAGAAGCGCGACGTCCTGCGCCGCCTGATCCGCTGCCTCCGAGAACTTCAAGAACGCGATCATCTTCTGCAATCGCAAGACCGAAGTCGCCCAGCTCCACCGCTCCCTCATACGCCACGAGTTCTCCGCCGCCGCACTGCACGGCGATCTCGACCAGTCGGCCCGGACGGCTGCGCTCGACCAGTTCCGCAAGGGCGAGGTCAAGCTCCTGATCGCCTCCGACGTGGCCGCCCGCGGGCTCGACATTCCGGACGTCAGCCACGTGTTCAATTTCGACGTGCCGCACCATGCCGACGACTATGTGCACCGGATCGGCCGCACCGGCCGCGCCGGCAAGACCGGCACCGCCATCACCATCGTCAGCTCCATGGACTCCAAGTCACTGGCGGCGATCGAGAAGCTGATCGGGCAGAACATCCCCTGGATGGGCGAGCCGGCCCGCGCCGACGACGAGACGCCGGAAACGCGCGAGCGTCCGCGGCACGGCGGCGGCCGGGGACATGGCAACGCGAGCCCATGGCGACCGGCCACAAGGCGCCACAAGGCGAAGAGCAAGGCGATCGCGGGCACGGCGGCAGCCGCGGTCAACGCGGCCCGAAGCCGCCCAAACAACGCGAAGCGCCTCCGGCGCCGGTGACCATGCTGGACGAAGCCCGCGGCCGGCGGCCCTCCAAGCCATCGCCACAGCCCGAAGCTCAGGGCGAGTCCCACCTTCCGGCGTTTCTGTTGCGCCCGACCCGCGTCAAAGCCTGACCCGGGTTGCCGGCAATAACAGCTCTTTTTGCGCAATAAGTTCCGTCGTTTACCCACCATTCACCGCTGTGAAATAACGTCGAATCGTCGGGGCCCTACACCGCCCGGCGCACCAATTCGAATCGGGGTAGGCCGCTGCGCCCTCGCCAGCGGGCGGAGCGAATGCATGACGTCTCCCTGCCGACGAGCACGAACGCACGATGGCGTTCGCGGAGATTGCTCTTGGTCAGATCAGGGCGCTTGCGGCAGCCGGCTTCGCCGCGCCATTTCGAGATCTGGTACACCTACGCGACCGGCTATAATCCTTCGCTCAATCAGATGATCAACGAGACGCTGGCGCGCAACGGCACGCTGCGCGAAACCGACATCGAGCAGATCTACGAAACCTACATCTCACCGAGCCGCTTCACCGAACGCATCGACCGCGTCGGCTCGCAGGTCATGGACGAGATCGAGCAGGTGATGGCGATGATCGGCGCCGCCGCCGGCACCGCGTCGAGCTACACCCAGAACCTCGCCAACGTGTCGCAGACGCTCGGTGTCGAGGCCGACGACTCGACCGTGCGCACGATCGTCGAGAGCCTGGTGCACTGCGACCAAGGAAATGGAGCAGAACAACCAGGCCCTGGAGGCGCGCCTCTCCGCCTCCAAGCAGGAAATCGACCAGCTGCAGGAGAACCTCGAGACCGTCCGCACCGAAAGCCTGACCGATCCGCTGACGACGCTCGCCAACCGCAAATCGTTCGACGACGCGCTGTTGCGGGCGATCGCCGAAGCCCGCGCCACGCAACGAGCACCTTTCGCTGCTGCTGACGGACGTCGACCACTTCAAGAAATTCAACGACACCTACGGCCATCTCACCGGCGACCAGGTGCTCCGGCTGGTGGCGATGTCGGTCAAGCAGAACGTCAAGGGCCAGGACATCGCCGCGCGCTACGGCGGCGAGGAGTTCGCGGTGGTGCTGCCCAACACCGTGCTGCGCTCCGCGATCACGGTCGCCGATCACATCCGGCGCGCGGTCATGGCCAAGGAACTGATGAAGCGCTCGACCGGCGAGCATCTCGGCCGGGTGACCATCTCGGTCGGCGTCGCCTCGCTGCGCCCGACGACACGCCGCAGACCCTGATCGAGCGCGCCGACACTGCCTCTATGCCGCCAAGCGCGCCGGCCGCAACCGGGTGATCAGCGAGGCCGATCCCGAGGTCATCAAACCGGCCGCCCCAAGGTGGCCTGAACGCCGCGGCAACGATCAGCGCGCCCGCTTGTTCTTCGTTTTATTGGCCCGCCTGACTTTCTTCGCTGACGGCTTTGCGTCGCCTTCGGCTGGTGCGCCGCCGCTAACGCCGCGCGCGCCCAGACCGCCAGCTCGTCGGGATCGTCATAGAGCCGGTCCGGCATGCGCCGGTAGGACGTCACGACACGCTCGCCCGTGCGCTTCGAGAACGTGAACGGCGCAAGCTGTTCGCGCTCGAACATGGCGGCATTGCTGTCGCCGGTCTTGAGGTAGATGACGCCGTCCGCGACCAGGGCGAACATCGTCCCGTCGGCATAGATGCCGGCGCCGCCGAACATGCGGCGCACCGTGACCGGACCGAAACGGAAAACAGCTCGACGATGTCGTCGGGCGCCACGGGACTAGCTGGGCGGAGCGGCTCCGCGGCGGGCTTGAGCTGCACCGACTCGCCGCAGCCGCAGGCCGAGGTCTGGTTCGGGTTGTTGAACACGAACTGCGCGGACAGCTTGTCGCTCTTGTAGTCCATCTCGGTGCCGAGCAGGAACAGCACCGCCTTGGGATCGATCAGGACGCGCACGCCCTTGTCCTCGACCACCTCGTCGGCTTTGCCGACCTCCTCGGCATATTCCATCGTGTAGGTCATGCCGGCGCAGCCGCCGTTCTTGACGCCGACGCGCACGCCCACCACCGGCTTCGCCGCGTTCGCCATCACGTATTTGATGCGATCGGCGGCGGCATCCGTCAGACGGATCACCTGCGGTCTCGGTCGTGGAGTGACCATTTCGTCTGCTCCAGTTGCGCGCTCAGATCGATTCTTAGCTATTCCAATTCCAGATCAATCCGAAGCACTTGCGCTCAGCATGCCTCATCTGCGCTCATATGCCAATGTGGGCATCGCAACGCTCGCATGCAACTCACCACATGTTGAGAACCGTTCGAGCCTCGTCCGACATGCGGCTCGGATCCCACGGCGGATCCCACACGATATTGACCTTGGCTTCGCCGACGCCGGGCACGCTCGACACCGCATTCTCGACCATGATCGGCAGCTCCTGCGCCGCCGGACAGTTCGGCGTGGTGAGCGTCATGTCGATCGTCACCGCGCGGTCGTCGGCGATGTCGATCCTGTAGATCAAGCCGAGCTCGTAGATGTCGGCCGGGATTTCCGGATCGTAGACGGTCTTCAGGCCGGCGACGATCTCGTCGGTCAGCCGCGCGATTTCCGCCTCCGGCAGCGCGCTGCCGGCCGCCGGCGCGGCGACGTCGCGCTGCGCGGCTTCGGCGCGGCGGCGGTCGCCGTCTTGGTTCGTCGCTGATCGCTCATGCGAAGAACTCCTGCGCCTTGACCAAGGCTTCGGCGAGGCGGTCGACCTCCGCCTTGGTGTTGTAGAGCGCGAACGACGCACGGCAGGTGGCGGTGACGCCGAAGCGCGCCAGCAGCGGCATCACGCAATGGGTGCCGGCGCGGACCGCGACGCCCGAGCGGTCGATGATGGTGGCGACGTCGTGCGGATGCGCGCCCTTCATCTCGAACGAGACGATCGCGCCCTTGTCCCTGGCGGTGCCGATGATGCGCAGCGAATTGATCTCGCGCAGCCGGTCATGGGCATATTTGACCAGCTCGGTCTCGTGCGCGCGGATGCGCGCCTTGCCGATCGAGTCGACATAGTCGATGGCCGCGCCGAGCCCGATCGCCTGCACGATCGAGGGCGTGCCGGCCTCGAACTTGTGCGGCGGCTCGCCGTAGGTGACGCGGTCCTCGAACACCTCGCGGATCATCTCGCCGCCGCCGTTGAACGGCGGCATGGCGGCGAGCATGCTCGTGCTTGCCGTAGAGCACGCCGATGCCGGACGGCCCGTAGAGCTTGTGGCCGGTGAAGACGTAGAAATCGCAGCCGATGTCCTGCACGTCGACGTCGAGATGCACCGCGCGCCTGGCTGCCGTCGATCAGCACCGGGATGCCGCGGGCGTGCGCGCGCTTCACCGCCTCCTTCACCGGCACGATGGTGCCGAGCGCATTCGACATATGCGTGAGCGCGACCAGCTTGGTGCGCGGCGTCGAGCAGCTTCTCGAATTCGTCCATCAGGAAATTGCCGTCGTCGTCGACCGGCGCCCATTTGAGCACCGCGCCCTGCCGCTCGCGCAGGAAATGCCAGGGCACGATGTTGGAGTGGTGCTCCATGATCGAGAGCACGATCTCGTCGCCCTCCTTGAGCCGCTCGCGGCCGAAGGTATAGGCGACGAGGTTGATCGCCTCGGTGGCGTTGCGGGTGAAGATGATCTCTTCCGGCCGGCCGGCATTGAGGAAGCCGCGCACCTTCTCGCGCGCGCCCTCGTAGGCCTCGGTCGCCGCATTGGCGAGGTAGTGCAGGCCGCGATGCACGTTGGCGTATTCGGCGGTGTAGGCGTGCTGGATGCGGTCGAGCACCGCCTTCGGCTTCTGCGCCGAGGCGGCGTTGTCGAGATAGATCAGCGGCTTGCCGTAGACCTGCATGCCGAGGATCGGGAAATCCTCGCGGATGCGGTTGACGTCATAGCTGCCGTTGGCGACCGCGGGATGCATGGGTCACTCCCGCGTCTTGAGCCAGGCGGCGACGTGCTCGATCAGCGTGTCGCGCAGGCCGGCATGCTCGATGCCGTCGACCGCCTCGCCGACGAAGGCCTGGATCATCAGCGCCTCGGCCTCCTTGGCCGGAATGCCGCGCGCCTTCAGGTAGAACAGCAGATCCTCGTCGAGCGCGCCGGTGGTGGCGCCGTGGCCGCACTGGACGTCGTCGGCAAAAATCTCGAGCTCGGGCTTGCTGTCGGCCTCGGCCTCCTCCGACAGCAGCAGCGCATGCGCCGCCATCTTGGCGTCGGTCTTCTGCGCACTGCGGCTGCACGATGATCTTGCCCTGGAACACGCCGCGGCTCTCGCCGTCGAGCACCGTCTTGAACACCTCGCGGCTGATGCAGGCGCCGGCCGTGTGGTCGGCGACCAGCGTCGTGTCGGCGTGCTGGCGCCCGTTCAGCAGCGTCGCGCCGCGGATGCCGGCGACCGTCCCCTCGCCCTTGAAATGGACGAACAGCTGGTTGCGCACGACCGCGGCGGCGGTGGTGAACAGGAATTCGTTGAAGCGCGCATGCGCGCCGATCGCGGCCATCAGGCTCGAGACATGCAGCGAGCCCGCGCCCTCGCCGGTGATCTTGATGTGGTCGACATGGGCCTCGTCGCCGACCTCGATCTCGAGCGCGGTGTTGACCTGGTAGTCGCTGCCGGGCGCGCCCTCGTGGCTCTCGATCAGCATCGCCCGCGCGCCCTTGCCGATCACGACCAGCGAGCGGGTGAACACCGACGGCCGGCGGACCGCCGGCATTGAAGAACACGAGATGCAGCGGCCGCGTCAGCGCCGCGCCCGGCGCGACCTCGATCACGACGCCGTCGCCCATGAAGGCGGTGTTGAGCGCGACCGCGACGTCGTCGGTCGGAACGACCCGGCCGAGCCGCCCGGTGACCGCGGCGTCGCCGGACGCCAGCGCCTGCGCCATCGAGCGGATGGTGAGGCCGGCCTCAAGCCCGGCGAGATCCGACAGTTCCGGCACGAAGGCGCCGTCGACCAACGACGATGCGCCGGCCTTCGACGGCGGCGAGCGCCGCGCCGGCATTCTTGGCGCGCGCCTTGGCGGCCGCGTCCGGCGGCGCCGCGAGCGGCTTCGCGTCGCGCATCAGCGCGCGCAGGTCGGTGTATTTCCATTCCTCGACCCGGCGGTGCGGCAGCCCGGCGGCCTCGAACCGCTTGAACGCGGATCTCGCGCGCCGCCGCGGCGCCGGGCAGCTTGCCCTTCGCCGACGCGAACGCCGCGCTGAGCGCGGTTTCCGCCGCCGTCCTGATCGGGCGGACTTCGGCGTTCATGACGCCATCTCTTCCTGATACTGCGCGTAGCCCTTGGCTTCGAGCTCGAGCGCCAGCTCCTTGCCGCCGGTGCGCACGATGCGGCCGCGCGAAAGCACATGCACCACGTCCGGCACGATGTAGTCGAGCAGCCGCTGATAATGGGTGATGACGACGAAGGAGCGCTCCGGCGAGCGCAGCCGGTTGACGCCGTCGGACACGACCTTCAGCGCATCGATGTCGAGGCCGGAATCGGTCTCGTCGAGCACGGAGAGCTTCGGCTCCAGCAGCGCCATCTGCAGGATCTCGTTGCGCTTCTTCTCGCCGCCGGAGAAGCCGACATTGACGCCGCGGCGCAGCATGTCGCGGTCGATCTCGAGCTTGCCGGCCACGTCGAAGACGCGCCGGTTGAAGTCGGGCGCCGACAGCTCCTCCTCGCCGCGCTTCTTGCGCTGCGCATTGAGCGCGGTGCGCAGGAACGTCATGGTGGCGACGCCGGGGATTTCCAGCGGATACTGGAACGCCAGGAACATGCCCCTTGGCGGCGCGCTCGTCGGGCGGCAGCGCCAAGCAGGTCCTCGCCGTTCGAGCAGCACCTGTCCCGTCGGTGACCTCGTAGTCGGCCTTGCCCGCCAGCACATGCGCGAGCGTCGACTTGCCGGAGCCGTTCGGGCCCATGATGGCCGCGACCTGGCCCTTCTCGACGGTCGAGGTCGAGGCCGTTGAGGATCTGTTTGCCGTCGACCTTGACGTGCAGGTTCTTGATTTCAAGCAAAGCCATTGAAACGTTGGTCCTATCTCAATTCTTCTGCGCGTTAGCCCACGCTGCCTTCCAGGCTCACCGAGATCAGCTTCTGCGCCTCGACCGCGAATTCCATCGGCAGCGTCTGCAGCACGTCCTTGACGAAGCCGTTGACCACCAGCGCCACCGCCTCCTCCTGCGAGAGCCCGCGCTGGCGGCAGTAGAACAGCATGTCCTCGGAGATCTTCGAGGTGGTCGCCTCGTGCTCGATCACGGCGGAGGAATTCTTCGCCTCGATATAGGGCACGGTGTGCGCGCCGCACTTGTCGCCGATCAGGAGCGAGTCGCAATTGGTGAAGTTGCGCGCGCCCTTGGCCTTGCGGTGCGCGCTCACGAGGCCGCGATAGGTGTTCTGCGATTTGCCGGCCGCGATGCCCTTGGAGATGATGCGGCTGGTGGTGTTCTTGCCGAGATGCAGCATCTTGGTGCCGCTATCGACCTGCTGGTAGCCGTTCGAGATCGCGATCGAATAGAACTCGCCGCGCGAGTCATCGCCGCGCAGGATGCAGCTCGGATATTTCCAGGTGATCGCCGAGCCGGTCTCGAGCTGCGTCCAGGAGATCTTCGAGCGCGGGCCGCGGCAGTCGCCGCGCTTGGTGACGAAGTTGTAGATGCCGCCCTTGCCGTCCTTGTCGCCCGGATACCAGTTCTGGATGGTCGAGTACTTGATCTCGGCGTCGTCGAGCGCGATCAGCTCGACCACCGCGGCGTGGAGCTGGTTCTCGTCGCGCGACGGCGCGGTGCAGCCTTCGAGGTAGCTCACATAGGAGCCCTTGTCGGCGATGATCAGCGTGCGCTCGAACTGGCCGGTGTTGCGCTCGTTGATGCGGAAATAGGTCGAGAGCTCCATCGGGCAGCGCACGCCCGGCGGCACGTAGACGAACGAGCCGTCGGAGAACACCGCCGAATTGAGCGTCGCGAAGAAGTTGTCGGTGATCGGCACCACCGTGCCGAGATACTGCTTCACCAGGTCGGGATGCTCCCGCAGCGCCTCCGAGATCGGCATGAACAGGACGCCGGCCTTGCCGAGCTCCTCCTTGAAGGTGGTCGCGACCGAGACCGAGTCGAAGACCGCGTCGACCGCGACCCTCCGCTCGGAGCCGTTGGTGGCGCCCTCGCCGTCTCGCCGTCCTCGTTGGCCGGGCGCTGCACGCCGAGCAGCGCCTCCTGCTCGCGCAGCGGAATGCCGAGCTTGCGGTAGGTCTCGAGAATCTCGGGATCGATCTCGTCGAGCGACTTCGGCCCGTCCTTCTTCTTCGGCGCCGAGTAGTAATAGAGGTCCTGATAGTCGATCGGCGGATAGTGGACCTTGGCCCAGGTCGGCTCGCGCATGGTCTGCCAGCGGCGATAGGCGTCGAGCCGCCAGTCGAGCATCCACTGCGGCTCGCCCTTCTTCGCCGAGATGAAGCGGACGGTGTCGTCGTTCAGGCCCTTGGGGGCCTTGTCGGATTCGATCAGGGTCTCGAACCCGTACTTGTATTGATCGACATCGATCCGGCGGACCTGGTCCACCGTCTCTTGTACGGCCGGCATTCTTCCCTCCGCTGCGGTTTCAAGGACCGCGGGTTGGATCAGTCGGTTATGGTCGTCGCGTGCGCGCGAGCTACCTTTGGTTAAGCGGCGATTTCTCGTCTCTTAAGTAGTGGTTGCGACAGCTTTCTCCAAGCTTGGAGAAAGCGATCGATTTCGGCCTCGGACGTGGTCCAGCCCATGCTGACGCGGACCGCACCCTCAGCAATTTCAAGCTCATAGCCCATAGCCTTCACGACCTCCGAGAACTTCATGGTCCCGGAGGAGCAGGCGGAACCGGAAGAAACCGCGATCCCGTCGAGATCGAGCGCCATCAAGGCGGTCTGCGCCTTGATCCCGGGAACCGCGAATTGCAGCGTATTGGCGACGCGGCCGGGGGCGCGCCCTCGCCGAAAATGATGGTATCGGGCCAGATCGCGCGCAGGCCCGTTTCAAGGCGCTGGCGCAGAGCGCCAAGCCGCCGCGCCTCGCCGTCGAGGTCCCGCACCGCCTCCGCCACCGCAGCGCCGAAGCCGGCAATGCCGACGACATTCTCGGTCCCGCCGCGCCGGTTGCGCTCCTGGCCGCCGCCGAAGCGCGAGGCCCGGACATGCAGCTCGTCGCTGCCCAGGATCAAGCGCGCCGACGCCCATCGGGCCGCCGATCTTGTGCGCCGAAACCGCCAGAAGATCGGCCCCCAAGGTCTTGATATCCAAGGGCATCTTTCCGAGCGCCTGGACCGCATCGACGTGCAGCAGGCCGCCCGCCGCATGCACCAGCTCAGCCGCTTCGCGGACCGGCTGGATCACGCCGGTCTCGTTGTTGGCCGCCATCAGGGCCACCAGCGGCGCACGCGCGCCCTTGGCCACCGCGGCGCTGAGCCGCTCCTGCAAGTCGCTCGATCGACGCCACGCCGTCGCGGCCCGCGCCGAAGCGCTCGACCGACGGGAAATCGCCACCCGCCAGCACCGAGACGTGCTCGATGTCAGAGGCGATCGCGACGTCGCAGCAGGCGCCCGCGTGCTCGATGGCCCGGCTGAGCGCCAGCGCGTTGGCCTCCGAGCCGCCGGAGGTGAAAATCACATTGCGGGGCTCGGCCCCGACCGCCGCAGCGACCTGCTCGCGCGCCTCTTCAAGGATTTGGCGGGCCGCCCGGCCCTCGGCATGCACGGACGACGGGTTCCCGACCACGTCCATGGCCGCAGCCATGGCGGCGCGCGCCTGCGGGCGCAGCGGCGCGGTCGCATTCCAGTCGAGATAGGCCCGTTCCGACATGGTGTGCGGTCTTTTTGGTCCCGGGCCTTTACCCCGAAATGCCGGGTCACCCAAACGCTTCTGAAACACTTGCTTTTTGTCCCTGCGCTCGTGCTAAAAGCGCCTGCCGCGACC
Source organism: uncultured Alphaproteobacteria bacterium (assembly GCA_963850705.1). Classification (GTDB taxonomy): domain Bacteria; phylum Pseudomonadota; class Alphaproteobacteria; order Rhizobiales; family Xanthobacteraceae; genus VAZQ01. The sequence goes on along the minus strand of CAWKMR010000041.1, from coordinate 6,299 downwards.
GCCCTGGCACGGGCCCGGGACGATCAGTCCGGTTCCCAACTGCCAAAAATTAGAATGGTTCTAAGTACTTACGCGTGCCGACCGGTTCCGTCAAGCGCGCCCTGGGCGCTTTCGACCGGCGAGTTCGCACCGTCACTAACCGAGGGACGCAATGCCCGAAATCATCTTCACCGGCCCGGCGGGTCGGCTCGAAGGCCGCTACCACCCGGCACGCCAGAAGAACGCCCCGATCGCCATCGTGCTGCACCCGCACCCGCAGTTCGGCGGCACGATGAACCATCAGATCATCTACCAGATGTACTATCAGTTCGTGCATCGGGGCTTTTCGGTGCTGCGGTTCAATTTCCGCGGCGTCGGCCGCAGCCAGGGCTCGTTCGACCACGGCTCGGGCGAATTGTCGGATTCGGCCTCGGCGCTCGACTGGGCGCAGTCGATCAATACCGAGGCCCGCTCCTGCTGGATCGCCGGCTTCTCGTTCGGCGCCTGGATCGGCATGCAGCTCCTGATGCGGCGGCCGGAGATCGAGGGCTTCATCTCGATCGCGCCGCCCGCCAATCTCTACGACTTCTCCTTCCTCGCCCCCTGCCCGTCGTCCGGGCTGATCATCCACGGCGATAAGGATGCGGTGGTGCCCTACAAGGACGTCTCCGGCCTGGTCGAGAAGCTCAAGACCCAGAAGGGCATCATCATCGACCAGAAGGTCGTGCCGGGCGCCAACCATTTCTTCGACGGCAAGATCGAGCCGCTGATGCAGTCGATCAGCGCCTATCTCGACAAGCGCCTCAAGACCGAGCGCAAGCCGGCGGCTTAACGCCGACTATCGTCTTCGACAGTCACACGTATTGAGTAGACCGCATTGCGCGCCCCGTCTGACGGCTGGATGCGTCCGTTCACATCGGTTGCGCGACAACGGAGTTCGAACGTCCCGGCACCGGGTGGTTGCCAGCGGCACGAAAAGCGTTGCCAGGAAAGGCCGTCAGGCCGCTCAAGCTCTAAGTCTACCCAACGGCCGCCGCCGTCCACACTGACCTCTACCATCTGAACGGCACAGCTCGACCAGGCCCAACCCCAAATCTCTGTCGGTGCGTGCGCGATCACGGCGTTCGCCTTGGGCGCCACGATGATGCTTTCCGGCGCGACCGCCCACAACGGTCTCGTCGTCTCACCTGAGGGGTCAGCATTGAAGTCCGGATCGTTGTAAAGCCTTGTCGTCATGAAGTTGCTGGCGCGGCGCTCCCTGAGTTCCAACCGGCACAACCATTTCACGCAATTGGTGCCGTAAAACCCGGGTACCACGAGCCGTGCCGGAAAGCCGTTCTTCGGGGTCAGCGGCACGTCGTTCAATTCATAGGCGACGAGTACACTACCGTCCCGCAGGCGCGAGAGCGGCATGTCCTTTACGTAGTGTGGCTGCGGAAAGACGCCCAAGAACTTCCCGTGGTCCAATCCATAAGACCACAGGTGCGTCGCCCCAGGTCGGATGCCAGCGCGATCGAGCAGATCGGCAAGATCAGCGCCGCCCCACTTCACGTTCGCGACCCGGCGCAGCGGCACCGTTGGCCTGCGGGGGTCGCCGGAACAAACGAACACGGATTGTACGGTCTGCTTCGGAAGGCGCGTGAGTTCCTCGAAAGAAACGCGCACTGGCCGGTCGACGAGGCCGGTGATCTCCAATGCCCAATTCTGAGAACTCAGGTCGGGAATTCCCATCGAACTGAGTTCGATCACATCGCCAACATCAGTCACTCGCTCCGTCAATTTCTCAGGCGGAACATGGCCGATGCGTGTGCGATCGTCATGCATCGGGGGCTTAGGCGCGACGCGGTCCATTGCTCGACCCTTCACATTCATCTTCGCACTGCATCAGTTGGCCGCGATGTTCGAATTCGCGAAATCGTGCGGCCGTATTCGCGATGCTGCATCCGAAGAAAGTCACCAAACTGCGCGCCGCACATGAGGGCGGGATAAAGGCCCTGCGCTGCGAGTTTCGCTCGAACGGGTGGCGCTCGCAGCGCGCCGGTGAATAAGCCCGTAAGGCTCGCAGTCGTCTCGGAAGGCGTTTTTGCCGGCGCAACAAGGCCAAACCAGACGTCCATGGCCTCATCCTTAAATCCGGCCTCGGCGACTGTTGGCAGATCCGGAAGGGCTTCGATCCGCGCCGACGACGCGGCCCCGATGGCGCGCAACTTACCCGTCTTCAGTTGCTCTGCGACCGCCGGATAGGGAACGAAGATCGACGTGACATGTCCGCCCAACAACGCGCTAATAGCCGGAGGAGGACCTGGATACGGCACGAATGTCATGTCCACGCCGGCCGCGCGCTTGAGCCTTTCGAACGAAATGTGGACCGTGGATGCCGGCCCCACTCCGGCGACGGTCAACGCGCCCGGCTTGGCACGCGCCGCCGCGAGGAAATCGGCGAGCGACCGATGGGGCGACGAACCATTGACCACGATGACGGTCGGCGACGTCGCCAGCTTGCAAATGGGCTCGAAGCCGGTCAGCGGGTCGTAGGCGAGCTTCCGCACGTGCGCATTGATCAGAAACGCCGTCGTGGCGATCAGCAGCGTGCTGCCGTCGGGCGTTGCGCGGGCGACAATTTCGGTTCCGATCGCTGCGCTCGCTCCCGGACGGTTCTCCACGATCACCGTCGGCCCTTGAGATGCGCTGATCTCGTCAGCCAGCACCCGGGACAGGATGTCGGACGGGCTTCCCGCCGTGTACGGAACAACGATTTTGATCGTTCGCACCGATTGCGACAATGCTTCATGGCCGGATGCTGCGACGAGCGCCAGAGCGACCGCCGCGATGGCCGGCACCCGGACAGCCTGCTGATAGCGCGGACGGGGATGCGTCATAACGTTTCTCCCGGTCAGATGAGAGCGACTTCTCTCCTGCAAAGATAAAGGGAGGTGGTTATGCGTGAATAATGCTATTGTGAGATTAGGATATCTCCGTCCAGTGATAAGGACAAATGTGATGCAACTGAGCGATCGGATCGGACGGCGGATCAGGCTGCACGACCTGCACGTGCTGATGGCTGTGGTGGAGGCCGGCAGCATGAACAAGGCTGCCTCGCTTCTGAACACCGGACAATCCGCGATCTCGCGATCGATCGCGGACCTCGAGCATGCGATCGGCGTCCCCCTGCTTGACCGTAGTCCCCGAGGGATCGCGACGACGGAGTATGGCCGCGCCCTGCTCTCCGGCGGAACCGCGATGTTCGATGAGTTGCGCCAAGCCGTGCAACAAATCGAATTTCTGGCCGATCCTCATGCGGGCAAAATCCGCATCGGGACCACAATCCCGCTTGCCACTAGTTTCGTCGACGCCGTCATCGATCGAATCTCGCGGCAATATCCGCGCATCCGTTTTGATCTCGTGACCGCACAAACGGACACGCTTCGCCTTCAACTGGCGGATCGCAGCCTCGATCTCTTGATTACCTGGAAGCGAGGCAGCGACCAGGACAAGGAGATGGCCTTCGAGCTTCTCTATGACAACTCCTACGTCATCGTCGCGGGAATGAAAAATCCTTGGGCCCGGCGCCGTAAAATCAAGCTTGCGGAACTAGTGAACGAAGCCTGGACGTTGCCGCCGCCCGAGAGCGTATTGGGCATGGCACTGGTAGAAGCGTTTCGCAGCAGCGGCCTCGAATGTCCAAGCGCAACCGTAGCCACCCTGCCCCGCGAGGTGAGGATGAGGTTCTTGGAGACGGGCCGCTTCCTGACGATCTTTCCGGCCTCCGCACTTAAGTTTTCTGCCCCGCATCCGACGCTCAAGGTCCTGCCGGTCGATCTACCTTTTCCCAGCTTGCCGGTCGGAATTGTCACCCTGAAAGACCGCACACTAAGCCCAATCGCACGCTTGTTTGCGGAGCACGCCCGCGAGATGGCGAAGCCGCTGTCGACAAGGCGTCGCAAGCCGGCTGCTTAGCGCGCGCCCGCAGCGAACTCGATCTTGGCCCGGTCATGCCAGGAGTGCGGCAATCGCCTTGCCGCACGTCACGGTATCGGCCGCGCCGGCGAGATCGCGGGTCCGCAGTTTCGGATCCGCGAGCGCCTTTTCGATCGCCGACACGATGGCCTGCGCGGCTTCGGTTTCGCCGAGATGTTCCAGCATCATCGCGCCCGACCAGATTTGGCCGATCGGGTTGGCGATGCCCTGTCCCGCGATGTCCGGCGCGGAACCATGCACGGGCTCGAACACCGACGGAAACGCGCGCTCCGGGTTGATGTTGCCGCTCGGCGCGATGCCGATGGTGCCGGTGCAGGCGGGACCAAGGTCGGACAGGATGTCGCCGAACAAGTTCGACGCCACCACCACATTGAAGCGATCCGGCTTCAGCACGAACAGGGCTGAAAGAATATCGATGTGGTACTTGTCCCATTTGACGTCGGGAAAATTCTTCGCCATCGCCTCCACGCGCTCGTCCCAGTACGGCATGGTGATGGCGATGCCGTTCGACTTGGTGGCGGAGGTGAGATGCTTCTTCGGCGTCTTCTGCGCCAGTTCGAACGCGAACTTCAAGACGCGGTCGACGCCGATACGGCTCATCACCGTCTCCTGCACGACCACCTCGCGCTCGGTGCCGCCAAACATCCGGCCGCCGATCGCCGAATACTCGCCCTCGGTGTTCTCGCGCACCACCCAGAAGTCGATGTCTCCGGGCTTGCGGCCGGCAAGCGGCGACGGAACGCCGGGCATCAGCCGGACCGGCCGCAGGTTGACGTACTGATCGAACTCGCGGCGGAACATGATCAGCGAGCCCCACAGGGAGATGTGGTCGGGGATCTTGGCCGGCCAGCCGACCGCTCCGAAGTAGATCGCGTCATGCTTGCCGATCTGCTCCTTCCAGTCCTCCGGCATCATACGTTCGTGCTTGGCGTAGTAGTCGTACGACGCGAAGTCGTACCAATCCTGGCGAATTTCGAAGCCGAATTTCTTCGACACCGCCTCGAGTGCGCGCACGCCTTCGGGCACGACTTCTTTTCCGATTCCGTCGCCCGGGATGACGGCGACGCGGTAAACCCGATTGGTGGACATGGGACGCTTCCCGTTGCGGCAAGTTGTTGAAGGACGTTAGCCCGAATTCATTCTCAGCGGAACGTCACCGGCGAAAGGCCGGGTTCGGCCCTACCTGGCCCACGCCGCCCTACCTGGCTCACCCCGGCCGCGCCAGCACGCCGCCGGTCAGTGGCGCCGCGACGCCGGTGGTGCCGGGAAACGTGAGCGGCAACGCGCGCAGGCTTCGCACGGCGAGATAGGCGACGGCCTGCGCTTCAAGGGCATCAGCCGACCAGCCGACTTCATTGGCAGTCTCGATCGGGGCCGGCGCCAGCCGCTCGGCGAGCATCCGCATCAAGGTCGCATTGCGCGTTCCGCCGCCAGCGGCGATCCAACTTGCCGGCGAACGCGGCGGCAGCGCGCGCGCAGCCGCAATCGCCGCAGCGCTGATCGCCGTGAGCGTCGCGGCGCCGTCTTGAACGCTCTTCTTGGCAAGGCCACCCTCTTTCTGCAACCCAATGACGGAATTCATTGCGGTCGAGCGATTTCGGCGGACGGCGCGCAAAATAGGGATGCGCGAGCACGTGCGCGACGGACTCCTCGTCGACCTTGCCGGCGGCGGCATGAAGCCCGTCGGCGTCTTGCGGCTCGCCGGTGCGCAGCCTGATGAAATCGTCGATCAGCGCATTGCCCGGTCCGACGTCGAACGCCACGAGCTCATCGCCGTCGATGAACGTCACATTGGCAACGCCGCCGAGATTGAGCACGCCGACCGGCTGCGGCCCGTCGAACATCCGGACCATCGCACGATGATAGACCGGCACCAGCGGCGCGCCCTCCCCGCCGGCGGCGACGTCGGCGGCGCGGAAATCGTAGACCACCGGGATGCCGAGCCGATGCGCAAGCGTGGCACCGTTGCCGAGCTGAACCGTCAGATGGCGATCCGCTTGATGCAACACGGTCTGGCCGTGGAATCCGACGACGGCCACGTCGCTGGCGCTCATGCATTTCACCGCCAGGTACATTTAACGGCCTCCGCATGGACCGCGGTCAAAAGCGCCTCCGCCTCGGCCAGCGCTTCGGGCCGCTGGTCGCGGCCGCAAGATTGCCGGCGGCGGCGATCGCGCGCCGAAAGACCGCGCGCTCCGCGTCGCTGTAGGCGCGGTAGCCGGTGGTCCCGCCGCCCGATAGTTTCGCCATCGGTATTGATGAGCGCAACGTCGACGCCGTCGTATGACGTGCCGCTCATCAGACCGATGGCCGAAATGAAGCTCACGATGGCTCCGCGCGTT
>CAWKMR010000040.1:0-68823 GCA_963850705.1 uncultured Alphaproteobacteria bacterium | reverse complement strand
GGCGAGGAAGCGGCGGTCCTCGTAGGCGAACAGCATCGCGAGGAAGCGCGGATCGACGTCCTCGCGCGTCGCCGGCAGCCGCCAGCGGCCGTCCGCCGTGGTGTAGGGCCGCAGCAGCCGTCCGTCGCGGTCAACGACCAGCGTGGAGAATGCGAGGTCCTGACCGCGCGGCATCGGGCCGAGCGAGGCGACCCATAACCAGCTCACGCCCGTCATCATCACGATCATGAGCAGCGCCACGGCGACACTGAGGCGCAGGATGCGCCACAGCCGCCGTCCCGCTCCCGTTTTACGGGAGCGAGGCACGTGGTTGCTGGTCGCGGGGCTGCTCATCGCGCCGCCGCTCACCTCGACGGTGCCGGAGCCGGTGCGGCCGAAGCGATCAGGACGATACATGTCCTCGACGAACGCCTGCGGGTGCACATAGGTCCCCGGCGACACCGCCCGCACGATGTAGGCGACCGTGAACACCGCCGGATCGTCGCTCTTGCGGTTGAACGCGGCGCTGAACCGGTCGTCGCGGAACTCCGAGTTTACCGGCGTGGCGCCGTCCTGGATCCAGGGCAGCGTGCCGGTCTCCCCGGAGGAGACAAGCCGCGGATTGTCGATCTCGAACCCGGCCGGCAGATAGTCGGCGACGATGACGCGGCCGAACTGCGGTTGCGGCTCGGTGATCCGCAAGACCACCGCGAAGCGGTCGTTCTGCCGGGCCTTCGCCGGATCGGCGGGCTTGCCGTCGAGCGTGAAGTAGAGCCGCTCGATCTTGAAGCCGCGGTCGGCGGCGGGCTCCGGCACCAGCGGCGCGCCGTTGACCGTCACCACCGCCTGCAACGGCGCCTCCCCGGTGTTGGCGATCCGCAGCGGCTTCTGCAGATGGCTTGGCAGGAAGCGCCGGTTGAGCGCGCCCTGCCGCTTCTCGCCGGCGACATCGAGCGTGACGCCGGTCGCGTCCTTGGCCAGCGCACGCGCGGCCAGCACCATCCACGCATTCTCCTGCGTCGAGGTGTAGGGCGTCAGCGCGCGCGCGGCCTCGACGCGCTCGATCGCGCCGGTGATGGTGGCGCGCGGTGCGCCGCCTTCCGAAGCGAGCGTGATCAGCGCCGCGCCGTCACGCAGGACCGAGCCGTAGTCGACGCGGCCGTATTCGAGCGTCGGCTGCGGCGCCATCGAGCGCAGCGCCGCCGTATAGACCCGCTCGGCGCGAACCTTGTCGCCGAGCATGCCGAGCGCGGCGGCAAGCTGCGCCTTGGCGATGGTGGTCGTGAAATCGTCGAGCTTGGTATCGACGAAGTAGCGCAGATCGCCGACCGGCGCCGCGCCGTTGCGCGCCAGGACGTAGAGCGCATAGGCGAGATTGCGGCCGCCGTTGCGGCCCGGATCCTCGGCGTTGCCGACGAAGTTCCGTAGCCGCTGCACCGCCAGCCGGAAGGCCGTATCGGGCACCTGGAAGTTGCGCTCCCGCGCGCGCGTCAGGAAGTCGGTGACGTAGGCATCGAGCCATACGTCGTCGCCGCCCACCGACCAGAGGCCGAACGAGCCGTTCGCACCCTGCCGCGAGAGCAAGCGGTCGATCAACTCCTGGATGCGCTTGTCGACGGCATCGTCGAGCGCGAGATGGGCGGTGCTGGCGAGGTCGTTGACGTACAGCAGCGGCAGCGCCCGGCTGGTGATCTGCTCGGTGCAGCCGAACGGATAGCGGTCGAGCGCGGCCAGCAACGCCGCCGCGTCGAGCGCGGTCGACAGACCGACCGAGACCGACACGCTGCCGGTTCCGGGCACGAGATCGGTGAACAGATCGTTCGACAGCGTGACGGCCTCGCCGCGCGCCACGGTCTGCACGGTGCGGCGCGCCAGGATCTGCGTCGCCGGCTTGACCGCGAGCGCATAACTGCGTTCGACCGCGAAGCCGCCCGGACCACTGACACGCACGATGACGTTGCCGACGCCCACGGCGGGCGCGGTCAACGGCACCGACACGGCGCCGCGCTGCTTGGCGTTGAGCCGCACCGTCTGCGGCGTGGCCTTGCCGGTCACGTTGACGCCGTCGCTCTTCACCTCGACGCGATACTCGCCCGCCTGCCCTTCGACATTGTCGACGTCGAGGTGCATGGCGCCGCGATCCCCGTTGAGCAGGAAACGCGGCAGCGTCGCGGTGACCACCACCTGATCGCGGATGGTCACGTCGGCATTGGCGCGACCGACCTTGTCGCGCGACCACGCCACCGCCATCACGCGGGCGGTGCCGGCGAAATCGGGGATGTCGAAGACGATCTCCGCGGTGCCGTCAGGCTTGACCGTGACCACGCCCGAATAGAGCGCCAGCGGCTTCTGCGTGGGCGGGCTGCCTTCCAGCTCCGCCGCCGCGATGTCGCCGCCGTTCCTGATCTGGCCGCGCGTGCCCTGCATGCCGTCGATGAGCTGGCCGTAGAGATCGCGAAGCTCGGCTGCGAGACGGCGCTGACCGAGATAGTGCTCGTCGGGTGCCGGCGGGCTGATAGTTGGTCAGGTTGAGAATGCCGACATCGACGGCGGCGACGACAATGCGCGCCTCCTCGCCGGCGGTGAGCCCGCCGATCTTGACCGGAATGCGCAAGGCGCTGCCCGGCCGCGTGAGCTGCGGCACGGCCATATTCACCGCGAGGGTGCGCGCCTGCCGGTTGACGCTGAACCATTGCACGCCGATGGCGCGGCCGGGCATGCGCTGGGCATTGGCGTCGAGCGGACGCCGCAATGTCCCCACCACATAGGCGCCGGTGCCCCAGTCCTTGCCGACCGGGATTTGCAGCCGCGCGGTGCCCGGCTGCACGTCCTGCGTCACGGTCGTCATGCAGACGCTCGCCGATCACGCTCAGCGTGACCTTGCCGGCGGTACGCGCGGTGATCGCGACAGTCATGTTGTCGCCCGGCGCGTATTCCGGCTTGTCGAGCGCGACCTCGAGCATGTCGGGCGTATCGGCGGTCGCGTCCGTGTACCAGCCGGCGTCGAAGCCGATCGAGGTCACCGGGCCGTCGCGCTCGCCGGTCGAAATCTCCAGCCGATAGCGGCCCCATTGCACCGGCAGCGACAGCCGCGCCGGCGTGCCGGCGGTGGCATTGAGCTGGCCGTCGGCAATACGCCGTGTCAGCTTCACCGGCTCGAAGTCCCAGGTGTTGTCGCGGCGATACCATTGATAGCGGGTCTCGACCCGCAGCAATTCGTAACGCAGGCCGCTGCGCGTCAGCGCCGCGCCGTCGGGACCGACCATAACGACGTCGAAGGTCGCCTGGTCGCCCTCGCCGAGCGAACGCCCGGCAAACAGCGGCCGCACGCCGATCATCGGCCCGGCGGCGGTCACCGGCAGCGTGAGCCTGCGCTCGACCGCGCGTCCGCCTGCCTCCGCAAGCCGGACGGTGACGCGCGCCTCGAGCGGACGCGTTGCCTGCGGGACCTTGTCGAGACTGACCGGGAATGATGCCCGGCCGGCGTTGTCGGTCGCCGGCAGCCCGTCGAGCGGGCTCCGGGTCGATTCGATCTGCTCGTCGGACAGCCCGAAACGGTAGCCGGCAAACCCTGCGCGTTCGGACGCCGGCGCGACGACGACCTCGCCCGCAACCTCAAGGTTCGCAGCAGGCGCGCCGTAAAGATAGCGGCCCTGCAGCGTGACCTGCGCCGGTTCTGTACGCGCCACGCTCTTCGCCGGAGAGCTGAGCTCGAATTCCAGGCGGTCGGGCACATAGTCCTCGACCATGAACGTCGCCTCGCCCACCGCCGGACGTTTCGGATCGGTATAGGCGCGCACGCGCCAGGTGCCGGTCGGCGCCGACTGCACCAGCGACACTTCAAGGCTGCGTCCGCCGACACCCTGGTCGGCGACCGTCGTGCGCCGATATTCGACGCCGTCGGGACGCTCGACCACCAGCGTGAGCGGAACGCCGACGGCGGCCATGCCCTGCGGATCACGCAGCAGCGCAGTCACGTGCACGTTCTCGCCGGAGCGGTAGACGCCGCGCTCGGTGAAGACGAATCCGTCGAGGCCGGCCGGTGCGTTGCGGCCGGACACGCCGCGGTCGCTCAGATCGAATGCCGGCGATCGCAGGCTCAGGAACGCATAGTCGCCCTTGGCATCGGTCGCGACCAGCATCGCGGGCGCCCCGCCGACCTCGCCACGCGCCAGCGCGGCTTCGAACTGCACATAGCCGGCATTGTTGGTGCGCTTGGTCGACAGGACCTCGTTGTTGCGCGAGAGCAGCCGCACCTCGACGTTGTTGCCGCCCTGCGTGGTTTCCAGCGAATGCACGAAGGTGTGGATGCCGTCGTTGCCCGAATAGGCCGTGAGGCCGAGGTCGGACACGATGAACCACTGCGTCGCGAGATCGGCGTAGTCCTCGCCGATCGCACCGGCAGCGCTCGCGACCATCACATAGACGCCGGCGGAGAGATCGGGGATCGCTTCGCTCACCGGGAATGCTGTGGTCACGTCCGCGTTCTGCGTGGGCTCGACCTTCATCTCGCCCTTCCAGACCTGCGAACCGCGATCCTCACGCAAACGCGCAAGCTCATAGCGATTGAGCGTGCGCTGGAAATCGTGGCCGAGCACGGTCGAGACCAGGTTGCGGTCGCCGATGCGGTAGACCTCGACCGCCACCGCCGAGGTGTTCACGCTCACCACCGGGATGCCGCGCTGGCCGACGCGCGGCAGCACATAGGCGCGGCCGCTGAAACGCACGAGTGGCTTGCGGTCGCGGACATAGATGTTGAACTCGGCCGCCTTGGCGAGCGTTTCACGGACCGAGGACGGAATGCCGGCGCGCAGCGTGATGGTGTAGCGCTCGCCGTGCTTGAGCCCCTCGACGCAGATCTGGCGCGCGTCGACCGAGAGCGCCGGGCGGTCCTGGCCCGAAACGGCCACGAAGGGAGACAAGTCGGTGCGCCGTCCGGGCAGGTCTTCCGAGAACTGGAAACACGCCCGCGGTGACGACGCGTCGGCATCGACCGAGTAGTCGAGCAGGCGGAAGCCGTGATCCTCGCGCATGCGCTCGTATTGCTGACGGACGTCGGCGACCTCGCGCAGGTCGAGCGAGAGCCTCATGGCATCGAGCGCCGGACGCCAGAGCTGGCGGTCGGCGAAGCTCCGCGACACGATCAGCAGGCTCGCAGCCTCTTCGGCCGGCGACTTAGTGCGCTGGTAGGCGATATAGGCGGCGGTCGCGGCGCGCTCGAGCAGCGTCGTGCGTTCGCGGACATTACCCGGCCGAATCTGGAGCACAGTCTGCGCGATGCGCAGCCAGTTCGCGCTGTCCTCGGGAGCCACCACGGTGATCTGGCCGAGGATCTGGAGCCCGCTGCGGAAGTCGTTGCGCTGGAAGGCCGCATCCGCGTCCCGCCGCAGCACGGCGGCGGTCCTCGTCACCTGGCCCGATTCAGTCCTGATCTGCGCCTCGAGCTTGATCGCCGCGTCGGCCAGATCGTCGCGCTGGAACGCCTTCTGCGCGATGGCAACGCTTGAGATGGCGACAGACAAAAGGGTGACGAGCGCGGCAAGAAGGCCGGCGCGAACGGACGAAAACATGGGTGAACCTCCATCCCCGCCGGCCACCACCGCGCGGGACGCATAAAAATGATCGTCGAATCGTGTCGAGGTCGTGACCGGAAACATTAACTCGCGCGCTGGCGAGGGCCCTACCCCTTTGTTAAAAGACCGCTGTTACAAGACCGGAACGGCCCCGTAGCTCAGCGGATTAGAGCAGCAGCCTTCTAAGCTGTTGGTCGCAGGTTCGATTCCTGCCGGGGTCGCCAATCAATTCAAGGGCTTGGCTTAGGCAGCGGGGGCTTTCATGCTGTTCTTGGGAGCCATGGCGGGACTATCAAGCGACGCCGGTTCAACTTCCACGCACTTGAGGGAAACCATGATGCGGTATCGAGCTTTTGTAAAAGCAATCATCGTCGTCCTCGGTTTTTCTGCTCCAACGAGCGCAATCTGCGAGGAAGCTGCTCCGGATTTTAGCGTCGTCACGCTTGGAACCGGAAGCCCGCCGCCAGTGATGCGCAGGTTCGGACCGGCAACGCTTGTGCAAGCCGGACGCGAGACATTGTTGTTCGACGCGGGCCGCGGCGCAACGCAGCGTCTGATGCAGGCCGGCGTGAGGCTTGGCGCGATCGATGGGCTGTTCGTGACACATCTGCATTCCGATCATGTCGTCGGGATTCCCGATCTGTGGCTCATGGGATGGCTGCCGAGCGCCTATGGTGGGCGGAGCGCGCCGATGCGCGTTTGGGGCCCGCAAGGCACCAAGGCGATGATGACGGGCCTGGAGCAGGCGTATGCGTGGGACATCCAGGCGCGGATAGCCGACCAAAAGCTGGCTGGAGAAGGAGTTGCGACTGACACCACTGAAATTCAAGAAGGTGTTGTCTATGAGCGAAACGGCGTGAAGGTTACGGCATTCGAAGTCGATCACGGGCCTCTCCTTAAGCCCGCGTTTGGATACCGCGTCGAATACGACGGGCGCTCGGTCCTGATTTCAGGGGATACGAAATTCTCCGAGAACTTGATCAAATTCGCAACGGGAGTCGATCTGCTCATACACCAGGTCGCTATGGCCAAAGATGAGTTGCTGCGATCGTCCGTCATGGTGCGGGCAATCCTGGATCACCACACGAAGCCCGACGAAGCAGGAGTGGTGTTCAGCCGTGCGAAGCCCAAGCTTGCCGTCTTCTATCACCTGGTGTTGCAAGGAACGCCACAACACCCCGCGCCGACCGAGGAAGATGTCGTTGCCCAGACCAGGAAAACCTATCAAGGCCCGCTCGTGGTCAGCGAAGACTTGATGAGATTCAATATTACGAGAGACAAGGTGGCCGTCATTCCGGGGCAAAGCCGGTAAAGGCGAAGCCGGCTACGCTCATGTGACGGGGAAACACTAACTCGCGCGCTGGCGATGGCTCCTCGAAGCGGCAAACAGCGCGCCCGCAATCGGGCGGCAAGAGTCGGGACACTCACTAACTCGATCACATCACTTGCATGGAAAGGATCGTTGCAGCGTCACGAGCAGCGCAAATCCAATTGGCCTGTCGCCGAGCCGCGGCTCGTCCCAGAGTGCGTCGCGCAACAGATCGATCAATTCTTTTGGCTCAATCATCAGGTTGTCAGGCACGCAATAAAGGGCCCGCCGCCGCATTCTTTGCGCGCGCAGTGCACTGTTTGCCCAGCCCAACGCTCTTTCCGCGCTGGCTAAATTCGATGTAATCATCATGCGCTGAGCGACACTCAGTTCGGGAGTGTCGAGTTCTTTTAGAACCTCGGCCAGTGACGGTTCGGCACCAGCCTGCGCCGGCAATAGCGCCATCATCACGATCGATGCGCATGTCCTGAACCAAGCGCGCATAGGTTCCCCCTCGAACAGCCGCTGCACCTGATTCGCGTCGATCCTACTGGTGAGCCGATGTTATCCACAGGCCGATGTTGCGGAATTAGAACGTTCGGTAGCATTGTTAGGTATCGGCGTAGGAGGCATGCATGCGTACAATCGACTTTCCCGAACGCATTTTTGAATGTTCGCGGCAGGCGGAAACCGCACCGAATCTACAGGCGAGACTGGTCTGGAAGCAGATGGAGCAGTTTTGGCGCATGCGCGCCGCCCGACCGTCCCAACCGACCAAGACATTCGAGGCGCTGAGATTCGTACCTAATTCGCCTCTGGGTATGATGGGTGATGGCACGCATCGGCGCTAAGAATGTGGGTGCCGGGGCCCGGCATTGATTGATCTCCTAGAACCCCGGACATCGCCGGGGTTCTTTGTTCCACCCGATGTCTTCCGCCACCCGCCAACATGAAGTGTCACAACTCTTCCGGCGGCTTCACGTGACGGAATTGCACGAGCAGCATCAGGTCATAGACGATCTTCAACACGCCGCAGATGATCAGCGGCCACGCCCGGAACGAAGCGGCGAACAGCGCGCCCGCAAGCGCAGGACTGGCGGCCGCCGCCAGGCTGCGCGGCACCGCGGTGAAGCTCGCCGCGGCGGCACGTTCGGCCTCGGTGACGACCGCCATCACGTATGACGAGCGCGCCGGCACGTCCATCTGCGACAGGGCGGCGCGGATCAGCAACAGCGCGAGCGCCAGCGGCAGCGTGGGTGCAATGGCCGCCAGGATCAGCATAACGCTGGACGGGATATGCGTGAACACCATCGTGTTGACGAGCCCGAACCGCCGCGACAGCCACGCCGCCACCGGAAACGAGAACGCCGACAACACGCCGGTCCAGAAAAAGAAGACACTGGCGGCCGCAAGCGACATGTCGAAACGCTCGAACAGCCATAGCGCCAGCAACGACTGGACGACAAAGCCGCCGGCAAAAGCATCCAGACTGAACAGCGCCGCGAGCTTGTAGACGATAAAACGGGACGGCCCGAGCGCCGCGCTTCTTCCCGAGGAACTGGACGGAGGTTGTCGTGGAATGCGCGCGTAGAGAAGGCCGCCGGCCGCACCCAGGATCGCATAGAGGACGAACATCGCCTTGATGCCCATCAGCTGGTCGAGGCCGAACGGCGCGAGCAGATCGGGAGTGGCGGCTGCCAGCGCGCCGACAGCGCCGGCAAGCGCACCGACGAGGCTATAGCGCGCAAACATCCTGGTCCGCTCGTTCGCCGAAACCTCGCGCGCGAGCACCGCATGCTCGAGGGGCGTGAAAATGCTGACGCTGCCGGACGACGGATTGATGGTGCCAGCCATCGCGACGACCAGCAGCAGCGCATAGTCGTGGACAACAGAGAAAGCGACGCCGGTTGCAACCATCAAGCTGGCGGCAGCGAGCAGAAGCTGGCGGTGATCGTATTTGGCCCCCAGGAAGCCCACCGCCATGGTCAACAGCGAAGAACCGAGCAGCGACACCGTTGCAATAATGCCGACCTCGAACGCGTTCAATCCGAGCGCCAGCAGATAGGCCGGCAGCAGCACGGCGACGAAGCCGTCGCCGAAGTCGCGCAACGCGCGCGCCGCGAACAGGCAAGTCACGGGCTGGATATGTCGCGGAAAGATCGAAAACTTGACTCGGTCCACGCGCAACCTCCTCGACAGCTCGAGTGCTGCGCAGCGCTTGGACGGTGAGCCGTCTGGCGGGGAGCCTGCGTTCCCCCGGGAGTGCAAAACCGTAGCCAATCTGGTCGCCGGGCGCAATTCCACGGTGATTGGGGCGCGCGCTGGCGTGGCCTACTAT
Source organism: uncultured Alphaproteobacteria bacterium (assembly GCA_963850705.1). Taxonomy (GTDB): domain Bacteria; phylum Pseudomonadota; class Alphaproteobacteria; order Rhizobiales; family Xanthobacteraceae; genus VAZQ01. The sequence goes on along the minus strand of CAWKMR010000040.1, from coordinate 59,624 downwards.
CGCCCAGTGGTCGACGAAGTCTCGGCGGCCGGAGTCGAGGGGCTTACGCTCGAATAGGTGTAGACCATGTAACCGCTGGCGATCAGGATGACGATCGACACGGCAATGATCATCGCAACGGTCGCCGAACTCGGCGGAGCGATCGCCGGGTCGTCGTGATCCGCCATCTCACGGGCCTCATCCGACATCTCACGCGCCTCCGGGCGTTATTGCGCGGTTGATTTCGGACCAGGCGCTCGCGGGCGCGCACCGCCATAGCCGGTCGTGCTGTCCGGCACTGACCGCTCGACAGCGGGCGTGTTGATCGATGCGGTGCCCGACCTGTGGTTGGAGAGCGCGTACCAGGCGATCCCAACAGCAACGATGACAAAGGCCGCAAGCGCCAGCATGGAGCCATCGACAATGCGCTGGTCCTGCTCGATCGGCGTGCGGCCGACGGATTTTCCATGATCGTCCGGAGGATAGGTCATAAGTCATCTCCTGGGGCGACGGGTCCACAGGTAGATAACGTTGTTGCCGGGCCCATGTTCCCGACTCGGAACCGCCGCAATTCCTGCGTTGCGTCCGGCGCTTAAGGCGACGAAGGGATTTGTCCCGTGTATCCCACCGGCGGCAGCACGATGGCGCCGTTCGGATCCACCGTCACCACCCGGGCGCAGGGCGGCATGTCGGGCACATAGAGCGTCCGCAGCTCTGCCTCGCGCTGGCGCGCCCGGTGTTCGGCATCGGCAAGATTTCGGTCGGCGACGATGATGTTCTCGCGTCCGCACCGGATTCCGAGGCTCCAGCCGCCGCGAATAGTCGTCTGATAGGCACCGCAGCCAATCGCTGCGCCGGACATCGCCTTGCAATTGCTGATCGCGAGAAAGATCGCGCGGTTGATCCGCGGATCGGTGGCCGTGCCAAATGCGCCGTCTGGCGCCATCGTCAGTACCGTGAAATCGAGCGCCCACTCCTCGATGGCCTCCGGCTGGGCCGAGGCGCTCTGCGCAAGCGACGGGCCCAAGGCGCCGACGGTGACGGCCAATGCGCACGCGGTGCCGAGAATGCTCCGTCCGATCATGGTGTGCTCCCTGCTCAGGCAATCCGAAATCTTCGAATTGCACTTGTTGAGCTCGCGCACGTTGCCGTTAATCGACGAAGCGCCGCCATCATCCAGGCATCTAAGTCCCGCGGTCAAACGTATGGGACATACCTGATCCAAACGTATGAGAATCGTCCGCGACGGTTTGGAGATGGCAGCAGCAACGCCGGCCGGAGCGTTACGGTCCCCTTGGGATCCGAGCTGGATACCCCGGCCGCGTGGTTAAATTTCTGTCAGGTCAGGGGGTATCGCGGGGGAGCCGCAGGCAGGCCACAATAAAGACGCACCCTTTCGACACATGAAAAATCCTGTAGGATGGCGGCGGTTCAAGTGGTCATGCTACGACGTTGAAAGCGTGGGGCGACATCTTCGGGCGACGAAAACCAAGTCCCGGTGAGGGACGACGGCTCTAACCCACATGGGAGTTTGACAATGAAACTTGGTACCTTCCTGGCCGCCCTGACGGCTGCGACCATCAGCACGGCATCGTTCACGGCGCTCGCGCAAAGCACTCCTCCGGCGCCGAAGCCGGCCGCCGGCGCTGTGCCGCAGCCGAATCCAAACGCGGTGCAGAAGAGCTTCCGCACGCAGAGCAGCGCCGAGCAACAGCAGTCGAACGCGGCGACGACGCCGGCGGAGATCGGCCAGGCCGGCCGCTCGCGCCAGCCGAACTAGCGCGGACACCGGCGCGTCCGCGCTGGAGCTGTCGAACGTCGAAAAACGAAAAGAGCCTGCGTCACCGCAGGCTCTTTTTTGTCGTCAGCTCTTCGACAGCGCGCGGCGATCAGTCGGTCAGCGAGATGCCGTCGCGGATGCTATTGTCGTCGATCTTGGTGAAGCCGACCACCTTCTCGGTCGCCGCGCACTGGTAGTCGCCGCTGACTGTGCGGTCGAAACTGTCGCTCGAATTGATGCAACCATAGGCATCCTTGCCGGCGTAGCTCACATTGCCCGGGCCGTCCTCGGCATACCAGTAGAAGTCATTGCGCGGATAGGCGCCGCGCACGGGCGCGCATTCACCGGGCTTGTAATTCACCCAGCCGACCGTCCGCCATGCGCCGCTCTCGACCTTGTAAAGCATCGCAACGAACAACGGGATCTTCGAGCGGTTGCAAACCTTGAACTGGAACGTATCGCCTTGTGCCTGAGGGGCGGCCGGTGCAGTCGGACCGCCGCCGCCACCCCCGCCAGGAGCGGGGGTCGGCTTGAACTGCGCATGCGCGGCCGGCAGCAATCCTAATCCTAACGCGCAAACGGCAATCGCCAGCGCTGACTTCCAAGCTCTCATGGGCGACACTCCTTCGACTATTTTCGCAATGCCCCGCGCGGACAATGGTACGGTTTTGATGTTGCGACAAGGGGGTAAATGCCGGTGACTGGCTCACTTTGTGGCCCGTGTCACGCGTATGACGGGACCGGATCGCGTCGACCGCCGCGTACCGGCTCGGCGGCCGCGCCAGGCCGAGGTGCTCGCGCAGCGTGCGGCCCTCGTAGTCGGTGCGAAACAGTCCGCGCCGGCGCAACTCCGGCAGCACCATCTCGACGAAATCGTCGAGCCCGCCGGGCAGGAACGGCGGCATCAGGTTGAAGCCGTCGCAGCCGCTGTTGCGGAACCACTCCTCCATCTCGTCGGCGATCTGTTGCGGCGAGCCCTTCACCACCGCCTTGCCGCGGGCACCGGCCACACGCAGGGCGACCTGCTTGATGGTCAGGTTTTCCTTGCGCGCCATGTCCATCACGTATTGGAACGTGCTCTGGCTCATGTTCGACTGCGGCAGGTCGAGCGGCATCGGATCGTCCAGCGAATAGCGCGAGAGGTCGGCATAGCCGAGCACCATCGACAGGATTTCCCGCGCCACCATCGGATGGATCAGCGACTGCAGATGGTCGTAGCGCTCCTGCGCCTCCTCGGCGGTGCGGCCGACGATGCATGACAGGCCGGGCATGATCTTGACCTGGTCCGGATCGCGGCCATAGCTCGCCACCCTGCCCTTGAGCTCGGCGTAGAACTTCTTGGCGTTGTCGAGCGACAGCGGCGCGCAGAAGATCACCTCTGCGAATTCCGCCGCGACCTTGATCATGTCCTCCGAGCCGCCGGCCTGCACGATCACCGGCCGGCCCTGCGGCGTGCGCGGTACGTTGAGCGGACCGCGCACGGAGAAATTCTCGCCCTTGTGGTTGAGCGGATGCAGCTTCTCCGGATGGAAGAACTGCCCGCTCTCCTTGTCGCGCACGAAGGCGTCGTCGTCCCATGAATCCCACAGGCCGGTTACGATCTGCGCGAACTCGCGCGCACGCTCGTAGCGCTCGCCGTGGGCATAGTGCTTCTCGCGGCCGAAATTCTTGGCTTCCGCCTCCTGGCCGGAGGTGACGAGATTCCACCCGGCCCGGCCGCCGCTGATGTGATCGATCGAGGCAAACTTGCGCGCCACATGGAACGGCTCGTTGTAGCTCGTCGATGCCGTCGCCACGAGGCCGATATGGCTGGTCATCGGCGCCAGCGCCGAAAGCAGCGTCAGCGGCTCGAAATTCGCGATGTACTGCGCCGAGCGCGACAGCGCTTCCATATTGGCTTCGCGCACGCAGACATTGTCGGCAAAGAACACCATGTCGAATTTCGCGCGCTCGGCGGTGCGCGTGATCTCGACATAGTGCTGGAAGTTGATGCCGGCGTCGGCCTGCGAGCGCGGGTGCCGCCATGAGGCCACGTGGTGGCCGGTCGGATTGAAGAAGGCGCCGAGCCGCATCTTGCCGTCGGAGTTCATTTTCCGACTGTACCTTGGAGCCGCGTCCTCGCAAACAACTACTGCGGCGGCAGGCCGGCGGCCTGGATCACCTTGCGCCATTTCGGCTCGTCGGTGACGATGCGCGCGGTGAGATCCTCCGGCGAGCCGGTGATCGGCGTGAAGTATTCGCGGTCCATGATCTTGCGAATCTCCGGATCGGCGAAGGTACGCCGCACCTCGGCATTGATCTTGGCCACCACGTCGGCCGGCATGCCGGGCGGTCCGAACAGCCCGAACCAGGACACCGCCTCGTAGCCCGGCACCCCGCTTTCCGCCACGGTCGGCATCTCCGGCAACAGCGGCATGCGCTGCGCCGCACCGACCGCGATGAACTTCACCTTGCGTTCCTGCCATTGCGGCACGACCGTGCCGACGCTCACGACCATCATCTGGATATGGCCGCCGATCACGTCGGTGAGCGCTGGCGTCGCGCCCTTGTAGTGGACGGGCGTGAATTTCGCTCCCGACAGGGTCTGCAGCATTTCCATGTTCAGGTGAGCGCTCGAGCCCAGGCCGAAGGTGCCGTAGTTGAGCGCGCCCGGCGTCTTGTTCGCGAGCGCGATCAGATCCTTGACGGTTTCCACCGGCACCGAAGGATTCAGGATCAGCGCCTGGTTGATGATGACGAGGCCCGCGATCGGCGTGAACCCTTTCAAGGGATCATACGGCAGCCGCTTGTACATGCTCGGATTGACGACGAAGGTCGTTTCCGGACTGACCAGCAAGGTGTGGCCGTCGGCCGGCGCCTTCGAGACGTATTCCGCGGCGATCTGGTTGCTGGCGCCCGGACGATGCTCGACCGTGATCGGCTTGCCCCAGGCCTCCTGGAAGCGTTGCGCCAGGATGCGGCAGAGCCGATCGATGACGCCGCCCGGCGCCGCCGGCGAAACCAGTGTCACCGGGCGGGCGGGATAGTCTTGCGCCTGCGTTGGATTGGGGGCGAGCCCCGGCACCATCCACGCCGCAACGATCAACGCCCGCAACCACGACGCCATCCTTGATCTCCTTTGTCGACGGGCCGGTTTCACGAGGCTCCGTGTCGATATTACTGCGGCGGCAGGCCGGCGGCCTGGATCACCTTACGCCATTTCGGCTCGTCGGCCTTGATGCGCTCGGTGAGCTCTTCCGGCGAGCCGACGATCGGCGTGAAATATTCGCGATCCATCGTCTTGCGAAGCTCGGGATCGGCGAAGATGCGCCGGACCTCGGCATTGATCTTGGCGACGACGTCGGCCGGCATGCCGGGCGGGCCGAACAGCCCGAACCACGACACCCCCTCATAGCCGGGCACGCCGCCTTCCGCGACCGTCGGCATGTCCGGCAACAACTCCATGCGCTTGCCGGCGCCGACCGCGATGAACTTCACCTTGCGTTCCTGCCACTGCGGCACCGCGGTGCCGACGCTCACGAACATCATCTGGATGTGGCCGCCGATCACGTCGGTCAGCGCGGGCGTCGCGCCCTTGTAGTGCACCGCGGTGAATTTCGTGCCCGTCATGGTCTGCAGCATTTCCATGTTCAGGTGGCCGGTCGAGCCGGAGCCGAAGGTCCCGTAGTTGAGCGCGCCGGGTTTCTTCCGGGCGAGCTCGATCAGGTCCTTCACGTTCTCGACCGGCAGCGATGGATGCAGGATCAGCGCGTGATTGATGATGACCAGCCCGGCGATCGGCGTGAAGCCCTTGAACGGATCGTAGGGCAATCGCTTGTAGAGCGACGGATTGACCGCGAACGTCACCTCCGGGCTGACCATCAAGGTGTAGCCGTCGGGCGGCGACTTGGTGATGTATTCCGCGGCGAGCTGATTGTTGGCGCCTGGGCGATGCTCGACCACGACCTGGCGGCTCCAGGCCTCCGAGAACTTCGCAGCGAGGATGCGGCAGATGCGGTCGATGACTCCGCCCGGCGCGGTCGGGGCGACCAGCGTCACCGGCCGGTTGGGATAGTCCTGGGCCAGCGCCGCGCCGGGGACGAGCCCCGGAACAATGCACGCCGGCCAAGATCAATGCACGAAACCACGACGTCATTCCCAATCCTCCCTGCGCCACTCCTGACTTTTTCCGAACTATAGCACCGGTTGCGACTTCTGCGACGCCTCCCACAGCGTTAGGATGCCGCGACAAACGGCCCGAAAGCGGCCGGGGTGGAGGAAACGATGACCAAGACCGGGAGCCTGTGGCTGCCGCGGCGCGCCTTTCTGGCGGGCGGCGTCGCCTCGTTCGCATTTATCCGCACAGCATCCGCAACGCCGCCGGCGACCATCGCAAGCGGCAAGACGATCGGACGCGGCCAGATGCTGGTGGTGCATGAAGACGAATCCGGGCGCATCGTCGCACTCGATTCATCGAGCTATCTCGGCCCCCACAAGACCCATCCAAACGATGTGATCGTGGTCGGCTCCTATTGCGGCACGCGCATCCTCGCGCCGATGTTCACCCGCGGCGTCAAGGCGGTGATCGCGACCGACGCCGGCATCGGCAAGGACAATGCCGGCATCAGCGGGCTGCTGCACGCCGAAACCATCGACGTGCCGGTCGCCACTATTGCCGCGATGTCGGCGGAGACCACAACGGCCGCGAGACGCTGCTCATCGGCACCATCAGCCGCGCCAACAAGCAGGCGCGCGCGCTCGGCGTCGAGATCGGGATGATCGCCTACGAGGCGGCGGCGCGGCTCGCCAAGGCGCCGGCCGGAAAATCCATTCCGACGCCGCTCGGCGCGGAAGAGGCGCCGGTCGTGGTCGACAAGGTCGGCAACGGCCGGGTCTGGGCAACGCCCGGCACCACCGCGATCACGGAAAAGATCCCGGGCGACGTGGTCTGCAGCGGCGCCAATTCGTCCCGCGTGTCGTCCGACGGCATCCTGCGCATGGGCGCGAAGGGCTCGATCGCCAACGACGCCGGCATCGCCCGCAACAACACCGCGGTCGAGGGCGTCGCGCTGCTGGAAGAAAAAGGCGTGCCCTCGGCCGCGGTCGCCACGATGTCGGCGCGGCTCGGCGAAGGGCTCAGCACCTGGAACGACGGCATCATCTCGGTGGTCAATGCGCCGGCCGCGAAGCTCGGGGTCAAGGTCGGGATGACCGCGAAGGACGCCGCGCGGCTGATGCTCGGCTGACCGGCTTTGCCGTATAGATGGTAATGATCGCCACGGGCTCGGTGCGCCCTCTCCCTGCAAGGGGGAGGGTTGGGGTGGGGGTCCATGGCGGCGCAAATGATCCCCACCCGATCGCAGTCGCTCTGCGACTGCACATAGCCGATGCTTCGCATCGGCGTTCGTGGTGTCTAAGAACGGCGGCGGAAACGCCGCCTATGCTCCCCTTTCAAGGGGAGGTGACTCGCGGCACGGATGTCGCTTCAACCAATAGAGCAAGCCACGATGGCCAAGAACAGCAAGCCTAACGCCAAATCGCAACGGCAAGTCACATACCAAGCCGCGCTTCCGGTCGCAATTGTGGTTCGACAATCCCGACGATCCCGGCGCGACCGCGCTCTATTTCGAGCGCTATCTCAACTATGGCCTGACCCGCGGCGAGATCATGGGCGGCAAGCCGATCATCGGCATCGCGCAGACCGGCTCCGACCTCTCCCCTTGCAACCGTCACCACCTGGACTTGGCGAAGCGCGTGCGCGACGGCATCCGCACGGCCGGCGGCATCGCGTTCGAATTTCCGATGCATCCGATCCAGGAGACCGGCAAACGGCCGACCGCGGCGCTCGACCGGAACCTCGCCTATCTCGGGCTGGTCGAGGTGCTGCACGGCTATCCGATCGACGGCGTGGTGCTGACCACCGGCTGCGACAAGACCACGCCCGCCGCCATCATGGCGGCGGCGACCGTCAACATCCCGGCCATCGTCCTCTCCGGCGGGCCGATGCTGAACGGCTGGTGGAAGGGCAAGCGGGCCGGCTCCGGCACCATCAAATGGGCGATGGGCAAGCGCCTTGCGGCCGGCGAGATCGGCTACGACGAATTCGTCGAACTCGATCGCCGCGGCGGCGCCTTCGATCGGCCACTGCAACTCCATGGGCACCGCCTCGACCATGAACGCGATCGCGGAAGCGCTCGGGCTGTCGCTGCCGGGCTGCGCGTCGATCCCGGCGCCCTACAAGGAGCGCGCGCAGATCGCCTACGACACCGGCGTGCGCGCGGTCGAGCTCGTGCTCGCCGACGTGAAGCCGCTCGACATCCTCACCCGCAAGGCGTTCGAGAACGCCATCGTCGCCTGCTCCGCGATCGGCGGCTCGACCAATGCGCCGATCCATCTCAATGCGATTGCGCGCCACGCCGGCGTGCCGCTCTCGATCGAGGATTGGGAAACGTTCGGCTATGACGTGCCGCTGCTGGTCAACATGCAGCCGGCCGGGTCGTATCTCGGCGAGGACTATCACCGCGCCGGCGGGCTGCCCGCCGTGCTCAACGAGTTGCGCAAGGCCAAGCGCCTGCACGCCGACGCGATGACGGTCAACGGCAAGACCATCGGCGACAACGTCAAGCGCGCGGAAATCTCGGACAACGACGTCATCCGCCCCTACGCCAAGCCGCTGATGCAGCGCGCCGGCTTCAAGGTGCTCAAGGGCAACCTGTTCGACGCCGCGATCATGAAGACCAGCGTGATCTCCGACGCGTTCCGCAAGACCTATCTCTCCGATCCCAAGGACCAGGACGCCTTCGAAGGCCGGGCCGTGGTGTTCGACGGACCGGAGGACTATCACCGCCGCATCGACGATCCCGCGCTCAAGATCGACGAGCGCACGATCCTGTTCATGCGCGGCGTCGGCGCCATCGGCTATCCGGGCTCGGCCGAAGTCGTGAACATGCGGCCGCCGGCGTCACTCATCAAGAAAGGCATCGACTCGCTGCCCTGCATCGGCGACGGCCGCCAGTCCGGCACCTCCGGGTCGCCGTCGATCCTCAACGCGTCGCCCGAGGCGGCGGCCAATGGCGGGCTCGCGCTTGCTCAAGACCGGCGACCGCGTGCGCATCGACCTGCGCAAAGGCACCGCCGATATCCTCATCTCGAAAGCCGAGCTCGCGAAACGCCGCGCCGACGCTCGCAAAAGAACGGCGGCTACCACTATCCGGAAAGCCAGACGCCCTGGCAGGAGATCCAGCGCGGCATCGTCGACCAGCTCGCCGAAGGCATGGTGCTCAAGCCGGCGGTGAAATTCCAGCGCGTGGCGCAGACAAGCCAGCCGCGCCACAGCCATTGATGGACTAGGCCGCCATGCCGACCGTCGCCGACAAGCGCAAGACCTTTCGCCAGCTGCACGAGACCGGCTGCTTCGTGATCCCCAATCCCTGGGATGTCGGCAGCGCGCGCTATCTGCAGCACCTCGGCTTCAAGGCGATTGCTTCGACCAGCGCGGGTTTTGCCTTTGCGCAGGGCCGTGCCGATGGCGCGGTACCACGCGACATGATGCTGGCGCATCTGCATGAGCTGGCGCATGCGTCCGACCTGCCGCTCAACGCCGATTTCGAGGCCGGCTATGCCGACGACCTCGCGGGCGTCGCGGAGAGCGTACGGCTCGCGGTGGAGACCGGCATAGCGGGCGTGTCGATCGAGGACGGCGCCGACCGCAAGCTCTATTCGATCGACGACGCGGTGGCTCGGCTGCGCGCAGCGCGCGGCGCGGTCGACAAGGCCGGCGGCGACGTCCTGCTGGTCGGCCGCGCCGAGTGCTTCCTGCTCGGGCGTCCCGACCTCGACGAGACGATCGCGCGGCTCAAGGCCTATGCGAACGCCGGCGCCGATTGCCTCTATGCGCCGGGGATCAAGAGCCGCGAGCAGATCGCCGCGGTGGTGAACGCGGTCGCGCCGAAACCGGTGAATGTGCTGATGTCGTCGGGCGCCAATCCGCTGACGGTGGCCGACCTCGCTGCGCTCGGCGTGCGACGCATCAGCATCGGCGGCGCGCTGGCGCGCGTCGCCTGGGGCGGCGTGATGCGGGTGGCGAAGCAGATCGCGGAGGAAGGCCGCTTCGACGGCCTCAACGACAGCGCGCCGGGGACAGAGTTGAACGCGCTATTCCGCGACGACCTCAAGAAGCGGCTGTCATGAGCGAGTTGCCGGTCGGACCGCCGGTCGACGCGACGCCCGCCCGTCGGCCTGGCCCGGTCGTGCTGGAGGGCCGTTACGGTCGGCTGGAGAAGCTCGCCGCGCACCACGCCGCCGCGCTGTGGCGCGCGGTCCAGGGCCACGATCACATTTGGACCTATATGTCGGGCTACGGGCCTTTTGCGGACGACAAGACCTTCGCCGACTGGGTCGCGAGCCGCGAGACGCTCGAGGACCCCTACTCCTACGCGGTGATCGATCCGTCCGGCGCCGCTATCGGCATCGCGACGCTCATGGAAATTCGTCCGGCCGCGCGCTCGGTCGAGGTCGGGCACATCGTCTATTCCCCGGCCCTGCAACGCACGCCGCTCGGCACCGAGGTGCAATATCTGCTCGCGCGCTACGCCTTCGAGACGCTCGGCAATCGCCGCTACGAATGGAAATGCAATGCGCTCAACGCGCCGTCCCGGCGCGCAGCGCTGCGCTACGGCTTCGTGTTCGAAGGCGTGCTGCGCCAGCACATGATCGCCAAGGGCCGCAGCCGCGACACCGCGTATTTTTCCATGCTCGATAGCGAGTGGCCGGCGCGCAAGGAAGCGTTCGAGCGCTGGCTCGCACCCGGCAATTTCGACGCGCAGGGCCGCCAGAAGGTCAGCCTGAGCGCGCTCAACAGTAGCGCCGCGTAACAAGATGGGTCGACCGAGTTCACTCCCTATCCCCAAGAACGTGTCGATCGCCATGGTCGCGCTGCTCGCGGCCGGCTTCGCGCTGAGCCTTGCGGCGTTCTACCCCGGCTACATGAGCATCGACGCCGAGTGGGTCTACAAGGCGAACATTGGCGATCTGGGCGACTGGCAATCGCCGGTCATGACCGTGCTCTGGCGCCTCATCGATCCGATCGCGCCGGGCTCCATGAGCATGCTGCTGCTGATGCTGGCGCTCTATTGGGGCGGCTTCGGTCTCGTCGCCTTCACCGTGGCGCGCGCCGCCGGATGGCTCGCCGTCGCAACCATGGTGCTCGCCTTCGCCCCGCCCGCATTCTTCTTCGCCGGGCTGATCTGGCGCGACATCCTGTTCGCCGACGTCTGGCTGTTCGCCGCAGCCGTGACCTACGCAACGGCCTCGCGGCCGGCGGCCATCCGGTGGCCGGCACAGACGATCGCGATGCTGCTCGTCGCCCTTGGCGTGCTGCTGCGGCCGAACGCGATCATCGCCGCGCCGCTGCTCGCGGCTTATGTGATGTGGCCGGCTGCGTTCCACTGGAAACGCGTCGCGGTCATTCTCATTCCCGGCATCGTCGCCGGCTACGCGCTGATCCACACCGCCTACTACACAGTGTTGAACGCCGAGCGTCTCTATCCCCTGCACTCGGTGTTTGTCTTCGATCTCGGCGGCATCACCTATTATTCGGGCGAGAACCGGTTTCCGGTGACGTTCACGCCCGAGCAGACCGCCATGCTCACCAGCAAATGCTACAACCCGGACCGCTGGGATTATTACTGGCACATCCCGCCGTGCGAATTCGTAATGCAGCGGCTTGAGCGGAAAGACGACAAGGTCTTCGGCACGCCGCGACTGGTGGACGCCTGGCTTAACGCCGTCCTGTCGAATCCCCTCGCCTACCTGAAGCACCGCGCGACGTTCATGGGCCGCTTCCTCAGCCGCGACGTCCTGCTGATCCCGGTGCTGGACCTCAACGAGCCGTCACGGCGCGTGCATGCAACGAATCCGCTGTTCACGGCGATGATCACCGTGCAGAACGCGCTGCAGCCGGTCTGGCTGCTCAGTCTCGGATTCTGGCTTGCAGTCGCGATCCTGGTCTGCGCGCTGGCCTGGCCGCTGCGCACCATGCCGGCGGGCGCGTTCGCCTTTGGCGTGACCGGCTCGGGCATCGTCTATGTGCTGTCGTTCCTGCCGTTCGGCGTCGCCGCCGATTTCCGCTACGGCTACTGGTGCGTGCTGGCGAGCCTCGTCGGCGCCATGGCGGTTCTCGCCGGACGACGCGCTAACGCGGACGGCTTTGAATAAGCTTCTGGTTTTCCAGGAGCCGCGCAAAGACCGGGCCGGCCGCCGCCACCATGCGCTCGATCAGCGCCGCGCCGTGCTCAGCCGTCGCGCCGCTCGCGTCCCCGATGATGCCGTCGCGCGCGAGGCGCTCATCGTCGCTGCGCCAGCCCCAGGTGGCGCCGCGCTCGAAGATCAACGACTGCACCGCCTTCGGATCGGGCGGGCCGCCTTTTCCAATGTTAGCGCGTCTCACGGCCTCGGGCGCGAGCGCGAGCATCACCGAGGTCTCGCCTTTCCCGCCATGCACGTCGACGTCCGCGGGATCGGCGCCGGCAAGATCGAACGGATGCAGCACGACCGCATTGAGCCCGAAATCCCCGCGCAGCTCATGCAGCAGATTTTCGAGGATGCCGCGGTTGCCGCCATGGCCATTGACGATCGCAAGATTGCGCGCCGGCAGCGCACGTATGATTGCGCCGGCAAGGTCGCGCAGATAGGCGGCAAAGCCGTGGATCGACAGGCTCAGCGTCCCTGCCGCCCAGTCATGCTCGCGCGAGAGCCCGATGGAGAGTGTCGGGAGCTGCCATAGATCGAACTCGGCGCCCCAGCGTTGCAGCAGGCGGCCCGTCAGTCCCTCGGCCACAACGACGTCGGTGTTGAGCGGCAAATGCGGCCCATGCTGCTCGATGGCGCCGAGCGGCAGACAGAGGATCGACGTGTCCCTGATCGCGTCTGCCGCGTCGTGAAACGTCAGTTCGCCCAACACCCGGCTCGTCGGAGCGCTGGCCATCGATGGCCCGACGACTAACCGGAGATCATGCGCATGAGGACGCGGTCCTTGCGCACGAAGTGATGAAACAACCCAGCGCCGATATGCATGGCCGCGACGCCCGCGATGGCGAGGCCCAAAACCATGTGGACCGGCACAAGCTGATCCGACAGCACGCGGTTCTCCGGCCAGATCGCCGGCAGGTTGAACAGGCCGAAGAACGGAACCGGCGCCGGATACGCCGACGTCATGATGTAGCCGACGATCGGCTGCGCCAGGAGCAGCGCGTAAAGCGCCCAGTGCGTCGCATGCGCGGCGAACTGCTGGATCGCGGGGATGTCGTCCGGCAGCGGCGGCGGCGGATTGCCCAGCCGATAAAGCAGCCGGATGACGACCAGCGGGATCAGCGTCGCCCCGATCGACTTGTGCAGATTGTAGAGGAAGGTCTGCGCCGGTCCGCCCCACTCATTGGCGATCACGATGCCGAGCGGCACCATCAACAGAACCAATGCGGCGATGATCCAATGCAGCACGCGCGCGGTCAGCGTGTAGCCCGGCGCAGCCGCCGTCATGTCGCTCATTGGTGCCCCCTCCAATGTCTGCTCTTAAATCACTCGGCGGGACCGACCGGGTCAGCCGGCGTCACGGTCGGCTCCGACAGCGCCGTGATCAAATGATCGAGCTTGTGCCCGGCCCGCATCGCCTTGGCGGTCAGGTACCGACGATTATCGGCATTGACCGGACCGTGCAACGGAATCCGTCCGCACACCTCGATCCCCGCCTTGGTCAGCCAATCGAGCTTGGCCGGGTTGTTGGTCAATAACTTCACCCGCGTGCAGCCTAAAATCTGAAGCATCCGCACGGCAATGCCGTAGTCACGCTCGTCGTCGTCGAAGCCGAGCATGGTGTTGGCGTCGAGCGTGTCGAACCCGTCGTCCTGCAGCGCGTAGGCACGCATCTTGTTCGAGAGCCCGAGGCCGCGGCCTTCCTGCTCCAGATAAAGAATGATGCCGCCGCCCTCGTCGTCGAGGCGGCTCAGCGACAGGCGAAGCTGATCGCCGCAATCGCAACGGCGCGAGCCGAACACGTCGCCGGTCAGGCAAGCGGAGTGAAGCCGCAGCGGGACCGGGCTCGCCTTGTCCGGCTCGCCGACGATAACCGCCGTGGAATTGCCACCGATCGCATCCCGGAAGATCACGAAGCGCGCCGAAACTCCGCCGCTGAGCGGGACGTCGGCCTCGGCCGCAACCGCAAGCGAATCGATCGCCATGCGCCGGAATTCCAGGACCGCATCACTGCCGACGCGCATGAGTACGCCGGTGTTGGCCGCGTTCTTCGTCACATCCGCCACGACCAGCGCCGGCAGCCGCTGCGCAAGCTTGGCCAGTTCGATGGCCGCCGCCGCATTCGCGCCGGCGTTCAAGATATCGGTGGGCTCTCTGACATGCGCTTCGGCGACCATTGAAAAGAGCGTCGCAGCGCTGGCGTTGTCGGGAAGCGCAAGGCCGGTTGCTGCCGAAGCATCGAGGCCGAGCGCTCGCGCCCGGCTGGCCGTAATGACGACATGCAACTTCGCTGGCGCGCAAAGCTGACGGAACGCAGCCAAGCGTCCATCGGTCATCCCATCAATCGGCAAGGCCGCCACCGATCCCAAGCGGGAATTGATGACAACCGGACGTCCGGATCGAAATTCCGCCAAGCCCCGCTCAACGGCGATATGAGCCGCCGGCCCGAACGGATCGGCAGACCCAACACTCGTACTGTCGATCACTGACGGTCTCCAGCCCCTGTGCCCGTCGCTAGGCGGGCATTCAGCGATACTTGACGCCAAAACAGGCGTTTTCACGGTGAACCTCTCCAAATATCATGACACGATGGCGACCGGACCGAAAGAACCCCGAAGGCAGGACACCGACAGCACGGCTAGTGATGATAACCCTGATACGTGGGCCGAAGTTCCTCGGATGCTTCGAGAATCGGCTTTTTTACTTCCGCCTCCATGGCAGGAGGTATTCGGGCCTCTGCGTAAAGGACTGGTTGACGACATGGTTATCGTCGGCCAATGCGGGCAATCGATCGACGCCCGCATAGCCACCGCAAGCGGACATTCGCACTACATCAACGGCACCGAGGGTCTCGCGCATTTGCATCGCCTGCGCGCGCTGGTGGACGCCGTCGTGATCGGTGTCGGCACCGCGCAAGCCGACGACCCGCAACTGACCGTCCGGCGCGTCGCCGGTCCCAATCCGGCGCGCGTGGTGATTGATCCAAATGGCCGTCTCAAGCCGACCGCGCGTGTGCTCGCAGATGATGGCGCATGCCGGCTGGTGATTACCCGGACGGAAACACCGCTCGACCTGCCGCCCGGCGTCGAAGTGGTAAAGCTCGCCGCGGCGGACGGGCAGCTCGCACCAGCCGCGGTGCTCGCCGCGCTTGCGCAGCGCGGTTACCGCCGCATCCTGATCGAGGGCGGCTCGAATACCGTCTCACGCTTTCTCGCGGCCGGATGTCTCGACCGGTTGCACGTCATGATCGCGCCCATGATCATCGGCGCCGGACCTTCGAGCGTCAGCCTCGCACCCATCGATCGGGTCGAGCAGGCGATCAAGGCGCCGATGCGCGCTCACATTCTCGGCGACGAAGTGCTGCTCGACTGCGACCTCTCCGCTCAGCGGATCGGCATCGGCATCGCAAAGAAATCGACGTGACCGACGCGCATGCTTGAGGCGCCGGCAGCGACCATGTCCAGGCGCCGCGCCAGCCAGTCTGCAATGCGCTCGTCCGGAAGGTCGCGAAGCTCCCCCGCAGCATTCGCAAAGCCGCGTAGAACTTCGCCCTGGATCGCCTCGTCGGCTTTGCCGAATGTCCAGTCGGATGATCCCTCGACGAATGAATAGCCGATCCGTTTGACGACATCGGCCGCGCAGCGCGCGGCATCGGGGCCGAGCGCCGGACCAAATCCCTTGTCGCCATGCTGGTGCCGGTTCACGGCCGCGACGAGGTCGGCATCGAAACGATGGGGTGGATCGAACGAGACCCGCCCGTCGTAACTGAGCGCGGCATAGACCGGTAGCCGGCGCGCCGCCGCTTCGACCAGCAGCCGCTCCAGCCAATCCTCGGAGACGAGATCGAGCAGCGCCGACGTCGTGATCAGATCGACCGGACCGTCAAGCGCAAGCTCGAGATCGCGCACGAGATCGATCGCGTGCGCGGTAACGGTGACCGCGGGCGGGCGCGCCAGGGTCGCCGCCGTGCCGAGCAATCCGAGATCGTTGTCGACCAGCCGCCAGCTCTGCCGCGCCGGCAGACGTCCGCTGATCGCCCGAAGCGTCGATCCGGTGCCGCACGCAAGATCGACGACTGAAATCGATCCCTGCCCGCGAAACGCCGCCAGCACGGCGTCGAGCACGGTCGTGTTGCGGGCCGCCGCGTCATAGGGCTCGCGCAGCGCCAGCCAATCGGATGAGAACCCGCTCATGCGACCGCGTCCAAGGCTTGGTCCAAGGCTTGCGAGAACAGCCGCCCCGCGTCGTCCCAGGTCGGAAGCGCCGCGGCCGCCGCCCGCGCCCCGGCGGCAAGGCGCGCGAGTTCGGCGGGATCTCCGATCAGGCGCATCAGCGTCGAGGTGAGCTCGCTGACATTGTCCGGCGGCACCAGCACGCCGGCGCCGCGCGGGACGGCCTCCGGAATTGCGCCGGCCGTCGTCCCCACCACCGGCACCCCGTGGGCGATCGCTTCCGTATAGGCCATCCCATAACCTTCGTAGCGGGACGGAAGCACGAACAGATCGGCCGCGGCGTAGAGGCTTGCCAGCCGCTCGGATGACACCACGCCAACGCTCTCCACCCGGCCGGTGAGATGCAGGGATGCGATCTGGGCCTGCAACGCCGCCGCGGTCGCGGGACTTCGACTGGGGTCACCGGCGATCACAAGCCGCCATGGCAGGTCCGGGATCTGGCCGAGCGCGGCGATCAACACGTCATAACCCTTGCGTGGCACGATCGAGCCGACGGCCAGCAGATTGACCGTTTTGCCGCCCGGGCGCGCCGCCAGTGCAACGCGGTCATTGCCCGGCAACACAACGCTCAGCTTCTGCTGCGGCACGCCAAATCCCTGCGCCAGAATTCGCGCCGTGGTGGCGCTCGTGGTGATGATACGACAGACGAACGACAATGCTTGCCGTTCGCTGGTCCGGAATTTGTCGGCTTCCGATTCCTCCAGACCCGTTTCGAGCGCGAGCGGATGATGAACCAGCGCCACCAGTTTGTGCGAGCGATGCAGCGCCTGAGCGCTATCCGCCATGACCCCGAACGCCAGCCCGTCCACGACGATCAAGCGGCCGGCCGGCAAGGCGGCAAGCTGCGCATGCGCCGCCGCAAGCTCGGCGTCCGAGGCGCGCGGAAAGCTCGTGCCGATATCGAGGACATCGACCTGCCACCCGGACTTCGGCAGCTCGGCAACGATGCGCCGGTCATAGACATAGCCGCCGGTCGGGGTCGACAGGTCACCCGGCACGGCGAACACCACCTGCTTCATCGCAGCGGGGCCTCATACCAGGCCCGCGCGCTCGGCGATTCCGCCACCGTGACCCGGATCGACGCGAGTTCGCCGCCGGGGCGGCCAAGGCCACCGGAGCGCGCCGCATCCGCCAGGAGGTCGTAGACGTATCTGGTCAGGAATTCGGTGGTCGTGTTCACCCCTTTGAATTGGGGCAGGTCGTCGAGGTTGCGGTAGTTGAGCGGTTTGAGCGCTGCCCTAAGAACGTCATGGGCGCGTCCGATATCGACGACGATGCCGTTCTCATCGAGCCGCTCGGAACAAAAGGCGGCACGCACGACGAAGGTTGCGCCGTGCAATTCCTGCGCGGGACCGAACACGGCGCCACGGAACGAATGGGCAATCATGATCTGGTCCGAGACTTCGACCGCGTACAAGGAACACCTCCGTTCGCCAGGGTTTTCGCCAAGGCTTTCGCCAAACCTAAGGATAGCGGATGAGCGGGCAACGTGCGTCCGCGTCCGCCGCAAGCAGCGCCGCCAGGCGCTCCGGCAAGTCCGCGAAGTCGACGGGCGGCGCGAGCAGCGCATCGAGCGCGGGATCGTCGAGCAGCGCGAGCGCGGCCGACAATCGTTGATGGTACGACCAGCGCGGCCGATGGGATGCAGCGACTTTGCCGACCTGGCTGGAGAGAAGCCGCAGCCGCCGGCTATGGAAGGCTTGGCCGAGCGGCGCCGCGACGTCGCCGCTGCCGTACCAGCTCAACTCGACGACGGCGCCCTCCTCGCCGGCGATCCGCAGCGCGGTGGCAAGGCCGGCGCTGCTGGCGCTGGCATGGAAGACCACGTCGCAATTCTCGGGTGCCTGGTCGGGCGCCGCGAAGCGCGCGCCGAGCGCCTCCGCAAGCGCCTTCCGGCCGGGCGCTACATCAACCACGGTCACGGTGGTGCCCGGCATCCTTGCGCACAATCGCGCAACCAGAAGCCCGACCACGCCGCCGCCGACGATCGCAATCCGGTCCGCCGGGGCGGGCGCGCCATCCCAGACCGCATTGAGCGCGGTCTCCATGTTCGCGGCGAGCACCGCGCGCTGCGGCGGCACGGTGTCCGGCACCGCCGCGACGGCACCTTCAGGCACGACGAACTCGCTCTGATGCGGATGCAGGACGAATACGGCGCGGCCGCGATCCGCCCCCTCCTCCACCGTGCCGACGATCGAATAACCGTACTTGACCGGATGCGGGAACGCGCCGCCCATAAAGGGCGCGCGCATGCGTTCGAATTCGCTTTCCGGCACGCGCCCCTCGAAGACGAGCCGTTCGGTGCCGCGGCTGACGGCGCCAAAGCGCGCACGCACGCGCAGTTCCCCGGCGGCCGGCGCAGCGACAACTTCATCGCGCAGCTCGGCCCGCTTCTTTCCGACGTACCAAAGAGCTTTCGACGCCATATCCCACGCTCGAACGTCATGCCACCGCATACCCAACGGAAAATCAGCTATATCCATATACGCTGGAAATGAAAGCCATGCTGGAACGCCGCTCCGCCGAAGCCTTAACCGATGCGCCACCGACCGGCCGGCGATTTTTCTTCTTCACGCTGGTCGGCTTGTCGATGGCGGCGTCGATCTGGCTCCTCGCCTATGCATTGTCGGCGGGCGGATTCGGCCCCGGCGACTTGCTGCTGGTCATGCTGTTCACGGTGACCCTGCCGTGGATGGTCATCGGCTTCTGGAACGCGACCATCGGCTTCATCATCATGCGCTTCGCGCGGGATCCGGTCGCGGCGGTGACGCCGTCGGCCGGCCGGGTCTCGGGTCACGAGCCGATCGTGTCCTCGACCGCCATCCTCGTCTGCATCCGCGACGAACCGCCGGAACGCGTCATCCGGCACATCGCACCGATGATCGACGGGCTGATCGCGCGCGGCGTCGCGCAACAGTTCCATCTGTATGTGCTGAGCGACACCAGCGACCTCGCGCATGCCGCTGTCGAGAGCAGGAATTTCTCCGAATTGGCCAATGCCTGGCGCGGCCGCATGGCGCTGACCTACCGCCGCCGCGACATGAACACCGGTTTCAAGGCCGGCAACATCCGCGACTTCTGTGACCGCTGGGGCGATCAGCACGAGCACGCCCTGGTGCTCGACGCCGACAGCCTGATGACGGCCGATGCTGTACTGCGTCTCGTCCGCGTCATGCAGGCCAATCCGCAGCTTGGCATTCTGCAAAGCCTGGTGATCGGCATGCCGTCGACCAGCGCCTTTGCGCGCATCTTCCAGTTCGGCATGCGTCTCGGCATGCGCTCCTACACCATCGGCAGCGCCTGGTGGCAGGGCGACTGCGGACCCTACTGGGGTCACAACGCCATCGTCCGGATCGCGCCGTTCATGATGCACTGCCATCTGCCGGTTCTTCCCAAGAGCGCGCTCATCGACGGCCACATCCTCAGCCACGACCAGGTCGAAGCGGTGCTGATGCGGCGCGCCGGCTACGAGGTGCGCGTGCTGCCGGAGGAAGGTGCGAGCTTCGAACAGAATCCGCCGACGCTGATCGAATTTGTCCGCCGGGACCTGCGCTGGTGCCAGGGCAACATGCAGTACTGGCATTTTCTGGTGATGCCCGGCCTCCAATGGATCAGCCGCTACCAGCTTGCGTTCGCCCTGCTGATGTTCCTTGGCTCGCCCGGATGGATCGGACTGCTGGTGTTCGGCTCGATCGCGGTCGCGTTGGCCGGATCCGGCTCATCGTTCATTCACCCCGTCCCCGGCTTCCTGGTGTTCTGCCTCGTTCTCATCATGTGGTTTGCGCCGAAGATCGCGACCGTGATCGACGTGCTGACGCGACCGTCGCTGCGCCAAAGCTTCGGCGGCGGATTCCGCTTCGTGGCGGGTGTCGTCACCGAGACGATCTTCTTTGTGATGCTGGCGCCGATCATGTGGTTCGCGCACACCATATTCCTGGCGCGGCTGCTCGCCGGCCGCTCGGTCGGCTGGGGCGCGCAGGCGCGCGACGACCATCAGGTGCCGTGGTCGCTGGCCGCCCGGCAATTCTGGCCGCACACACTGCTCGGCGCGTCCACGCTTGGCTTGCTGGCCCTGACCGTGCCGGCGGCAATCCCCTACGCCCTGTTCGTCGCCGGCGGGCCGTTGCTGTCGATTCCGCTCGCGGTCGTCACGGCGTCGCCGGCGCTCGGGCGCGCCATGGTGCGGATCGGGCTCGGCCGTCTGCCGGAGGAAACCGCCCCACCGCAGGAGATGGCGGCGCTCGCCTTGCCGGCGGTTGAGCTCGCGGCCGGACAGCGCGCGTGAGCCTTCTCGACAAGTGGCGGACGCTGCGCGGCGTCGTCCGCTCGCTGCGCATCTACTACGGCCGCGGCGCACGGCGTGGCGACATGGATCGCCTCTATCGGCAGTTTGTTCGTGCGAACGATCTTGTGTTCGACGTCGGCGCTCATGTGGGGGACCGGATTGCGTCGTTCCGGCGGCTCGGCGCGCGCGTCGTCGCCGTCGAGCCCCAGCCGGCGCTGGCACGCACGCTGAGGCTCCTCTACGGCCGCGACCGCGCCGTGGCCATCGAACCGGTGGCGGTTGGACGCAATGCGGGGTCGATCGAACTCAGGGTCAATCTCGATAACCCGACCGTCTCGAGCGCCTCCGACGCTTTCATCAAGGCCGCCGACGGGGCCCCGGGCTGGGAGGGTCAGCAGTGGTCGAAGACCGTGCGCGTGCCGGTCACCACGCTCGACGCGCTTATTGACCGGTATGGATCACCATCCTTCATCAAGCTCGACGTCGAGGGGTTCGAGGTCGAGGCCCTGGCCGGCCTGACGCAGCCGGTGCCCGCCCTGTCGTTTGAATTCACGACCATCCAGCGCGACCTGGCGATAGCCGGCATTGAGCGCTGCGCCGAACTCGGCTTCCTGCACTTCAATGCCGCGCTCGGCGAAAGCCAAGCCCTCGCCCATCCCGAATGGCAGGACGCTCGGAGTATCGCAAACTGGCTCGCGGCGCTGCCGATGGCCGCCAATTCGGGCGACATTTACGCCCTTCGGACTGGATTGACCCGGAACTGAGGGCATCCAGCCCCGGTTTGGCCGCCAACGAAACCCATATTTAACCGTTCGCGCGCAAGAATCTGCCTCGACGTTGCGCAATCGAAGCCGCGACCGAGGGGCATGACCGACAGCCTGGACCGCGGACAGCAACCGCCTAATGGCGGCGAGAGGGCAGATGCCGCCGGCACCGGCGCGGCATCGGCGCCGCTCTGCTTTGTCGTCGACGAAGAGCCGAGCATCCGCAGCTTCCTGTCGCTGATCCTGCACGGCGCGGGCGTCGACAGCCAGGAATTTGCCGACGGGGCGAGTTTTCGGCAAGCGATCGAGCGGCAATCGCCGGACGTTGTCTTTCTCGATGTCGGCCTGGACTTCGCTGTCGCGGTCGAATCCGTCGTTGCACTCGGCAAGCGCGGCTACTTCGGATTCGTCCAGCTGATGAGCAACCGCGGCGCGGCGGTGCTTGAACACGTCAAGTCCGTCGGCGAGCAGCACGGCCTGCAGATGCTACCGGGGCTCAAGAAGCCTTTCGACAAGAGCGCGATCGCGGCGATCATGCAGAAGCTCAAGCTCGGTCACGCCGCATCGCAAGGGATCCGGATTGCGTTGAGCGAGGCGCTCAAGAACGGATGGATGGAATTCTGGCACCAGCCGAAGATCGACCTGCGCAGAAAGCGACTCGCCGGCGTCGAGACATTTGCGCGCTGCCGGCATCCGCAGAGCGGAATCCTGTTGCCGGGCGCATTCATGCCGGGAGCGACCGATTCCGAGATTCTGGCGCTGTCGGAGCTCGCGATCACCAGCGTGCTGAAGTCCGCGCTGCGATTTGCCAAGCTCGGGATCAACATGCGGTTCGCCGTCAACATTCCGGTGGACGCGCTGGTGCAGCTTCAGATTCCCGAGCTCGTGCGTGCGCATATCGGCCAGG
Source organism: uncultured Alphaproteobacteria bacterium (assembly GCA_963850705.1). GTDB lineage: Bacteria > Pseudomonadota > Alphaproteobacteria > Rhizobiales > Xanthobacteraceae > VAZQ01. Next base: position 37,450 of record CAWKMR010000040.1, on the reverse strand, counting down.
TCGACCAATGGCCCGGCCTGATCATCGACGTCACCGAAGAGCAGATCGTCACCAATCTGGCGCTGGCCACCGAGCTGACCAAGAAGCTCTCGCCGGTGAACGTCAGGCTCGCAATCGACAACTTCGGGCGCGGCTACTCTTCTCTCGCCCGTCTCAAGGAGCTGCCGTTCGCGGAGCTCAAGCTCGATCCGACGTTCGTCACCGACTGCAGCACCGACCGGGTGAACGCCCCGCTCTGCAAGACGGTCATCGACCTCGCGCACAATTTCGGCAGCCTCGCGGTCGCGATCGGGATCGAGAAGGCCGCCGATGCGACGGCGCTCACCAGCATGGGCTGCGATATCGGCCAGGGCTTCCTGCTGGGTCAGCCGATGCCCGAGGACCGGTTCGTGTCCCTGCTCCGCCAGCGAGCCGCCGGACAAGGCAAGGCTCTGCCGGCGGCGGCCAGCGCCTGACGGCCGTCTGTCCGTCGCGACCGGTCAGTGCGTCCAGGCGTCGCGGCGCTTGAAGGCGAAATTGTCGGAATAGGAGATCGGCCGGCGTGCCGACGCCTTGGCGTCGGACACCTGGTAGGGGATGCCGTGGCGCTCGGCATAGGCAACCGCTTCGTCGACGGTCGCAAACCGCAGCCGCACCTGCTGACGCATATCCCCGGACGAGGTCCAGCCCATCAACGGCTCAATTTCGCGCGGCTGCTCCGGTTCGTAGTCGAGTACCCATTCCCGGGTCTTGGCGGTTCCCGACTGCATCGCCGTCTTCGCCGGCTTGTAGATCCTTGCCGCCATCAATGCCGCCTGTCATTTCGCGGTGCGGCCTGGTCGGGGCAGCAGGATTTGAACCTGCGACCTTCTGGTCCCAAACCAGACGCGCTACCAGACTGCGCTATGCCCCGAGGCCGCGCGGGCTTTCGATACACGGTTCGGTTTTGCCCAGCAAGCACGCGGACAGCGCTTCCGGTCCGTGTGTCCCCGCGAAAGCGGGGACCTAGGGTCCAAAAAAGAAGGCTCTGGGTCCCCGCCTTCCGCCTTCGCGCTGGGCGCTTCGGCGGACTCGAACCCGCCGTAGCTCGAACCGAGCGTAGGCGGGTCGCGGGGACGAGCGGCAATGAATTCAGGATGGCCGTTAGTGGGAGGCCGGCCCGGTCGGGACGCCTTCCGGCCGCACCTCGGCTGCCATCAGGCCTTTGGGGCCATTGCCGAAGCGCACGAGGACGAACTGGCCGGGGCGCAGCTCGGTGATGCCGTAGCGCCGCAGCGTCTCCATGTGCACGAAGATGTCGGGCGTCCCGTCGCCGCGCGTCAGGAAGCCGAACCCACGCAGGCGGTTGAACCACTTCACCTGGGCCCGCTCCAATCCGCTGGTCGGCGTGACCGACACATGCGTCCGCGGCGGCGGCAACTGCGCCGGATGAATCGCCGTGGAGTTGTCCATGGAAAGAACGCGGAAGGCCTGCAGCCCGCGCGCCCGCTGCAGTACCTCGCAGACCACGCGCGCGCCCTCGTACGCGACCTGATAGCCGTCGCGGCGCAGGCACGTCACATGCAGGAGCACATCCGGCAGGCCATTGTCGGGAACGATGAATCCAAAACCTTTGGACACATCGAACCACTTAATGACCCCGCTAAGCTCGATGACGCTCGTCGCCTCATCAGCGAGATCGCCCATCGCTTCGCGGTTGGGTCCGATGCTTGCGCCGGGCCCCTTTGATCCCATCCCGTCCGACGCCATGACGCCGCACGCTGCCCAATCTTTTGCCGCCTCTTGCCGGGCGTTTCGACGAATTTAAATCCCGGATCGAGGATAGCACTCGATTCCTTCGTGGCTAGGCTAATCAGGGGACCACACTGCTGCCTGTGCACATCTTTTTAGAGCGTTGCAGACAAACAACGCTCCAAAAAAAAATTATGAATCAATGGGCAATGAGGGGTGCGAGCACGCTGCCGATGTCCTCGCGGACCACAAGATCGGCAATCTCGTCGAAATCGGTCGCCTCGCGATTGATAATCACCAAACGCGCGCCATTTCGTTTTGCCATCAAGGGAAATCCGGCTGCGGGCCACACGACCAGGGACGAGCCGACGGCCAGAAAGAGCTCGCAGTCGAGCGTGAGTTCCTCCGCGCGACGCATGGCACGCTCAGGCATCGCCTGTCCGAATGACACCGTTGCAGTCTTGATATGCCCTCCGCACGTCGTGCAATCGGGCGCGCGACCCGCTGCCGCGACAAATTGCTCCTTCACCCACGGCAATTCATACCGCGCTGCACAGTCCAGGCACGTGGCGTAGGTGCTGTTTCCGTGCAATTCGACCACATCTTCGGCAGCAATACCGGACGCTTGGTGCAGGTTGTCGATATTTTGTGTGATAACCCCTGGAACTTTCCCGGCGCGGTGAAGACTTGCCAGGGCAAGATGTCCCCGTCCCGGCTTCGCACCCCCGAAATGTTCCTCCATGGCGAACCGGCGCCGCCACGCCTCGTCGCGCATTTCTTGACTGGCGATAAATTCATCAAACGGAATCGGCCGCATCTTGGTCCAGATGCCGCCGGGCGAACGAAAATCCGGGATTCCGCATTCGGTTGAGATGCCTGCGCCGGTAAACGGCACGACGGAGTTGGCGGCGGCGATCAAATCGCGCAGCTCATCGATGCCGGCCTGCAGATCACTCGCGATCATTTGATGTCTCACCGGTTCCCTATGGCCTTCCAAATATTGAATCATTTCACCCGCAGTCGTCTACCGCCGTCATATAAAGTGGCGGCACGCGCGGTCCGGCCGCGCATGCCGTTGTGAGGACATGCCATGCGATACCTGCACACCATGCTGCGCGTGCGCGATCTCGACCGCGCGCTCGACTTCTATTGCAACGCGCTTGGTCTCAAGGAGACCCGCCGGCGCGTCGACGAGAAGAACCGCTACACACTCGTGTTCCTGACCGCTCCACACGACGAGAGCCTCCTCGGGGACAGCAAACGCAAAGGCCGCGACGCGCCGCAGCTCGAGCTGACCTACAACTGGGACGGCGAGGACTACGGCGAGGCGCGCCATTTCGGCCACCTCGCCTTTGAGGTCGACGACATCTATAAAGTGTGCGAGCGGCTGATGAAGGCAGGCGTCACCATCAACCGCCCGCCGCGGGACGGCACCATGGCCTTCGTGCGCTCACCCGACAAACATTCGATCGAGCTCCTGCAAAAGGGCGCCGCGCTGCCGCCAAGCGAACCCTGGAAATCCATGCCGAACACGGGGCATTGGTAGTCGAAATGGCGCCCGGCGCCGCCGGGGGCCTTTGCTTGCCCGCCCCGGCAAAGCTCTCTATATGTCGCGGCGCTCCGCGCGCCCTTCGTCTAGCGGTCCAGGACGCCGCCCTTTCACGGCGGTAACACGGGTTCGAGTCCCGTAGGGCGCGCCAAATATGCCAAAAGGCCTGAGTTCGGCGCGCGACCGGCACAATTTGCGGTAGCGAGGGGGCCAGCCCGGGCTGCGACCGGGCGTCGGGGGGAATGTCGTGACCGACAATACGGACCAGAGCCAACGCGCCGACACGCGCGAACCGCTTGCCGCCGATTTCATCATCCCCCTCATGAGCTGCGGGCTCGCGGGCTACTACCTCGCGACCACCACCGATCTCGTCTGGGAAGCACGGGCCGCCGGCGTCGCCGTCGGCGTTCCGCTGATCGCCATGTGCGTCTTCCACATGGGGCGCATGATCTATCGCATCGTCCAAGGCCGCGGCAGTTTCAGCTTCGGCGACCTGTTCGCCAACACGCTGTTCAACCGCCAGCGCCTGGTGCTCGGTTTGCTGACCGTCGCTTTCATCGTCGCCCTGCCCTGGACCGGCACGACGCTCGGACTATTCCTGGTCCTGATCGCCAGCATGCGGATGCTTGGCGTGACGAGCATCCGCCAGCTCGTGACCGTGGCCGCGGCAACGGCCGCGACGGTCTATGTCCTGCTGATCTACCTCGCCAGCAGCCGGCTGCCGCAAGGTCCGGTCGAATGGCTGATCGCCTGGATCTTCGGAATCGAGGGCTGACCGTGGACGTCCCCTTCTCGCTTCTCCTCGAATTGTTCGGACGGTCGGTCGGGCTGTGGTGGGTGATCCTGCCGGGAATGATCCTCGGCACGATCGTCGGCATCCTGCCGGGCTTCAGCGCGCAGAATACGCTGATCATCCTGTTGCCGCTCACGCTCTATATGAACATCGAGGCCGGCATGGCCTTGATGATCTCGTTGTATTGCACGACGCAGCTCGGCGGCGGCATCCCGGCCATCCTCTTCAACATGCCGGGCGAAGGCGGCGCGGCGGCGACCGTCCTCGACGGCTACCCGATGACCAAGAAAGGCCAGGCGCAGCAAGCGCTGGTCTGCTGCTTCGCGGCGTCGGCTTTCGGCGGTCTCATCACCACCGTCATCACGATGGCCGTGCTCCCGGCGCTCGCCCAGATCGGACTTTACTTCCGCAGCGTCGAGATGGTGGTCGTGATGGTGTTCGGGCTGACCCTGATCGCCGCGATCGCGGCGCAGGACCTGCTCAAGGGACTGATCGCCGGCTTCTTCGGCCTGATGATCGGCGCGATCGGCGTCGACCCGGTGTTCGGCACGCCGCGCGCGACCTTCGGCTTCCTCGAGCTCTATGACGGCGTCCCGCTGATCCCCGCGCTGATCGGGCTGTTCGCCATCTCCGAAGCGTTCGTGATGCTCGAAACCGAAACGATCGTGCGGAACGAGGATCTGCAGGCCGCCAAGGCGGCGCGCTGGGCCGACACGATGGAAGGGCTGTACATCAACGCGCGCTACTGGTGGCAGACGATCTGGACCTCGCTGATCGGTCTCGTCATCGGCATCCTGCCGGGTGCCGGCGCCACCATCGCCGCGTTCCTCGCCTATCACTATTCCAAGATGCTTTCGAAGACGCCGGAGCTCTACGGCACCGGCCATCCGCCCGGCGTCATCGCGCCGGAGTCCGCCAACAACGGCGTGACCTCGGGAACGCTGGTGCCGGTGTTCGCGCTCGGCATCCCGGGCGGCACCACCGGCGCGATCATGATGCTGGTGCTCACCTATCACGGCGTCGTGCTCGGCCCGCGGCTGTTCATCGAGCGTCCCGAGCTGGTCTACACCGTCTATATGCAGATGTTCGTCTGCTACATCCTGATGGCGCTGCTGATCCTGCCGATGGCCCGCTACATGAGCCGGGTGGTCTGGGTCCCGACCAAGTTCCTCGTGCCGCTGATCCTGTCGCTGGTCACCATCGCCGCGTTCTCCGAGCGCGAATACATCTTCGACATGGGGCTGGCGCTGTTCTTCGGGCTGGTCGGCTATCTTCGCCCGCAAGGGCAAATACGAAGTCAGCGCGCATGCTCATCGGCGTGATCATGGGACCGCTGTTCGAAACCTACTTCCTGCGCGCGATGCGGCTCGGCCAGGGCGACCTGAGCATCCTGTTCTCGTCGAGGCTGGCGAACGTGTTGTGGGTGATGGTGGTGGTGGCGCTGTTCCTGCCGTTCCTCCGCAACCGCAAGAAGGCGGGCGTGCTGGCGCAGACCGTGCAGGCCGGCCACGAGAGCTGAGGATCTACGGCTCGACGATCCGGCGCAGGCGGTCGATCACCTGCGGGCGTCGACGCATAGGCGTTCTCGCACCACGCGCTGCACCGCCTCGCCGCTTTGCGCGGTGATCTCGATGCGCAGCTTGTCGGCTTCGGCGAGGAACTCCTTGTCCTTCAGCACCGCGGCGAATGCCTCGCGCAGCAGCGCCACGCGCTCGGCCGGCACCTCCGGCGGCACCAGATACGATTTTCCGAACGCCTGCTCGAAGCCGACCATCACCTCGACCGCCCGGCGGTCGGTGTCGCTCTTGATGTAGGGCCACGGCACCGGCACGCCGAGCGTGGCCAGTTCCGGATGCGGCTCGATCGATGCCTGGATCAGGAGGTTGAGCTTCTTCGTCGCGCAGCCACTCCGGCTGCTGCGACTTCAACGCCGTCCAGTCGAGCCCGCAGACGCCGTCGATCTCGCCGCGCGACATCGCCAGGAACAGGTCAGGCGGCCCCTTGTAGCCGGAGACGATCTCGAATTGCGCGCCGGTCGCATGCTTGATCATGGCGGCGTATTCGCGGGTCGGGCTGCCGGCCGAGGTCGCGCCGATGACGGTGCGCTGCCGAAGCGCATCCTCGAACGTCCGGGTCTTGGAATGCGCGAAGGTCATGCACAGCCGCGTGCCGCGCTCGGCGCCGGCGAGATACAGGAACTTGGCCGGATCGTATTGGCTCAGATTGCCGTCGAGCAGGCGGCCGAGGATGGCGTTGGGCGAGACCGAGCCGATGACGGTGCCGTCCTTGGGCGCGATCCGATAGAGATAGCTCGCCGCGGTCGCGCCGCCGGCGCCCGGCATGTTCTTCATCACCACCGTCGGATGTGCCGGGAATGAAGCGGCCGAGATGGCGCGACAGCACGCGGCCGTAGATGCTGAAGCCGCCGCCGACATCGGTGCCGACGATGAAGTTGATGGTCTTGCCGGCGTAGAAGTCGTCGGCGCCGCGGCGCTCGCCGCCGGCGGCCAGCAGCAGGCGCCGCGAGAACCGCGAGCCCCTCACCTGCATCTGCGCGCATTCGCCATCGGACACCTCGCCGGCTCAGTCTCGCGTCATGGTCCGGCTGAGCGTCGGCTGCGGCAGATACGACCCGGCGGCGCGCAGGCTCTCGACCAGTTCCATCGTGTCGAGATCGCAGGCCGGCTGGCCGGTGCGCATCGACTGCACCGCGGCGGTGGCGGACGCCTGCCCCATCAGGAACGCCGCCGACTGCGAGCGGATCGAGCCGTGCACCTTGGTGTCGCTGGAATGGCAGCGCCCGGCGATCCAGAGGTTCTCCCAGCCCTTCGGCACCAGGATGCTGTAGGGGATGCCGAGGCTCTTGCCGCGCGGCAGCTTGCCGGCGCCGTGCATGTCCTTCATGAACCGCTCGAACTCTTCTTTCGAAGTTGTTGGTCGAGTGCACGTCGGCGGGCCGGTTGTAGACCGCGACCTGGTCGGGAAACTGGCGCGCCGCGCTGTAGTGCTCGGTGGTCAGCTCGAACTCGCCGACGATGCGGCGGGTGTCGCGCACGCCCATCACCGGCGACGTGGCGGCAAGCTCGATGCGTTCGCAGCCCGGAACGTATTTGCGATAGAACTCCATATATTCGACGGCGACCTTGCGGCCCTCGATCATGCCCTTCGACAGGCTCTTCACGTTCAGCCCGTCGAGGCCGTAGATGTGGCCGGCATTGAGATTGCCGGTCATCTGGCCGACCTTCTTCATGCCGGCGATGAAGTGGTCCGGATGGGTGAAGTGTCCGCCGGCGTTGGCCTGCGGCAGGTATTCTTCCTTCACCTTCTCGCGGATCGCATCGGTGCCGCGGTTGGTGTGTGTAGGCGGGATCGTCCCAGTTGATGCCGGAGAAGGTCGAGCACACCGTCGCCGGCTGGAACGGCCAGTCGCGCCCGGCGACCTTGCACTCCGCGCCGCAGGCGTCGGCCAGCACCGCGTCGCCGGTGCAGTCGATGAAGGTCTTGGCCTTGATGAACTTGAGCCCTTCGATGTTGCTGATGATCGCGCCGTTGACCGTGCGCCCCTCGACGTCGGCGTCGATCACGCGCGTGAAGTAGCGGATCTCGACGCCGGCCTCGACGCAGTACTCGTCGAGCAGCCGCTTGAGCGCCTCCGGGTCGAACGGGATCCAGCGGTTGTAGTGCGTGATCCAGTATTCCGGCGTCACCTCGGGCCCGAGATAGCCGCGCTCGTGCATGGTCTCGATCAGTTCGCGGGTGAAGCCGCCGACCAGCGTGCGCTCGCCGTCGCCCATCGGGCCGAAAGTGGTCACCAGTCCTGACGTCGACATGCCGCCGAGCGAGCCGGTCGCCTCGACCAGCAGCACCTTGGCGCCGAGCCGCGCCGCGCAGACCGCCGCCGCGCTGCCGGCGGGACCGCCGCCCGCGACCAGGACGTCGTAGCCCTCCTCGACCGGAACGCTGCGGGTGAAATTGTAGGACTGCATGCGGCGGGCCCCCTGATTGGCGCCCGCAAAACTAGAGCATGATCCCGAAAAGTGGAAACCGGTTTTCGGACAAGATCATGCTCAAAAGCGAAAAATCGTCAGGCGTCCTGTAAATCGTTCGGCCCGCACGGCGTTGCCGCGGCGGCGCATAGGCATGCCGGCCGCCGTTGAAATCCTCGATCGCGTAGCCCGCCCTCACCTTGCCGCGCTCCAGGTAGCTCGGGCCGATCGGCGACTTGCCGTGGCCGCCCGGAATGTCGAGCACATAGGCCGGCTGGCACAGGCCGGACAGCCGGCCGTGCAGCGCGCGCATCAGCGCCTGCCCCTCGTCGATGCCGGTGCGCAGATGCGCGGTGCCCGGCGCGAGGTCGCCGTGATGCAGGTAGTAGGGCTTGATGCGGTTCTCGACGAACGCGCGCATCAGCGCGCCGAGCGTCTCCGCATCGTCGTTGACGCCGCGCAGCAGCACGCTCTGGCTCAGCATCGGGATGCCGGCATCGACGATGCGCGCGCAGGCCGCGCGCGCCTGCTCGGTCAGCTCGCGCGGATGATTGGCATGCAGCACCACATAGGTGCTCTTGCCGGCGCCTTGAGCGCGCGAACCAGCGCGGGCGAAATCCGGTCCGGCGCCACCACCGGCACGCGGCTGTGCACGCGCACGATCTTGACGTGCTCGATCGCGCCCAGCGCGCGCACGACCTCGCGCAGCCGCCGCGGCGACAGGATCAGCGGATCGCCGCCGGTCAGGATGACCTCCCAGATGTCGGGATGCGCGCGGATGTAGTCGAGCGCCGCCGCCAGCGCGGCGCGCGACAGCGACTGCCGCCGGCCCGGCCCGACCATCTCGCGGCGAAAGCAGAACCGGCAATAGACCGGACACACATGCACGAGCTTGAGCAGCACGCGGTCGGGATAGCGGTGCACGATGCCTTCGACCGGTGAGTGCGCGTCGTCGCCGATCGGGTCGGATGACTCGCCCGCCGCGCGTCTCGAGCTCGGCCGCATCCGGCACGAACTGGCGCGCGATCGGATCGTGCGGATCGGCAGCGTCGATCAGCGCCGCCATGTCGGGCGTCAGCGACACCGCATAGCGCGCGGCGACGCGCTCGAGCTCGCCCAGCCGCTCCGGCGGGATCAGGCCCGCCGCCAGCAGCGCGGCTGGTCTCGCAGACTGGTTTCGGTCTGGTCGCGTCATCGCAACATCCTCGCAGTGTCACAGGCGAGGATGTAGTCAGTTCGGCCACCGCCGTCCAGCGATCCAGGTGGGGCCATCTCTATCCGCTCGATCCCCGCGAAAGCAGGGACCCAGTCCAGTCAAGAAGTCCTGGATTCGCTCGCTTCCGCAGCGAATGAGCGCGAGAGATCGTAGCCCGATCAGTCCGTGGTCACCCCGGCGGCGCGGACCATCTTGCCCCAGTTGGAGACCTCGCTTTTGAAATAGGCGTCGGTCTCGGCAAGATTCTTGAAGATCGGGTCGAACCCGATCTGCGCGAGCTTCGCCTGCACGTCGGGCGCCTTCATGATCTCGTTGATCTCGGCGTTGAGCCTCTGCACCACCGCGTCAGGCGTCTTGGCCGGCGCGAAGAAGCCGACCCACGAGCCGGACAGCACGTCGAAGCCCATCTCGCGGTAGGTCGGCACGTCCTTCACCGCCGGGACCCGCTTGTCGCTGGCAACGCCGAGCCCGCGCAGGCGGCCCTCGACGATATGCGGCGTCACCGTCGGCAGCGTCAGCACCAGCGCATTGACGTGGTTGCCGAGCGCGGCGGTGGTCGCCGGCGCACCGCCGGTGAACGGCACATGCACCGACTGCACCTTGGCGACTTCCTTGAACAGATACTCCGCGCCGATATGCGGCGCGGTGCCGACACCGGCGCTGGCATAGGTGAAGCTCGCCTTGCGGCCGTTGGCGATGAACTCCTTGAGGTTCTTCGCCGGATTGGAGGGGTGAACGGCAAGCACGTCCGGGCTGATCGCGACGATCGCGACCGCGCGCAGGTCCGCGGTGTTGTAGCCGCGGTTCTTCGAGGCGGTGTCGTTGACCGCGAGCGCCGTCGTGGTGGCGAGCAGCGTGTGGCCGTCGGCCGCCGCGGTCGCCACCGCCCGCGCCGCGAGATTGCCGCCGGCGCCGCCGCGGTTCTCGATCACGACCGACTGCTTCAGGCTGTCGCTGAGCTTCTGGCCGACCAGGCGGCCGATGCGCGTCGGCGATGCCGCCGGCCGCGAACGCCACGATCACGTTGACGTTGCCGGTCGGATAGGTCTGCGCCGACGCCGGCTGCGCGACACGCAACCGGCGAGGCCCGCGATCAACGCAGCGCGGCCGAGCCTGCGAAATGCCACCATGGAATGCCCCTTGTGGTGGTGCTGTTGTTATCGTGCTTGGGCGCAATGGTACCATGCCCCCGCCCCGAGACCTGCGCGAAACCCGCGCCTTCAAGCCGCAGCCATGATGGCGCGGACCTGCGGCCAGTGCTGCTCCCCGCGCGTTTTCATCAGGGTGAGATACTTCTCGTTCTCCCACTTGCGCAGCGCCTCGGCGAAGCTCGGGCGCGCCTGGCAGCGCGCGATACCAGTCGGCGACGCGCGGCCGGTCGGCGATCATGCCAAGCAAGTCGAGGTGCTCGAGCCGCAGCAGGTACGGCGTGAACGCGACGTCGGCCAGCGTGTATTCGTCGCCGACCAGCCATGGATGCCCGGACAGCGCCTCCTCCATCTCGTCGAGCAGCTGGACCATGCGCTGCACGGCAATGACGAAGTGCAGCGAGTCCGGCCCCTTCTCGATCACGTCGCGGCGGCGCTCGCGCTTGAACAGGTTCGGGATCTGCTCGAGCATGGCGATGCCGAGCTCGCCGCGCTCGAGATATTGATGCCGGAACGCGATGCCGAAGCTGATGATCGCCGCGCTCGCATCATGGATGTCTTCGTCGAGCTGCTTGGTCCACAGCCGCATCTGCGCCTTGCCGAAGGGCTCCTTCGGCGACAGCCGCGGCGCCGGATAGGCGTCTTCGAGATATTCGAGGATGACGTTCAATTCCGGGATCACCTTGTCGCCGTCGATCAGGGTCGGCACGACGGCGCGGCGGTTGAGCTTCTTGTACCAGTCCTGCTGATGCACGCCGTCGCGCAGGACGAGGTGGCGGTCCTCCCAGGCGAGCCCCTTCTCCGCCAGGCACACGCGCACCTTCTGCGCGCACAGCGACATGTCGTTGTGATAGAGCGCGAGCATGCGTTTCCTCCCGATTTTTTGTGCCTACGGTATGTCGACCGGCGTCCACATCACCTGATCGATCCGCGTCGCGCCGGCCGCCAGCATCACCAGGCGATCGAAGCCGAGCGCGACGCCGCAGGACGGCGGCATGGTGCGCAGCGCGGCGATGAAATCGTCGTCGATCGGATAGCGCTCGTGATAGATGCGCTCCTTCTCCGCCATCTCGGCGGCGAGCCGGCGCCGCTGCTCGACCGGATCGGTGAGTTCGCCGAAGCCGTTCGCGAGCTCGACGCCGCAGATGTAGATCTCGAAGCGCTCGGCCACCCGCGTATCGCCGAGCTTGGGTCGCGCGAGCGCCGACATCACCGCCGGATACTCGTCCAGGATCGTCGGCCGGCCGATGCCGAGATTGGGCTCGATCTTCTCGACCAGCACGCGGCTGAAGACGTCGCCCCAGCTATCTTCGTTGGGCACGTTCACGCCGGCGTCGTTCGCCATCATCGCGAAGCGGCGGCGGTCGGGCCCTTCCGGCGGCAGCGCCGCCATCAGGTCGATGCCCGCGAAGCGGTCGAACGCTTCGGCAACCGTCATCCGTTCGGGTTCGGCGAACGGGCTCGCGCTGCGGTCGCGGTAGGTGAATTGCCGGGTGCCCGCGGTCTGCGCCGCGCAGGCCATCACCGCCATGCAGTCGTCCATCAGCAGCTCGTATTGGCCGTGCGCCCGGTACCATTCGAGCATGGTGAATTCGGGGTGATGCAGCGGTCCGGCTTCGCGGTTACGGAAGCAGCGGGCAAACTCGAAGATCCGCCGCTCGCCGGCCGCCAGCAGCTTCTTGCAGGCGAATTCCGGGGACGTGCGCAGGTAGCGCCGGTCGCGGCCGGTGGGCGACGCCAGCTCGGTCCGCATCGCGTGGATATGGGTCTCGTTGCCGGGCGAGACCTGCAGGGTCGCGGTTTCGACCTCCACGAACTCCAGCACCCCGAACAGATCCCGCGCCGCCCGGGCGATTTCGCCCCGCATTATCAGGAACGGCCGGCGCTCGGCGTGGGTGTCTGGGGCCCAAAAACGGGGGCGATTGGCCATCAGAAAAGGTCCATGAAAAGGCCACCGGCGTGAAAATCGCTGGCGGTGGGGCGCAGGATCAGTATGTTGCGCCCCGAAATGACGGCTGGACGGCCATCGGGCCGCCAGATTCGCTCAAACAAGGATGCATGTTCGTGAAGGTCATCGCCAGCTCGCTCCGTAAAGGCAATATCGTCGAACTCGACGACGGTAAACTCTACGTCGTCCTTAACGCCGAAAGCTTCCATCCCGGCAAGGGCACGCCCACCACCCAGATCGACATGCGTCGTATCAGCGACGGCGTGAAAACCGCCCACCGCTACAAGACCACCGAGCAGGTCGAGCGCGCCCATGTGGAGGAGCAGGACTTCCAGTACCTCTACCAGGACGGCGAAGGCTTCCACTTCATGAATAGCGAGAGCTACGACCAGGTCACCCTGCAGGAGGACATGGTCGGCGACCAGGCCCCCTATCTCCAGCCGGAGATGAAGATCATCATGGCCGTCTATGACGGCCTGCCGGTGTCGATGGAATTGCCCCAGAAGGTCACGCTCGAAGTCACCGAAACCGAGCCCACCCTCAAGAGCCAGACCGCCGCGTCGTCCTACAAGCCGGCGACGCTCTCGAACGGCGTGCGCACGATGGTGCCGCCGTTCGTGAGCGCCGGCACCCGGATCGTGGTGATGACCGCCGACGGCTCCTACGTCGAGCGCGCCAAGGACTGAGCGGACTTGCTCGGGCGCAACCGCCCAGGTGCGTACTTGTACCGAGACGTTGCGAAGGGCGGATTGTATCCGCCCTGCTTGCTCTGCAGCAACCGCAGGTCTTGACGGTCCGAAGGCAGCATGTCAAGCTCGCTCCGAGCGAGCAGCTACTAGACGGCAACCCGTAACAACGCCTTTCGCTTTTCGCATCCACGGTGCTGTAGTGGCTTGGCCCGGCGCGAGCGATCCAGTCATCGTCTGGGCGTTTGTTGCAGGAGAGACGCATGCCGGAAGGCCTCAACATCGAAATTGCGCACAAGCTGGCCGAATATGAGGCCGCTGCAACAACGCCGGTCCGGTTCGACCTGTTGGAGATCGCTGAAGCCGTCATGCTTGCGCTGATCGCCGTGGCGACAGCCTGGAGCGGGTACCACGCGGCGAAGTGGGATGGCCATCAGGCGCTTCTGTATGGCCACGCCTCAAGGCTGCGCGTCGAGGCCGGCGTCGCCGCCATCGAAGGTTCCCAACAACGCCTGCTGGATGTCGTTCAATCCAACGAATGGATCAGAGCCCGCGATGCAAAAAACCAGCAGCTCGCCGATGCCTACCGGGATCGGTTGAGCCCCGAATACCGTGTTGCCTTTGACGCCTGGCTCAAGACCGAGCCGTTGACGAATCCGGATGCGCCGTCCGGTCCCACGGCCATGCCCCAGTATCGCAACGCCTTGCTCGAAAGGGCCGCTGAGCTCAACAACGAGGCCACGGCTGCGTTCACCGAGGGGACAAAAGCGCGAGCGATCGCGGAGAACTATGTCCGCAGCACGGTGCTGCTCGCCACCGTGCTGTTCCTCGTCGCCGTGGCCCAGCGGTTCAAAATCCGGAACGTGCGACGAGGATTGCTCCTCGTCGCAAGCACCCTGATGATCTATGCGCTCGTCGATGTGGCGCTGTACCCGCGCCTGTAACGCACGGGTGTAACGCGCGCCGCTCGTTCGACCATGCTCACCAGCGGCGATGGCCGCGGTGTGATGATGGTGGTGGTGATGCCCGCCGCGGTAATAGCCGTAGCCGCGCGCGACATAGGGCCGGTAGCCGTACGCACCATAGCCGGGATAGCCGGGGTCGACATAAACCCGCCGCGGCGGAACGTAATACGGCTCGGGTAGGCTCCGGCACCACGACGACGGCCGGCGGCGCCTGCTCGTAGTACACCGGCGGCGCCGGCTGACGGTAGACGCGCCGCTCCTGATAGACGTAGTTCTCCTCGACCGGCGGCCCGCCGTACTGGGGGTAGGCCGGGATGTCGGCAGCGTTCGCAGGTTGAATGACAGCACAGGCGAGAGCGATGGTTCCCGCGCAAGCGGTCAGCGCCCTTTTCGTCACGTTCGTCATCTTAGCCCTCAATGATGAGACCAGAGAGCGCATAGGAAAATCCGGCGGAACGGCCGAATTAGAGCGTGCGCACGGCGGATTGGTGGAGATTTGCGTAACGCCCGTTCAGGAACCGGCCGGCGCTTTCCGGAGCGGTACCGGGGAGCTTATGTGTCGCGAGCGCGATAAACTGTGTCCAGATTCGCGACGCTTGTTTGTCCGCATTTTGAACGAAAAGCTCGTTCAGGCCCTTGGCAAAATGGATTCGTGCGCAAGGCTAACGCCATGACCGAACAACGCTTCCTCTCCCGCCGCGCCTTCTTTCCGGTGCTGACCGGCGCGGTCTCCCTCGCCTTCGGGGCGCAGGCGCAAGGCGCGCGGCCGTTCCCGCAATGGGTCGAAAGCTTCCGGCCGCGTGCAACCGCGCGCGGCATCTCGGACGAGACCTACACGCGCGTGATGGGCGGCCTCAAGCCGGACACGTCGGTGTTCGCCGCGATCAACAATCAGCCCGAGTTCAAGGAAAAGATCTGGCAGTACCTCAACCGCCGCGTCTCCGATTGGCGCATCCAGACCGGCAAGGAGAAGCTCAAGGAGCACGGCGCGCTGCTGGCGCGCATCGAAAAAGACGTCGGCGTTTCGCGCACGGTGCTGCTGGCGCTGTGGGGCATCGAATCCGCCTACGGCGATCCCGACGTGCAGCGCAGCGCCATGCGTCCGATCTTCCCCTCGCTCGCCGCGCTGGCGTGGGGCGAAGCGCGCCGCCGCAAATATTGGGAACAGGAGCTGATCAACGCGCTGCGCATCGTCGAGCGCGGCTGGTCGACCCCGGCGGAGATGCGCGGCTCCTGGGCCGGCGCCATGGGCCACACCCAATGGATGCCGGAGGTCTGGCTCAACATGGGCACGGACTACAACGGCGACGGCCGCGTGAGCCCGTTCGGCCCGCCCGACGACGCGCTCGGATCGACCGCGCGTTATCTCGTCAGCCGCGGCAAATGGCGCCGCGGCGAGCATTGGGGCTACGAGGTGAATGCGCGCGGCCAGCGCGGCGGCAGTGCCTCGCGCAAGTACGAGGCCTGGCAGAAGGCCGGCATCACCCGCGCCGACGGCCGTCCGTTCCCCTCCCCGTCGGCGACCGCCAAGCTGTGGGTGCCGGAGCCGGGCGGCCCGGGCTTCCTGCTCGGTCCGAATTTCTATGCGGTGCGCAGCTACAATCCGTCGATGAACTACGCGCTCTCGATCGTGCACCTCGCCGACGTGATCAACGGCGGCGAACTGGTCGCGCCCAAATTCCCCGGCGGCGAACGGCCGCCGACGCTCGCCGAGATCCAGGAGATCCAGCGCCGCCTGACCGCGATCGGCTTCGACACCAAGGGCGCCGACGGCCGCGTCGGCGCCGGCACCATGCAGGCGGTCAGCGACTATCAGCGCAAGATCGGCCTGGAAGCCGACGGCTATGCCGGCGTGCGGCTGCTGGCGCGGTTGCGCCAAGGTTCTTGAGGCAAAGTTCTTGAAGCGCGCGCCGCCTACAGGCGGTTGATGCGCGCGATCAGCCGGATCGAATCCGCCGGCGACGCATCATCGGACATCTGCCGCAGCCGGCGCGCCTCGAGCGCGGCCGGCCGTTCGAGGCAACGCTTGAGCCAGGCGCCAAGATGCGGCGTGGCGGAGAGATCCATCTCGATCGCCCGGCTGATGACCGCGGCGACGTTGAGATCGGCAACCGTGAAGTCGTCGCCGACGAGGTAGGGCTGCTCCGCGAGCGCCTCGTCGAGCACCTTGAACGGCCGCTCGATGACCTTGAGCGCCTCCGCGAGCTTGGCCGGATCGCGGTCCTCCGGCGGCAGCCGGATGGCGTGCAGCGACCAGATGTTCACGCCGCGGTCGACCTCGGTGAGCGCCCACAGGGTCCACTGCCAGGTCTTGGCCTCGCCTTCGAGGCGTCGCCGGATAGAGCCCGCCGAGCGAATGCTTCTTGGCGAGATACAGCGTGATCGCGAGCGACTCCCAGAGGACGAAGCCGTCGTCGACGATCGCCGGCAGGCGGCCGTTGGGATTGACCGCCAGGAACTCCGGCGCGCGGGCGCCCGCCGAGCCGATCTCCAGCGGCATGTGCTCGTAGTCGATGCCGAGTTCCATCGCCACCCAGAGCGCGCGAAACGCGCGCGTGCGGGCGATGCCGTAAATGCGCAAGCCGGACATGGGTGGTCTCCTCCGCCGCAACCTTGGGGCCTTTTGACCGCGTCCCGCAAGAACACGCCCCGGTAGAGGGGCCGGCACCCCGGCGACCCTTTCCGGGTGAGACCACTTGCATGGTTGCGCTAGCCCCGCCGATCCGATTTTATGCCGGCCGGTTCCCGCAGAAAAACAAGGATTTTGTCCAGTGAGCACTCCCGCCAAGGCGGCGCCCGCCGCCGAAATTTCGACTGACGCCCATCCTTCCCTGAAAGAGATCGACCGTCCCGCGAACCTGACGCCCGCCAACACGCCCGGCTGGGGCTCGGACGTGATCGCGGACGCGCTGCGCGACCTTAAAATCCCATATATTGCGCTCAATCCGGGCGCGAGCTACCGCGGCATCCACGACTCGATCGTGAACTATCTCGGCAACGAGACGCCGCAGATGATCCTGTGCATCCACGAGGAAGTCGCGATCGCGATCGCGCACGGCTACGCCAAGGTCACCGGCAAGGCGATGGCGGCGGCGGTGCACTCCAACGTCGGCCTGTTCCACGCCACCATGGGTATCTTCAACGCGTGGTGCGACCGCATGCCGATGGTCATCATCGGCGCCACCGGTCCGGTGGACGCGCACAAGCGTCGCCCCTGGATCGACTGGATCCACACCGCGCGCGACCAGGGCGCAATCGTCCGCGACTACACCAAGTGGGACGACCAGCCCTCCTCGCCGCAGGCCTCGCGCGAAGCGATCTACCGCGGCGCCTGGATCGCCAACACCACCCCGCAGGGTCCGGTCTACATCAACTTCGACGCCGAGCTGCAGGAAGCGAAGCTCACCGAAGAGATCAAGCCGGTCGATCCCGCCCGCTTCATGCCGCAGACCGACACCGCACCGTCGCGCCGAGATGATCAAGAAGGCGGCAGCGATCCTCAAGGGCGCCAAGAACATCGTCATCCTCTGCGGCCGCACCTCCCGCAGCGTCGATGCCTGGAACGAGCGCGTGGCGTTCGCCGAAGGCCTCAACGCCAAGGTCATCACCGAGCTCAAGATCGGCGCGAGCTTCCCGACCGACCATCCGCTGATGGCCGCGGTTCCCGCGGGCAGCGCGATCCCGCCGGACGCGCAGGCGGCGGTGAAGGCCGCCGACGTGATCGTCAATCTCGACTGGGTCGACCTTGCGGGCGTGTTCAAGGTGACGTTCGGCGACGAGCCGCCGAAGGCGAAGGTGCATCTCGATCACCAACGACTTCCGCATCCACCGCGGCTGGAGCATGGACTACCAGGGCCTGCCGGCGGTCGACGTGCTGCTGCCGGTGACGCCGGATGAAGCGGTGCCCGAGCTCAACAAGGCGCTCGGCTTCACCGCCAAGCCGTTCACCAAGCGCGCGCTGCCGAAGCGCGACAAGCCCGACCTCTCGACCGGCAAGATGGTCGTCAACGATCTCGTCCGCGGGCTCAAGTTCGCCTGCGGCGAGCGTGACGTCACGCTCGCGCACATCTCGCTGTCGTGGGACGGCGCGACCTGGCCGTTCCAGCATCCGCTCGACTATGTCGGCTCGGAAGGCGGCGGCGGCGTCGGCGGCGGCCCGGGCAACGCGGTCGGCACCGCGCTCGCGCTCAAGGGCTCCGGCCGGCTCTCGGTCGCGGTCTGCGGCGACGGCGACTTCATGATGAGCAACGTCGCGCTCTGGACCGCGGCGCACTACAAGATCCCGGTCCTCATCGTGGTCGCCAACAACCGCTCGTTCTTCAATGACGAGCTGCACCAGGAACGCGTCGCGCGCATCCGCTCGCGTCCGCCGGAGAACCGCTGGATCGGCCAGCGCATCTCGCCGCCGGATATCGACATCGCGACGCTGGCCCGTTCGCAGGGCGCGCAGGGCTTCGGCCCGGTGACCAAGCAGGAAGATCTGGTCGAGACCTTCCGCAAGGCGATCGCCGCCGTCGAGGCCGGCGAAGTCGCGGTGGTCGACGTGCGGGTCGAGCCCGGCTATTCCGCGGTCGCGACGGCTGCGATGCTGCGCGGCACGGAGACGGCGGCGAAGAAGTAACGGCTCCGTCATCCTAAAAACGAAAGGGCCGCGCGCCACGCGCGGCCCTTTTTTTGCACTCAGAGGCCGTAGCGCCCGTCAATCGGATACGTGTGTCACAGTCAGCGAGCGGTTCTCGCCGCCTGGCGTCTTGTATTCGATCGATTGGCCCACGGAGAGGCCGATCAAAGCCGCACCGACCGGAGCGAGAACCGAGATCCGCTTCCGCTCGATATCCGCCTCTTGCGGATAGACGAGGGTCACTTCCCTGATGCCGTCGCCGTCCCGGTACGTCACTCGCGAGCCCATGCGGACCAGTCCGAGCAAGGCCTGCTGCGGCGGGACGATGTCGGCGCGCTCGATCTCGCGCGTGAGGAAATCCGCAACATAGGAGACGTTGCTGGTGCCGTTAGCAAGAAGGCTCAGCCGCTCCGCATCCGTCGTCGTGATGGTGATGGGCGGCAAGCTGGCATTCAGGTGGCTCATGATCGATGCATCCTTATGTTGCGTCGCGGCCTCTCCGGGCGCAGCGCGTTGCGGTGAAAGTTGAATTCTTCGCGGCTCTAGGCAGCAGTTTCGTGCGGTGCGGAAGGCGCAGACGCGCGCCGAAACTCTGCATCGAGAAACGCTGCCACCGGGTGCCCGCCCGTGATCGCACCGCGAGCAAGACGATCAAGCCGGTCACGCTCGACAACGGGAATGACGATATCGGGCAAAGCATCCGCCATGACACGCCCTCTGATTTTCGACTGAAGCGGCCGGAGTAGAGCCTCGGCCTGAGCTGATCGTGAAATGTTGATCTGAAGCTGATCGCGACAAAATCCGGACGGCACGCAACCGCCCGGTCAGACGCCTGAATGCAGGCGTCCCGAGCGCAAAAGGCACCGCGCGATCGGCGGCGAGATCATGCAGAAAACAGATGTCATGATGGCTCGTACGTAAATGCTAGCCGCCAAATGTCAAGGCGTGAGGGACTTTAGCCCATCGTTTGACCTCGAGCATCAAGGGAACACAACCGATGTGAGATGATGAGCCGCATGGCTGGCGGAACAATCAATGAACAAGCATATATACGCAGGACAAATTGGCTCACTTCCTGTTGGTCGCCTCAGTTCCTATCTAACCCAACCATGTTGTCCGTCGAACTCGCGATCGTTTTCCTTCTCACTCTCGTGAATGGCTTGTTGGCGATGTCCGAACTCGCGATCGTTTCGTCGCGACCGGCGCGCCTGCGGGCGATGATCGAACGTGATGTGGTCGGCTCACGGCGCGCGCTGGCGCTCGCCTCCGACCCCGGAAGATTTCTCTCCACCGTCCAGATCGGCATCACGCTCGTCGGCGTGCTGTCGGGCGCCTTCTCCGGCGCCACGCTCGGTCTGCGTCTCACCGAATGGCTGATGGGCCTCGGCGTGCCCGACAGGATCGCGGACGTCGATCGGCATCGGCGTCGTCGTGGCGGCGATCACTTACCTGTCGCTCATCATCGGCGAGCTGGTGCCGAAGCGGGTCGCCCTGCGCAATCCGGAGAGCATTGCCGTACGCGTCGCGCCGGCGATGATGTTCCTCGCCAGAATCATGTCGCCGCTGGTCTGGGTGCTCGATGCGTCCGGGACGCGCGGTGCTGCGCGTTGCTCGGGCAGCACGAGCCGACCGAAGACAAGATCACCGAGGATGAGATTCGCACGCTGGTCGCCGAAGCCGAGCACGCGGGCGTGCTCGAGCCCGGCGAGAAGGAGATGATCGCCGGCGTGATGCGGCTCGGCGACGCGCCCGTGCGCGCGGTGATGACGCCGCGACGCGAGGTCGACATGGTCGGCTCTCGGACGATCCCGCAGGCGGTCCGCGCCGCGATCATGGCCTCAGCCGCACTCGCGGTTGCCGGCTTACGACAGCGATCCCGACGAAGTGCTGGGCGTCGATCCAGGCCAAGGACCTGCTGCACGCATATCATGGCCAGCGATCACGCCCGACATCCGCAGCCACGTCCGTCCACGCACCGATCGTGCCCGATACCGTCGATGCACGCGACGTCGTCGCCATCCTCAAGAGCTCTTCGGTGCATATCGGCCTCGTCGTCGACGAGTACGGTCACTTCGAAGGCGTCGTGACATCTGCCGACATTCTCGAAGCGATCGTCGGCGAATTTCATACCGAGCGAAGGGCTCGCCGGAGCCGATGGTCGTTCGTCGCGACGATGGATCGTTGCTGCTCGTCCGGCTGGATGCCGGTCGAACAGTTTCAGGACTGACCGGTATCGCGCTCCCCGACGACCGCTCCTATCACACCGTTGCCGGCTTCGTGCTCGAGGCCTACGGCGCGCTGCCGTCGATCGGCGAAAGCGTCGATGCGTACGGCTGGCGCTTCGAGGTCGTGGATCTCGACGGCCGGCGCATCGACAAGGTGCTGGCGACCAAGGCGCCGCCAGCCCGCCGGGCGACGCAGGTATCGCGTCGCCGCTCAGATCGTGAACTCTCGTGCGTCGACGGATGGAACATCTCCTCCGGCGTCACCAGCCGCTGCGACAGCCCCTCCGAATGGTGGTGACGCAGGAACGTCTCCAGCACCTTGCGGTTGGCGTGCAGCCCGTAGGACCAGAAATCGTGCCCCATCAGCTCGCGGGCGGCGCGGATCTGCTCGTCCAGGAACGGCAGCGTGCACTTGCTGGTGGCGGTGTCCTCCAGCTCCTCCATGCACTTCGCCTTTGACTGCTCCAGCGCCTTGAACACCGCCGCGGGAAGCCATGGGTGCTGTTCAACCAGCGTGCGGCGGATGCCGGTGACGTGCATGATCGGGAAGATGCCGGTGCGCTTGAAGTAGTCCTTGCCGGCCGCGATCGGATCGGGAAACAGCCAGCCGATGTTCGGATTGTTCTTGCCCGCCATCCGCGGCACCCGCGGCGCGATGAACGCGTCGATCTCGCCGCTCTCGAGCAGTTGCGAGATGGTCTTGCCTTCCGGCGCGTCCACCATCTTGACGTCCGCCGGCAGCTTGATCGTGATCTTCTCCGGCCGCGTCGGATCGTCGATGCCGCCCCGCACCCACTCGATGTCCGACGGCTTCACGCCGTAGTCGTCCTGCAGGATCGAGCGCGCCCAGACGCAGGCGGTGAGCTGGAATTCCGGCAGGCCGACGCGCTTGCCCTTGAGGTCCTCCGGCTTCTTGATCCGGTCGGTGCGCACATAGATGCAGTTGTGCCGGAACATCCGCGACACGAACGCCGGGACACCGACATAGGGACAATTGCCCTGCGCGGTCTTGACCGTGTAGCTCGACATCGACAGTTCGCAGATATCGAAATCCATGGTGCGGAACGCGCGGAAGAAAATCTCCTCCGGCGGCAGCATCATGAAAACGGGGTCGACCCCGTCGATCTGCACGGCGCCGTCAAACAGCGGGCGTGCCCGGTCGTAGTTGCCGATGGCCACCGATAGCTTCAGTTTCGACATCGCCCTCAATCTTTCTGTAAAGGTTCCCGGCTCTAGATAGCCTTGCCGATACCGCCAGAGCAACCATGGCCATGCTGACCGCCGCCCGAACCCTTCTGCTGGCCCTGATCCTGGCGGCCTCCCCGGTCGTCGCGGGCGCCGACGACCTCGCGGATTTCCCCGCAAGGACCTGGCTGACGCCGTCGAGCGCGCCGAATTGCAGTACCGGATCGCGCTGCGCACGCTCGAGTCGGCGGGCCGCGACGAGACCGCCGCCGAGGTGCGGCTGTTCCGGGAAGCGCTGCAAGACGCCATCGCGCGGCTCGACGACGAGCAGCGTCCGCCGAAATCCGAGAGCGACGACTCCTATGCCGGGACAATGCTGCAGATCGACATGGCGATCGTCGGCGCGCTGATCGTCATCGATATCGGCAGCCGCGAAGCGGCGCGCGCGGCGCTCGCGCCGATCGGCGAGCGGCTCGCGAAACTGCGCGAGCGCGTGGATCCGCGGTAGAAAAAAGAATAACGGCGGCCGTCTACTTGGCCGCCGTTGCATTTCGTCTTTGTCGATCACTCAGCCGAAGATGTCGGCGACGATGCTGTTGTACCAGTCGATCAACTCCTGGTAGTTCGCCTTGCGGATGTCGGCCGGCTCGCCCGGCTTCGAGACGAAGGTCGACAACTCCTTGATGATGTCACCGCCCGGCTCGTAGGTGCCGCCGACCTTGATGTCGTCGTCGGTCTCGATCAGGCTCCAGCAGGTGTTGGAATAGCGCGCCGGGAAGGTCTTTGCGCCAATGAGCTCGCCGCGGATCATCATCGCCGCGACCTTCGCCTGGCTGTTGGCGGAGAACGCCGACTCGGCATCTGTCCTGGACGCAGGAATCTCGGACTCGTTTTTGCATTTCACGAGCTGCGAGAGCGGATGCGCCGCTCGCGAGGCCGCGACGCCGACGTCGTAGAACGGGCGCGGGCGCGGCCGTTGCGTTTCGTCTTGATCGCTCAGCCGAAGATGTCGCCGACGATGCTGTTTACCAGTCGATCAACTCCTGGTAGTTCGCCTTGCGGATGTCGGCCGGCTCGCCCGGCTTCGAGACGAAGGTCGACAACTCCTTGATGATGTCGCCGCCCGGCTCGTAGGTGCCGCCGACCTTGATGTCGTCGTCGGTCTCGATCAGGCTCCAGCAGGTGTTGGAGTAGCGCGCCGGGAACGTCTTGGCGCCAATCAGCTCGCCGCGGATCATCATCGCCGCGACCTTGGCCTGGCTGTTGGCGGAGAACGCCGACTTCGGCATCTGGCCCGGGATGCAGGCATCGCCGACCACGTAGATGTTGGCGTCCATCTTGGAGCGCATGTTGGCCGGATCGATCGGGCAGAAGCCCGACTTGTCGGCGAGCTCGGCCCTGAGCGCGATCTGCCCGGCGGTCTGCGCCGGGATCACGTTGACGAGCTGCGCCTTGTAGTTGGCGAGATCGGTCATCACCTCGTTGGTCTTCGGATTGACGCCCTTGATGCCGCCATGGACCTTCGGGTCCTGCCACTCGATCATGCCCGGATAGTGCCGCTGCCAGCCTTCGGTGAAGACGCCCTGCTTGGAGAACGCGGACTTGGTGTCGAGGATGACGATCTTCGACTTCTTGTGGCCCTTGGCCTTGAGCACATGCGCGAACATCGAGGCGCGCTCGTACGGCCCGGGCGGGCAGCGATAGGGATTGGGCGGCGCGATCATCACGATCAGCGCGCCGTCGTTGAGCGCATTGAGCCGCTTCACCAGCAATTGGGTCTGCGGCCCCGGCTTCCAGGCGTGCGGCATGGTCTGCGCCGCCGCTTCCGAATAGCCGGGCACCGAATCCCATTTGAGGTCGATGCCGGGCGCGATCACCAGCCGGTCGTAGGGAATGCTCTGCTTGCCGACCATGATCTGCTTCTTGTCGCGGTCGATCGCGCTCGCCAACGCCGGCACGATCCGCACGCCTTCCTTGCGCACCTTGTCGTAGTTGTGGGTGATCGACTGGAACGACCGGTAGCCGCCGACATAGAGGTTCGAGAAGAAGCAGGTGGTGAACTGGCGGTTCGGCTCGATCATGGTGACGTCGATCGCGCCCGCCGCGTCCTTGTTGACGAAGCGCGCGACCGTCCCGCCGCCCGGACCGCCGCCGAGCACGACCAGCTTGGGCTTGGCTTTGGTCTGTCCCAGCACGGTGGGGGCATACAGCGGCGTGCTTGCCGCGGCGGCCAGCGACGCACCGGCGAGGCCGGTGAATTTGCGGCGTGTCAGATCAGTCATGATGTCCTCCCACTGAACTTGAAAATCATGGATTTTTGGTCACGGAAAAATAGTGCGCGAGCGCTTCGATCTCGTCGTCCTTGAGGCGGCCGGCCACGCTCTGCATCACCTGGTTGGGCAGTTGCTTGTCGCGATAGGCTTTGATCAGGACGCTGAACCTGGGCTGGGCCATGCCGAAAATATTGGGAATGGTGCTGCCGACGGTCGCGCTACGATGGCAAGTCAGGCACTCCGTGGCAAGGTAACGGCCGAACTCGATGTCGCGTTTCTGCGCCAGGCATGTGTCTGACCAGACGGTCAGGGCCACCGCCACGCAGTTCGCCTTGACCCAACGATTTGACGGCACCCGGCGCAACGATCATCGCCCCATTTGACCTCTGCCCCTCAGGGCGCCGGAGCCTATCCAAAGTCGATGCCGGCGTCATTTCCAATCTTGAACGCAAGGCGACGCGGCCTTGCTACGGTTGGCCGATTTTGAAGAAGCTTCTTAGCGGCAGCCAAGCAGGACTTAGGTACTGCGGTCACCGCACCGTGATGGTCTCGGATGCGCTGATGACCGACCCGTCGTCGGCCGCCCAGGTGAAGCGGAAGGTGCCGCTCTCCTCGACCCGGGCCGAGAATTCGAGATAGGGGTTGGCGGCGATCGCCGGCTCGATGTCGCAGGCCAGCACCGGCCGGCCGTTGAAGGTGCAGCTGAAGCGATTGATGATGTTGCGCGGGATCGGCTTGCCGCGGCGTCGCGGCGCTGACCCGACTCCATCACATGCGAGACCAGTGTACGGATCAGAACCACCTCGCCCTTCTTGGCGAGCTTCGGGATCCTGATGCGCGGTTGCGTGGTCATCTCATCGTTCGCCTAGTTCGTGCACGCGCCGATCGTGACTTCGACATGCTGCCTGGCCTGCAAAGACCCGGCCATCGCTCATCTTCGCCAGCACGATCACGTTCTGGTTCTCGGTGAGCCGGATGCGCGTCGCGAACGCCGCCTTCCCCGCCATCGGCGAGAACTGGAAGCCGGCGACCCGCGGCCACGGATTGGCGTCCGCCACCACCAGGATTTCGCTGACGTAGTCGTCCGCGCGCATCGGGCTTTCGACCGCAACCGACAGCGGAACGCTGTTGCCGTCCTCGACCGAGGCCGCGAGATCGAGCGTGATGCGGCCGGCTTCCGGCGCCCGCCCGCCGGTGAAGGCCGCGATCGTCGCCGCCGCATCGGTCGCGGCCCGCGCCGGCATGCCGGTGACGGCCAGCGCCGCCGATCCGGCGGCAATCCGCAACGCGTCACGTCGTGAGAGTCGAGCCATGGTCACAATCTAAGGCCGCGGCCACTGCGACAATGCGAAACAATGTCAGCCGAGCCTGCCGACCTCGGCTTCGAGCAACGACCAGCAGCGCTGGCCCAGCCGCTCCCGCCAGGCGGCATAGACGCCCGCGAGCCGCGCGCGGAACGCCGCCTGATCGACCTCGTTGAACGCCAGCCCGCGCCGCTCCAGGTCCTGCCGCAGCGCGGCGTTGAGCGCGCTCTGGTCCGCGCGCTGCTGACGCACATGCTTAACCACGTTGCGCTCGATCACGCTCCGGATGTCGTCGGGAAGCCGCTGCCAGGTCGGCAGATGCGCCATCAGGTTAAAGCCCGACCACATATGATTGGTCATGCTGACGTATTTCACCAGCTCGTAGAGCTTGAACCCCTCCAGCACCGCGAGCGGATTTTCCTGCGCCGCCACCTGCCCGGTCGCGAGCCCGTCATAGAGCTGATACGCCGGAATGATCACCGGCTCCGCGCCGAAGGCCTGGAACGTATCGAAGATCAATTGCCCCGGCGGGACCCGGATTCTCATGCCGGCGAGGTCGTCGGGCGTCGCGACCGCGCGGGTGACGCTTGCGACCTGGCGCATGCCGTTGTCGAAGCCGCCTTGCGCGAAGAGATGCATGCCCTTCGCCGCCATCTCGTCGCCGATCAGACGGCCGAGCGGGCCGTCGATCGCCTTGTGCGCCTGCGCCGCGCTCGCGAACGCGAACGGCACCTGCTGCACCTCGGCGACCGGCACCACGGTTCCGAGGATCCCGCCCATCAGGGTATAGAACTGGATTTCGCCGGCCATCAGCATGCGCAGCGCCGTCGGGTCGCCGCCGGCGACCTTGCCATTTTCGGCGTGGACCGAAGCGCTCACGCGGCCACCGGTTTCCGCCTCGATCGCCGCCCACATCCCGACGAGGTTGCCATGCAGGGTGCTGCCCGCCGACTGACCGTGGTATTGAATGAAGGAATAATCGGAGGCTCGCACCGGCTTCACCGTTCTTGTCTGGAGCGCTGATAGTGCATCAGGGCGGCAATGCGACAAGTGGCCACTGGCGCAGGCTTTTCCGGGCTTGAAATAGCGCGTGACAGACCGTCTAAATCCGCTAATTTTTCAACAACATGTAGGGAGGAATGAATGAGAATGATGTCGCAGGCAAGCGTCCTGGCCGGCGCGCTCGCCGGAATGCTCGCGATGCCGCTGTCGCCGGCGCATGCGCAAGCGGACTTCTACAAGGGCAAGACCGTCGCGATCGTGATCGGCGCGAAGACCGGCAGCCTCGCCGTCGCCGCCCAGGTCGTCGGCCGGCACCTCGGCAAGCACATCCCCGGCAATCCGACCGTCATCAATCGGCAGATGCCGGGCGGCGCGCACCTCAACGCCACCAACAACATCTTCAACGTCGCCGAAGCGGACGGCCTGAGCATCCTGGCGGCCAATCCGAACGTGGCGATGGGCCAGCTCGCGAAGCTGCCGAACGTCCGGTTCGATGCCAGCAAGTTCATCTGGCTCGGCTCGTCCGGCCCCGACGGATCGATGTTCGCGATCCGCTCGTCGCTGCCGTTCAAGACGTTCCAGGAGATGCGGGACTCCGAGAAGGAATTCGTCGCCGGAACCACCGGCCCCGGGCTCCAATGCGCATGACATGCCGCTCCTGCTGAAGGAGTTCGCCGGGCTGAATATCCGGCTGGTCGCGGGCTATGCCGCCAACAGCGACATCCTGCTCGCGGTCGAACGCGGCGAGTTGGATTCCTACTCGGCGCTTGCCACCACCATCCAGCTTGCGGTCGACCGCGGCGCCGTGCGCCCGCTGGTGCGCAGCCGCACGCCGGTGCCGGGCTGGAACCACCTGCCCACCGATGAATCGCTCGCGACCAACGACACCGGCCGCTCGCTGATGGCGATCCGCGGCATCCCGCAGTCGATCGGACGCGCCTTCGCCGTGCGGCCGGGCACCCCGCCCGAGCGCGTGGCGATGCTGCGCGAAGCGCTGGCCAAGACGCTGAAAGACCCGGCGTTCCTGGCCGAGGCCGAGAAGGCGAAGATCGAGATGGAATACATCTCGCCGGAGCAAGTGACGAAATGGTTCGGCGACCTGCTGAACCAGCCGCCGCAGGTGCTGGAGGCGATGAACAAATATCTCAAGGTCGGCGAATAAGCCGGTTGGAATGAATAGACACCGGAGCCGCGTGCGCGGCTCCGGTTCGCTCTTTCGACAGCAAACGCCGCAACGACCAAAAGCACTGCAACAACAAGAAGACACTCAACAACAAGAAGACACGGAGAGGAAATTCATGCGGCACGTTCGCCTGGGGGGCCTCCTCGCCTGCTGCCTGATCGCGTCAATCGCGCCGCAGGCGGCAAATGCGCAAGCCGACTTCTACAAGGGCAAGACCATCACCCTCATCGTCGGCACGCGGGTCGGCGGCTCGATCGGCAATACGTCGCTGCTCGTCAGCCGTCACCTCGGGCGCTACATCCCGGGCAATCCGACGGTCGTCCTGCGCCAGCAGCCCGGCGGCGCGCATCTCAACGCGACCAACAACGTCTACAACGTCGCCGAAGCCGACGGCCTGACCATCCTCGGCTCGAATCCGGCGATCGCGATGGCGCAGCTCGCCAAGGTGCAGCAGGTACGTTTCGACGTGCGGCAACTCCAGTGGATCGGCTCGACGGGTCCCGACGGCACCTTGTTCGCGATCCGCTCGGACCTGCCCTACAAGAGCTTCGAGGAGCTCAAGACCGCCAAAGAGGACATCGTCATCGGGACCACCGGCCCGGGCTCGAACTCCTATGACGTCCCCCTGCTGCTGAAGGAATTCGCCGGCGCAAGGTTCAAGATGCTCTCGGGCTTCCAGGCCAACGGCGACATCCGCCTCGCGCTCGAACGCGGCGAAGCGGACGGATGGTCGGCCCTGGCGACGCCGGTCCGGCAGGCCGCCGCCGCCGGCAAAGTGCGTCCGCTGGTGCGCGGCCGCAGCCCCGGTGAAGGGCTATCGACAACCTGCCGGTGGACGAGCAGCTGGCGCCGCCCGGCGTCGGCCGCTCGCTGCTGGTCATCCGCGGCACCCCGCTCGCCATCGGCAAGCCGTTCGCGGTGCGGCCGGGCGTGCCGGCGGACCGCGTCGCGATCCTGACGAAAGCGTTCGCGGAAATGGTCAAGGACCAGCAGTTCCTGGCCGACGCGCAGAAGCTCGATATCGACATCGACCCGCTGACGGCGCAACAGGTGACCAACGACTTCGCCGCCATGATGAGCCAGCCGCAGGAAGCCGTTGATTTGATGCTCAAATACATCAAGCTTGAAGGCGGCGGCTAGGCGCTCGATATCGATCATGATCATCACGACCCGGCATCGAAGACCGGGCGTGCATTTGAGGGAGACGTCCATGCGCCTGATGCTGAGCATCCTCGCCGGCTGTTTGCTCGTGGCCGCGACGCAGACGCCTGCGCAGGCCCAGGCCGATTTCTACAAGGGCAAGACCGTCACCGTCGTGGTCGGCGCGCGCGCGGTCGGAAGCCTGTCGCTCTCCGCGCAGGTCCTCGCCCGCCACTGGGGCCGGCACATTCCCGGCAACCCCACGGTCGTTCTGCGCCAGATGCCGGGCGGCGCCCACCTCAACGCCACCAACTATGTCTTCAACGTCGCGGAGCCCGACGGCCTCACCATCCTGGCGGCGAACCCGCAGGTCGCGATGGCGCAGTTGTTCAAGGTGCCGGCGGTGCGCTTCGACGTCCGCGCAGTTCGTCTGGATCGGCTCGTCGGGCGCCGACTCGGCGCTGCTCGCGATCCATCCGAGCTCGCCGTACAAGACTTTCGACGATCTGCGGAATGCGAAGGAGGAACTGGTCTTCGGCTCCACCGGGCCGGGCTCGAACTCCTACGACGTCCCGTTCCTGCTCAAGGAATTCGCCGGCGCGAAGTTCAAGATGGTGTCGGGCTATGCCGCCAACAGCGACCTCAAGCTCGCGCTCGAGCGCCGCGAGGTCGACGGCTGGACCGCGCTCGGCGCCACCATTCGGCTCCTGGGCGAGCAAGGCACCGTGCGTCCGATGGTGCGCTCGGGCCGCACGCCGATCCGCGGGCCTCGAACATCTGCCGGTCGATGAGGACCTCGCGACCAGCGACCTCGGCCGCTCGCTCATGAAAGTCCGAAGCACGCCGCTGTCGATCGGGCGGCCGTTCGGCCTGCGTCCCGGAACGCCGGCCGACCGTGTCGCAATCCTTGAGGCATCATTGTCGAAGGCGCTGGCCGATCCGAAATTCCTGGCCGAGACCCAGAATTTGCAGCTCGACATCGGTCACATCGGCGCGGACGAGGTCACCAAGGCCTTCAACGCGATGATCGACCAGCCGCAGCAAGTGCTGGACGTCATGCACAAATATCTCAAGGCCGGCGGAGACTGAGCGCGTCAGCGCCCCACAAACCGATCCAGGGCCACGTCCAGGATACGGAACTGCACCCGCTCCTCGCCCTGCCAGCGGTCGATCGCGAGGCAGCCCGCGACATGCACGCTGCGCCCGCGGTTCTCCGTCAGCGCCTTGCCGAGCTTCTGCCCGACCGCGCGGAACGCGATCGCATTGACGCCTGAGCCGTCGCCGGAGCGCAGCCGCACTTTCACGTGCGCCTGGCCGACCTCGTCGGCATAGGCGATCGTGTGCGCCGGCAGCGCCACCACCGGCTCGGCTATTGCCGGCGCCGAACGGCCCGGCCTTGGCGAGGGTGGTGATGGTTTCGGCGGTCGCGGCCGCCGCCGTGAGCGCGCCGTCGATCTTGAGCGCGTCGTCGCGCCGCGCCGCCGCGACCGCATCGCCGAGCTGCTCCTCGAGGAAGGCGCGGAACGCCGCCAGCGCGTCCTTGCGCAGCGTGACGCCGGCCGCCATGGCGTGGCCGCCGCCCTTGATCAGCAGCCCCTCGCCCACCGCCTGCCGCACCACCCGGCCGAGATCGACGCCGGCGATCGAGCGGCCGGAGCCGGTGCCGATGCCGCCCGGTTCGAGCGCGATCGCAAAGGCCGGCCGGCCGAAGCGCTCCTTCAGCCGCGCGGCGACCAGCCCGACCACGCCCGGGTGCCAGCCTTCGGCCGCGGTGACCACGGCCGCGCCCTTCTCCTCGATGCCGAGCGCCGCCATCGCTTCGGCCTCGGCCTGCGCCACCGTCGCCACCTCGATGGCGCGGCGCTCGGTGTTGAGGCGGTCGAGCTCGGCGGCGATGCGCGCGGCTTCGATCGGATCGTCGGCGAGCAGCAGATCGACGCCCAGCGACGCGCGGCCGATCCGGCCGCCGGCATTGATGCGCGGCCCCAGCAGGAAGCCGAGATGGAACGGCTCCGGCGGACCGCCGAGCCGCGACACGTCCATCAACGCCGTGAGGCCGACATGCTCGCGCCGCCGCATCGCCAGCAGTCCCTTGGCGACAAACGCACGATTGAGCCCCTTGAGCGGCACCACGTCGGCGACGGTGCCGAGCGCGACCAGGTCGAGCAGATCGAGCAGGTCCGGCTCCGGCCGGTCCGCATTCCAGAACCCGCGCCGGCGCAGTTCGCGGTTCACCGCCACCACCGCCATGAACACCAGCCCGACCGCGGCGAGATGGCCGAGCTTGGAGAGATCGTCGAGCCGGTTCGGGTTCACCACCGCGAGCGCGGGCGGCAGCGTCTCGTCGGCGAGGTGATGATCGATGACGATCGTCTCCATGCCGAGCCGCGCCGCTTCAGCGAGCGGCTCGTGGCTCACGGTGCCGCAGTCGACGGTGACCAGCAACGTCGCGCCGCGCCCCGCCAGCGCGCGGATCGCCTCGACATTCGGCCCGTAGCCTTCGAACAGGCGGTCGGGGATGTGGATGATCGGCGCGAGCCCGGCGAGGCGCAGGAAGCGCGCCAGCGTCGCCGCCGAGGTCGCGCCGTCGACGTCGTAGTCGCCGAAGATCGCGACGGTCTCGCCGCGCATCGCCGCGTCCGCGATCCGCGCCGCCGCCGCGTCCATGCCGACGAGGACGCTCGGATCGGGCATCAGCGCCCGCACCGTCGGGTCGAGATGGCGCGGCACGTCGTCGATCTCGACGCCCCGTCCGGCCAGCACACGCGCCAGCAGGTCCGGCAGGTCGTGCCGCTGCGCGATCGCCAGCGCCCGCGCCGAGCCGCGCTCGTCCAGCCGGTCGCGCCAGGCGCGGCCGGTCGCGGACTGCTCGACGCCGAGAAAATGGCGGCGTTCCCCAGGGATCGGCGCGGCGGGACTGGACAAGACGGACAACATCGGTCTGTTTCTGTGGGCGAATCAGTTGGGCCTATTGTCCGAAACTGATCGAGGAAGCGCCATGCCATCAGGAGCAAAGAATGGCCCGTGTGGAAGACTTAAATCCGGCAACCATGACACCCGAACAGAAGGCGATCCACGACCGCATCGCCGGCACCCGCGGCGGCACGGTGCGCGGGCCATTCGCGATCTGGCTGCGCAATCCCAAGCTTGCCGATGCGGCCGACAAGCTCGGCACGACGCTGCGCAACGGCGATCTCGACCTGCGGCTGTTCGAGATCATGGTGCTGGTCGTCGCCCGCCACTGGTCGGCGCAGTATGAATGGTTCGCGCACGCCCGGCATGCGCTGGAGGCCGGGGTTTCGCCCGACGTGGTCGAGGCGATCCGCCATCGCCGCAAGCCCGAGTTCGATCGCGACGACGAACGGCTGGTCTATGAACTCGTGACCGAGATGAACGAGACCCGCACGCTGTCGCAGCCGACTTACGATCGCGCCGTCGCCGCGCTCGGGCTCGATCATGTGATCGAGCTGATCTCCTCGCTCGGCTTCTACACGATGGTCGCGATCATGCTGAACGGCTTCGACGCGCCGGTGCCGGGCGGCGAGCGGCCGTTGCCGTAAGCGGGCCCCTGCTAAGTCCCGACGCCTAAAAAGGAATATACTTCTGATATGCGCATCGTAGACATCCGGGAGCGCACGGCCCCGATCGCTTCACCCATCGCCAATGCGTTCATCGACTTCTCCAA
This sequence comes from uncultured Alphaproteobacteria bacterium, assembly GCA_963850705.1. Taxonomy (GTDB): domain Bacteria; phylum Pseudomonadota; class Alphaproteobacteria; order Rhizobiales; family Xanthobacteraceae; genus VAZQ01. The sequence goes on along the minus strand of CAWKMR010000040.1, from coordinate 4,831 downwards.
GATGACGCTCAGTTTGGTGGCGGTGGTCACCGACGTTGTGCGCGATGGCCGGCCCGTCATCGGCTACGGTTTCAACTCCAACGGTCGTTACGGCCAGGGAGGCCTGATCCGGGAACGCTTTGCGCCCCGCATTTTGACGGCGGAGCCCACCAGCCTGCTCAACGCCAACGGCAGCAATATCGACCCCCACAAGGTGTGGGCCGCCATGTTCACCAACGAGAAGCCCGGTGGCCACGGCGAACGGTCGGTCGCCATCGGCACGATCGACATGGCGGTGTGGGACGCCGTCGCCAAGATCGAGGGCAAGCCGCTGTTTCGCCTGCTGGCGGAACGCGCCGGCGTCGAGGCCGATCCGCGGGTCTTCGTCTATGCCGCCGGCGGCTACTACTATCCCGGCAAGGGTCTCGATGGTCTGGCCGCGGAGATGCAAGGTTATCTCGATCGCGGCTATCGCGTCGTGAAGATGAAAATTGGCGGTGCGCCGCTCGCCGACGACTGCAAGCGCATCGAGACTGTTCTGAAATTGCTGCCTGCCGGCTGTCAGCTCGCGGTCGATGCCAATGGCCGCTTCGATCTCGATACGGCCGTGGCGTATGCCAAGGCGCTGCGCCAATACGATCTGTTCTGGTACGAGGAAGCCGGCGACCCCTTGGACTTCGCGTTGCAGGCCAAGCTAGCCGAACACTATCCCGGCCCGATGGCCACCGGCGAAAACCTGTTCTCGATGCAGGACGCCCGCAATCTGATCCGCTATGGCGGCATGCGGCCCGATCGCGACTGGCTGCAATTCGACTGCGCGCTCAGCTACGGGTTGGTCGAATACCTTCGTACGCTGGACATGCTGTCCGCTTACGGATGGTCGTGGCGCCGCTGCATTCCACACGGCGGGCACCAGATGTCGCTCAACATCGCGGCAGGCCTCGGGCTCGGTGGCAATGAATCGTATCCCGACCTGTTCCAACCCTATGGCGGCTTCCCCGATGGGGTCCGGGTCGAAAACGGTTACATCACCATGCCGGATCTGCCCGGCATCGGCTTCGAAGGCAAATCCGACCTGATCGCCGAGATGCACAGCCTGGCGTCATGACCATGAACGCCAAATGCTGTCGGGCCAGCGATTTGGTGAGGGCGCCCAAGCGTCAGCGCGCGCCCTAGGCGCGCAACGATCTCAATCCAGGTGGAATTTATCGAGCTGGCGGTGCTCGGCGCGGATCCAGCGCACGGTGCCGGTGATCGAGCGCATCACCACCGTCTCGGTCTCGATGATGTCGCCGCGGAAGCGCACGCCCCTGAGCATCGCGCCCGAGGTCACGCCGGTCGCGGCGAACAGGCAGTCGCCGCGCACCATGTCCTCGATCTCGTAGCGCTTGCGGAAATCGGTGATGCCCATCTTGTGCGAGCGTTCGCGCCGCTCCTCGGTGTCGAGGATGAGCCGGCATTGCATCTGCCCGCCGATGCAGCGCAGCGCCGCGGCCGCCAGCACGCCTTCCGGCGCACCGCCGGTGCCGAGATAGATGTCGATGCCGGAGTGCTCGGCATCCGCGGTGTGGATCACGCCGGCGACGTCGCCGTCGCTGATCAAGGCGACCGAGGCCGCCGGCCTTGCGCACGCCCGCGATCAGGTCGGCGTGGCGCGGGCGATCGAGCAGCAGCGCGGTGATTTCGTGCGGCTTGACGCCCTTGGCCTTGGCGAGGTTGAGGATGTTCTCCTCCGCGGGCGCGTCGAGATCGACCACGCCCTTGGGATAGCCGGGCCCGATGGCGATCTTCTCCATGTAGACGTCGGGCGCATGCAGCAGCGTGCCGCCGTCCGCCATCGCGAGCGTCGCGATCGCGCCCGGCATGTTCTTGGCGCAGAGCGTGGTGCCTTCGAGCGGATCGACCGCGATGTCGACCTTGGGGCCGTGCTTGTTGCCGACCTTCTCGCCGATGAACAGCATCGGCGCCTCGTCGAGCTCGCCCTCGCCGATCACGACGGTGCCGTCGATCGGCAGCTTGTTGAGCTCGCGCCGCATGGCATCGACCGCGGCCTGGTCGGACGCCTTGTCCTTGCCCTGGCCGCGCAGCCTTGCCGCCGACACCGCCGCGCGCTCGGTCACGCGCACGATCTCGATCGACAGGATGCGTTCCAGCACCAGATCCGGTTGAACCGTAATTGACGAATTTGCCATCAGGTCGCCTCTAGCCCCTCTTAGCTCGCGCACCGCCGGAACCGGCCAACCGGCGGAGACGCGAGCTTACCCCTTCTCGATGCGGATCACCTGCGGCTTCTCCGCCAACACACCGTCTGCCTCGATCGCGGCCAGCGCCCGGCGCACCGCGTCTTCCGTTGTAGCATAGGTGATCAATACGACGGGCGCAGGTTTGTCCGCGCTGCGCGGGTCCTCGCCGCCATGCGGCAGGCGGTCTTTGCCGCGCTGCATGATCGATTCCAGCGAAATGTTCCCCTCCGCCATGCGGCGCGCGATGGTCGCGGCCGATCCGGGCCGGTCCACCGCCTCCAGGCGGATGTAGTAGCCGCCCTCGTGGCGCTGCATCGGCGCGCGCGGCGCCTTGACCAGGCTCGCGGCCGGCCGCCCGAACGACGGCACGCGCCGGCCGGCGGCCAGGTCCATGATGTCGGCGACGACCGCCGATGCCGTGGCGGCGCCGCCGGCGCCCGGCCCCATCAGGGTCAGGGCCATGGTGTCGGCATCGACCGCCACCGCATTGAGCACGCCGTCGACCTCCGCGATCACGTTGCCCTTGGGCACCATGGTCGGATGCACGCGCTGCTCGATGCCGGCGTCGGTGCGCTGCGCCACGCCGAGCAGCTTCACGCGATAGCCGAGTTCGTCGGCGGCCTCGAGATCGGCGAGCGTGATCGACTCGATGCCTTCCACATGCACCGCGTCGGCATCGACCTCGGTGCCGAACGCGACGCTGGTCAGGATCGCGATCTTGTGCGCGGTGTCGAAGCCGCCGATGTCGAACGTCGGATCGGCCTCCGCATAGCCGAGCTTCTGCGCTTCCTTCAGGCAGACGTCGAAGGACAGGCGCTCCTTCTGCATGCGCGTGAGGATGTAGTTACAGGTGCCGTTGAGGATGCCGTAGATGCGGTTGATGCGGCTGCCGCCGAGACCTTCGCGCAGCGTCTTGATGATCGGGATGCCGCCGGCGACCGCGGCCTCGAACGACAGCGCGGTCTTGTTCGCCTCCGCAAGCTGCGCCAGCGCGACGCCGTGATGCGCCAGCAGCGCCTTGTTGGCGGTGACCACCGGCTTGCCGGCGGCGAGCGCCGCCTCGACCGAGCTCTTGGCGGGGTCGCCGGAGCCGCCCATCAGCTCGACGAACACGTCGATGCCCGGGTCGCGCGCGAGCGCAACCGGATCGGCAACCTTGCGCACCTTCGAGAGATCGAGCGTCGCGTCCCGCGGCGGGTCCTTCGCGGCATAGGCCACGAGGTCGACCGGCCGCCCGGCGCGCTCGGCGATGGCGTCGCGGGTGCGCAGGATCATCGCGGCGACGGACGAGCCGACCGTGCCCAATCCGGCGAGGCCCACTCTCAAGGGTTCGGCCATGGGAGGAATCCGGGGAAGCGCGTTGATGCTCAGCCGCGTTTAGCGAGCGGGACGACGTTATGCAGCTTATCCGGTGCGGTTTCAAGAAAGCGCCGGATATTGCGCGCGGCCTGCCGGATGCGCTGCTCGTTCTCGACCAGCGCGATCCGCACGTAGCCCTCGCCGCGCTCGCCGAAGCCGGTGCCGGGCGACACCGCCACCTCGGCCTTCTCGACCAGCAGCGTCGCGAACTCCACGCTGCCGAGCGTCTGGAACGGTTCCGGGATCGGCGCCCAGGCGAACATCGACGCCCGCGGCGCCGGCACGTGCCAGCCGGCACGGCCGAAGCCTTCCACCATCACGTCGCGGCGGCGCTTGTAGATGTCGCGCATCTCGCGGATGCAGTCATCGGGGCCGTTGAGCGCAGCCGTTGCCGCCACCTGGATCGGCGTGAAGGCGCCGTAGTCGAGATAGGACTTCACGCGCCCGAGCGCCGCGATGATGCGCTCGTTGCCGACCGCGAAGCCGATGCGCCAGCCCGGCATCGAATAGGTCTTCGACATCGAGGTGAATTCGACCGCGATGTCCATCGCGCCCGGCACCTGCAGTACCGACGGCGGCGGGTTGTTGTCGAAATAGAGTTCGGCATAGGCGAGATCGGACAGGATGAAGATGCCGTGCTTCTTCGCGAACGCCACCAGCTCCTTGTAGAAGTCGAGGTCGGCGACGTACGCGGTCGGGTTCGACGGATAGCAGACCACGACCGCGAGCGGCTTCGGGATCGAATGCACGATCGCGCGTTCCAGCGTCGAGAAGAAGTCGGGCGTCGGCTCGGAAGGCACCGAACGGCACACCCCGCCGGCCATCAGGAAGCCGAAGGCATGGATCGGGTAGCTGGGATCGGGGACCAGGATGACGTCGCCCGGCGCGGTGATCGCCTGCGCCACGTTGGCGAAGCCTTCCTTGGAGCCGAGCGTGGTGACGATCTGGGTCTCGGGATTGAGCTTCACCCCGAAGCGGCGGTCGTAGTAGGCGGCCTGGGCGCGACGCAGACCCGGGATGCCGCGCGACGCGGAATAGCGGTCGGTGCGCGGACGCCCGATGGTGTCCTTCAGCTTCTCGATGACATGCGCCGGCGCCGGCAGGTCGGGATTGCCCATGCCGAGATCGATGATGTCGGCCCCGGCATTGCGGGCCTTGGCCTTCGCGCGGTTGACCTGCTCGAAGACGTAGGGCGGCAGTCGGCGAATGCGGTGGAAGTCTTCCATGGGCCTGGGTCCTCGGCTGGCAAG
>CAWKMR010000039.1:0-93680 GCA_963850705.1 uncultured Alphaproteobacteria bacterium | reverse complement strand
AACTCGGCTCATGGTCGTACCCACCATCGAAGACGGCCTACGGCGGTCTGGCCCCAGGTAACCATACGAGCGGGGACCGCAGGCGCGCAACAGCGACACCGGCGCCGCCAGCCTATAGTCGATTTAGTATCTCTCTCCTAAGTGTGGCGGCGATAAGGTAAATTTCACTCTTAACTGTTCCCGGCAAATTCAGGCCGGGGACCGCCAATGAGGGCAAAGAACAGCCTCTGGAAGATCGACGAAATGGCTGATGATCCGGTCGGGCGCCAGCTCCGTGACAGGGGTTTCGGTGTACCCGAATCGACCGCAATCACCGGGATTTGGGCGGCACGGGCGGTCGCGATGTCGGCGAGCGAAGTCTCCACCATCACGGCCGCTCCGTCGCCATCGGCGCGCGCGATGGTGCGGCGCAATATCTCAGGATCGGGCTTGGCGACGCCAAACGTGTCCGCTCCGCAGATCGCCGCAAACCGCTTCGACAGACCGAGCGCATCGAGCAGCCGGATCGAAAGCTTCTCGATCTTGTTGGTGCAGACCGCGAGCCGGTAGCCACGATCGGCAAGCGTATCGAGCGCCGGCTCGACGCCCGGAAATGGCGCAGAACTGTCGGCGATATGCGCGGCATAGTGGTCGATGAAATCGCGCGTAATTCCGTCGATGGCGGCAGTGGCAGATTTCGGCCAGCCGCCTCAAGCCCGCGCTCGACCATCAGCCGGGCGCCACCTCCGACAAAGTTGCGCGCCGCCGCGTAGTCCACCGGCGGCAGGCCTTCGCGTGCCAGGATGGTGTTGAGGGTTGCGACCAGATCGGGCGCCGTATCGACCAGCGTTCCGTCGAGATCGAATACGACGAGAGGGGAAATCATGACCGGCGATCGCTACCGGGCGACACCGGCGATGGCAAGCGCTGCCTCGGACATCAATACGAATGGACTATGCCTGTCGGCGGATCGACGCTAGATAGACGCTGGATTTCCAGTTTTTCAATGTCAGACGCAGAGCCGGCCGATTTTCGCGATGGATCCTGAAGCGCAGAAACGTGCCGCGGCCGCTCGTGCGATTGAATTCGTTCGCCCCGGCATGCGTCTGGGTCTGGGCACCGGCTCCACGGCAAAGCATTTTGTCGAGTTGCTCGGAGAGCGCGTGCGAGACGGCCTCAAGGTCGTGGGCGTTCCGACCTCCGATGCGACGCGGCGCGATGCCGAGCGGGTCGGCGTGCCATTGTCGACATTGGACGAGACGCCCGAGCTCGATCTGACCGTGGACGGCGCCGACGAGATCGCGCCCGATCTCAGCCTCATCAAGGGCGGCGGCGGCGCGCTGTTGCGCGAGAAGATCGTTGCAGCGGCATCGGCGCGCATGGTCGTCATCGCCGATGAATTCGAAATGGGTGCCTGCTGCTTGGTCGTTTCCCGCTGCCGGTCGAGGTCGAACCGTTCGGACTGGAGTCGACGCGGCGCGCTGTCGAAGCCGCCTTTGCCGGCACCGGCTCGCCGGCCGCCGCGACCCTGCGGCGGACCAAAGACGGCCACGCTTTCGTCACGGATGGCGGGCACTGGATTCTGGACGGCGCGCTGCAGCGGATCGCCGATCCGAAGGCGCTGGCGGCTCGGCTGTCCGCTATCCCAGGCGTCATCGAGCACGGACTGTTCATTGGGCTTGCAACCGCCGCCATTCTCGCAGGGAGCGGGGGCGTGCGTGTGATCGAGCGGCCTTATGAAGCTTCATCGACCGGAAAGGAACATCATCATGATCGCCAAAGTCAGGCTCGCACCAGCCGTTGCCGGCATCGCGCGCCGCTTTGCTTGCGCTTGCACTGGTCGCCGTTGCGGGGCCGGCGCAGCCGCAGCAGCCGCCGGAGCCGTCGCCAGCGCGGTCGCGATGGCCCGGGAAATCATCGATCTGAAGGGATGCGACGGCGCTGTTCGCGCCGATGGTTGCGGGCGTGATCGAACACGTCAGAGCCTTGCATTCTGCAGACCAATCCGACTCTTCGCAAGGACTTGGACGAGGTGTCGGCGCAACCTGCGCAAGCAATTTGCAGCCGCGGACCGCCGATCTCGTGAACGATATCGCCATAGCTCTATGCCTCGCGCTTCACCGAAGCCGGAGCTCAAGCAGATCTTGCTTTCTATCGGACCCCGACCGGAAAGAAGGTCATCGCGATCGAGCCGGGACTTTCCAGGATGCGGTGGCAGGACTGAAAGACTGGCAGGAGGACTTCGGCGAGGAGGTTCTCGGCCGCTTTCGTGTCGAGATGAAGAAGCGGGGGCATGACCTGTAGGTTGCACACGAAATCTGGCCGCGGGCATGGCTGACCACGACGTCGATCTTTTCGTCATCGGTGGAGGCTCTGGCGGCGTGCGCGCCGCGCGGATCGCATCCGGCCACGGCGCGCGCGTCATGGTCGCCGAGGAGTATCGCGTCGGCGGCACCTGCGTGATCCGCGGCTGCGTGCCGAAGAAGCTCCTGGTCTATGCGTCGCGCTTCGCCGACGAGTTCGAGGATGCCGCCGGCTACGGCTGGACGCTGGGCGAGCCCACGTTCGACTGGGCGACGCTGATCGCCAACAAGGACCGCGAGATCGCGCGGCTCGAGGCGGCCTACACGACCAACCTGGAGCGCGCGAACGTCGCGATCGCGAAGAGCCGGGCGGTGTTGGAGGATGCCCACACCGTGCGTCTGGTCGCGACCGGCAAGACCGTGCGCGCCGGGACGATCCTGATCGCGACCGGCGCCACGCCGCATCTCGGCGCCGAGATCGCCGGCATCGAGCATGTCATCTCGTCGAACGAAGCTTTCCATCTGCAAGAGCTTCCCAAGCGCGTGTTGATCCAGGGCGGCGGCTACATCGCCGTCGAGTTCGCCAACATCTTCAGCGGACTTGGTTCCGAGGTGACGCTGGTCTATCGCGGCGAGCAGATCCTGCGCGGCTTCGACAACGATGTGCGCGACCACCTTGCGACCGAAATGGGCAAGCGCGGCATCAAGATCGTGTGCCGGCAGACCGTCGACGCCATCGAGAAGGTCGATCACGGTCTCGACGTCGAATTGTCCGACCGCGAATCCTTCATGGTCGATTGCGCGATGTTCGCCACCGGCCGCAAGCCGAACGTCGCGGGGCTCGGGCTCGACAAGGCCGGCGTGACGCTCGCAAAGGGCGCGATCGCCGTCGACGAATTCTCGCGCACCTCGGCGCCGAACATCTATGCGGTCGGCGACGTGACCGATCGCATCAATCTCACGCCGGTCGCGATCCGCGAGGGCCACGCCTTTGCCGACACCGTGTTCGGCGGCAAGCCGACCAAGGTCGATCACACCGATGTGCCGACGGCGGTGTTCTCCGAGCCGGAGCTGGGCGTCATCGGTCTCACCGAGACGCTCGCCTGCGAACGCTATCCGCGGGTCGATGTCTACAAGACCTCGTTCCGACCGATGAAGGCGACACTCTCCGGGCGCGACACCCGCTCGTTCTTCAAGCTGATCGTGGACGCAGCCTCCGACCGGGTGCTGGGCTGCCACATCGCGGGCCCGGACGCCGGGGAAATGATTCAGCTGGTCGGCATTGCGGTGAAGATGAACGCCACCAAGGCCGATTTCGACGCGGTCATGGCGGTGCATCCGACCGCCTCCGAGGAGCTCGTCACTCTGCGCACCAAGGCCTACACGGTTGGGCGGCAGGCCGCCGAATAGGGCCGATCCGGGATTATTCTGGCTTTCAGCGCCCGCCCTCGTATATAACCCGCTGAAAATCGACCAATTAGCGTATTGGAGCCGCGTGATGGCCGAGCGTTGGACGCCAGAAAGCTGGCGCAAGAAGCCTGCTTTGCAGATGCCCGACTACCCCGACAAGGGAGCGCTTGCCGAGGTTGAGCGGCAGCTTGCGACCTTTCCGCCGCTGGTTTTTGCAGGCGAGGCGCGCAACCTGATGAAGGCGCTCGGCCGCGTCGCCAAGGGCGAGGCTTTCCTGCTGCAGGGCGGCGACTGTGCCGAGAGCTTCGCCGAGCATGGCGCCAACAACATCCGCGATTTCTTCCGCGTCTTCCTTCAGATGGCGGTGGTGCTGACCTATGCCGGCTCCTTGCCGGTGGTGAAGGTCGGGCGCATCGCGGGTCAGTTCGCGAAGCCGCGCACCTCGCCGACGGAAAAGAAGAACGGCGTCGAGCTGCCGATCTATCGCGGCGACATCGTCAACGGCACCGAGTTCACGCCGGAGTCGCGTACGCCCGATGCGCGCCGGCAGTTGCAGGCCTATCGCCAGTCGGCGGCGACGCTCAACCTGCTTCGCGCGTTCGCACAAGGCGGCTACGCCAATCTCGCCAGCGTCCAGCAATGGATGCTGAGCGCGATCAAGGATAGCCCGCAGGCGCGCCGCTACCAGGAACTCGCCGAGCGCATTTCCGACGCGCTGAACTTCATGCAAGCCTGTGGGCTCGACCTCGAGAGCCATCCGGAGCTGCGCACGACCGATTTCTACACCAGCCACGAGGCGCTGCTGCTCGGCTACGAGCAGGCGCTCACGCGCGAGGATTCAACCCGTCCCGGAAGCTGGTACGCGACCTCCGGCCACATGGTCTGGATTGGCGACCGCACCCGCCAGGCGGACCACGCCCACGTCGAATACTGCCGCGGCATCAAAAATCCGCTCGGCCTCAAGACCGGTCCGTCGCAGAAGCCCGACGACCTGCTGCGGCTGATCGATATCCTCAATCCGGAGAACGAGCCGGGCCGTCTCACGCTGATCTGCCGCGTCGGCGCCGACAAGGCCGGCGACCTGCTGCCGCCGCTCATCCGCGCGGTGAAGAAGGAAGGCCGCGTCGTGGTCTGGTCGAGCGATCCCATGCACGGCAACACCATCACCTCGACCACCGGCTACAAGACGCGGCCGTTCGAGCTGATCCTGAAAGAGACCCGCACCTTCTTCCAGGTCTGCGCGGCCGAAGGCGTCTATGCCGGCGGCGTCCATCTGGAAATGACCGGGCAGAACGTCACCGAATGCACTGGCGGCGTGCGCGAGATTTCGGATCAGGACCTCAACGACCGCTACCACACGGTCTGCGATCCGCGGCTCAATGCCGAGCAGGCGATCGACCTCGCCTTCCTGCTCGCCGACCTGCTCAAGAAGGAGCGCCCCAACAAGATGCAGCCGCTGCCGGCGGCGGCGGGGCTATAAAGCGCGGCGTACGCAGCCAAGTGTACGAAGGCTGCGTAAACTTGAGAGCAAACAGATGGCTCTGCCCGCCCTCTACATCTCGCACGGCTCGCCGCGGCTGATCGTCGAGGATTCCGCCGCGCGTGACTTCCTGAAAGGTTTCGCCAAGAGCCTGCCGAAGCCGCGCGCCATCGTCATCGCTACCGCACATTTCGGCACCAGCCGTCCTGCCGTGGTCGGCGATGCCAAGCCCGGCATGATCTACGACTTCGGCGGCATGCCGGAATTGCGCAAGCTCGTCTATCGCGGCGCCCGGCGATCCGCAGGTGGCGATCAAGATCGCCGGCCTGTGGCAGGCCGCGGGCTTCGCGCCGGCGGTCGTCACCGGCTACGGCTATGATCACGGCACCTGGGTGCCGCTGATGCTGCTTTATCCCGACGCCGACGTGCCGGTGGTGCAGATCGCGGTGCAGCCGCAGCTCGGACCCGCGCATCATGTGGCGCTTGGCAAGGCGCTCGCCTCGATGCGCGACGAGAATTTTCTGGTGATCGGATCGGGCTCACTGACCCACAATCTGCATGAGTTCTATTCCAGCGGCCTGCCGGGCGATGCGCCGGCGCTGCCATGGGTCGCGGAATTCACCGATTGGGTGCACGACAAGATCGAGGCCGGCGCCAACGACGACCTCGTGAACTACCGCAAGCTCGCGCCGCATGCGGCCGACAATCATCCGACCGACGAGCATCTGATGCCGCTGTTCATCGCGATCGGCGCCGGCGAAACCAAGGGCCGGCGCATTCACACCAGTACCCGCAGCGGCGTGATCTCGATGGACACGTATACGTTCGGGTAAGCGTTAAGTTGGGTGTCATTGCCGGGCTTGACCCGGCAATCCATCACTTTTCGTAAGAAGATGGATCACCGGGTCTCGGCGCTACGCGCCGGCCCGGTGATGACGGCGGTTGCCTGTTGCCGCGCCATGCACCTTCACTCTCCGTGAAGGTAAACGATTTCGCGCTCAGCGAGCATTAACACTACGAACGCTTCCTTGAGGCGATCCCTACAATTGTAAGGATTGCACAACCGGCAGCGCGAAGAATGCCCCCCGTATCCAGGCGGGGGGCCTGTCGGTGACGAAAGCAACAAGGATCACGGTTGCGCTGGCGCGTGCTGCGGCCGCATTTGCGCTCAGCCTGTCGACCGCGGCGCCGGTTGTCGCCGCCGATTGGAGTCCCGCTGTCGTGGCGGTGCCGGCAACCTATGTCGGCGAACTCGGGACGCGGTTCTGGTTCGGCCGTGCGAAGACCAAGAAGGATCTGTTCGACACCAGCGGCACGATGCTGGTGTCGCGCCTCGACTACTATGACATGAACATCTTCACCGGCGAGGCGTTCTCACGGCTCGACTTCAACAACGGCTGGTTCGTCAAGGGCTACTTCGGCGGCGGCGGCTTGTTCAGCGGCAAGCTGAAGGACGAGGACTTCCCGCCGGTCGTCTCGCCCTATTCCGCGACGCTCAGCGACAACAAGAGCGGCTCGCTGATCTACGGCAGCGTCGACGCCGGCATCAAGCTGGTCCGCGGACCGGATTTCCACGTCGGCGCGTTCGCCGGCTATCATTTCCTGCGCGACTATGTCGACGCCATGGGCTGCGCCCAGGTCGGGGCGAATCCGAACATCTGCACCCCGGCTATCCCGGATTCGATCCGCGGAATCTCGCAGACCAACAATTGGCATTCGCTCCGTCTCGGCTTTGAGGCATCGGCGGAATTCGCCCAGCACTGGAAGGTCACCGTCGATGCCGCCTGGCTGCCGTTCGCGAAGCTCTATGGCGCGGACTCGCACTTCCTGCGGATCGGCGGCAATCCCGGCGACTTCACCGGCCCGATTCCGGAGGACGGCAAGGGCTGGGGCTACCAGTTCGACGCCATCGTTTCCTATCGCTTCAACGATTGGATCAATGTGGGTGCCGGCGGCCGCTACTGGCACGTCGAGGCCAAGGGTCACACCCATTTCGAGGGACATGTCGTTGGCTTCAACGCGCAGCCGCAGGTCGTGCAGTGGCGGGCCGATCACTTCGGCGGCTTCATCCAGGCCAATATCAAGCTCGGTCCGTACCGGGTGGTCAGCGGCAACTAACGAGAGACGCTTGCCTGTCTATGACAGGTAGGTGAAGAAGGGGCCGTCGAAAACGGGATCACCGATGGACCGATTGCTGCGCGCGACCATCAACTCCTGGAACGGGCTCAAGTTCGCGATCCGGACCGAGGCTGCGTTCCGGCAGGAAGCCGCCGTTCTCCTGGTCGCAATTCCGCTTGCCTTCGTGGTCGGGCAGACCGCCTGGACGCGCCTCCTGCTGGTGGGCGTCCTGGTCCTTCTGATGATCGTTGAATTGCTCAACACCGCGGTCGAGAAACTCGCCGACCGGGTGTCGCGCGAATTCGACTTTCAGATCGGCACCGTCAAGGACATCGGGTCGGCCGCAGTTGGCCTCGCGCTGCTGCTCGCGGGGGCGGTGTGGTTGCTGGCTCTCGCTGAGCGGGTAGGGTGGCTATGACGAAGATGCCCCGCGTGGGCGGGGCACCTTCGTTCGCAATCAAGACCGATGGATTATTGTGCGCTGTCCTTCGTCGCCGGCATCCTGGATGGAGCGCCACCCTGGCCGGTCGTGGTCGGTGCGCTACGTTCGACGCCGGGCTTGTTGATCGCGGCCTTCTCCATGTCACCGCTTTGGTACGCCCAGAACGCGACGCCGCCGAACAGCAGCACAATGAAAGCAAGACTTGCCCACGTCGTGGCGGTGAAGCCGCCGCCTTCGCCGTCGCGCCGCAAGTTCCGGTTGTTCGCATACGTGAAATTCGGGTCACTGGGGTAGGTCATGATGGTTCCTCCAATTGAGGCTCTGGCGAAATAACGCAAATGACGCCGCTCGCGTTCCCGGTTTCGATGTGAAATCCACGCCGCGGATGCGCGGCAACCGGCATTCCCATCGCGGCTTCCCCACGCTACATCTAGCCCCATGAACGCCCGCCCCACCGACAGCCTCGCGATCGCAGTTGCGCAGCTCAATCCGACCGTCGGCGACATCGACGGCAACGGCGGCAAGGCGCGGGCCGCGCGCGCGCACGCGGCCCGCGACGGCGCCGACCTGGTCGCGTTCTCCGAACTTTTCATCTGCGGTTATCCGCCGGAGGATCTGGTGCTCAAGCCGGCGCTGCAGGCGGCCTGCCGCGCCAAGATCGAAGAGCTCGCGCGCGAGACCGCCGACGGCGGCCCGGCCATGCTGATCGGCACGCCTTGGGTCGAGGACGGCAAGCTCTACAACGCTTATTGCCTGCTCGACGGCGGCGCCATCGCGGCGGTGCGGCGCAAGGTCGATCTGCCGAACTACGGGGTGTTCGACGAGAAGCGCGTGTTCGCACCCGGGCCGATGCCGGGGCCGGTTAATTTCCGCGGCGTGCGGCTCGGCGTGCCGATCTGCGAGGACATCTGGGGCGCCGACGTGGTCGAGACGCTGGCGGAGACCGGCACCGAATTGATGATCGTGCCGAACGGCTCGCCCTACCATCGCGACAAGGACGACGTCCGGCTCAACATCGCGGTTTCGCGCGTCACCGAGAGCGATCTGCCGATGGTCTACGTGAACCAGGTCGGCGCCCAGGACGAGCTCATCTTCGACGGCGCGTCGTTCGGCCTGCATGCCGACCGCTCGCTCGCCTTCCAGCTTCCGGCCTTCACCGAACAGGTGACGACGGTGCGCTGGGAGCGCAGCGGCAACACCTGGCGGTGCATCGGCGGGCCGGTGGCGAAGCTCATGGGCGATGGCGACCGCGAGGACTATATCGCCTGCGTCCTGGGACTGCGTGACTACGTCGCCAAGAACGGCTTCAAGGGCGTGGTGCTCGGCCTCTCTGGCGGCATCGATTCCGCGCTGGTGGCGGCGATGTCAGTGGACGCCCTGGGGGCGGAACGCGTGCGCTGTGTGATGTTGCCGTATCGCTTCACGTCGCAGGAATCGCTCGACGATGCGGCGTCGGTCGCGAAGTCGCTTCGCGTCAAGTACGACGTCGTGCCGATCGAAAAGGCGGTGCTGGGGCTCGAACAGACGCTGTCGCCGCTGTTCAAGGATTTGCCGCGCGACGTCACCGAGGAAAACTTGCAGGCGCGGGCGCGTGGCACCATCCTGATGGCGGTCTCCAACAAGTTCGGCCTGATGGTGGTGACGACCGGCAACAAGTCGGAAATGTCGGTCGGCTATGCCACGCTCTACGGCGACATGAACGGCGGCTTCAATCCGGTGAAGGACCTCTACAAGACCGAGGTCTATCGGTTGGCGCGGCTGCGCAATCAATGGAAGCCCGACGGCGCGAAGGGGCCGGACGGCCGCGTGATCCCCGAGAACATCATCACCCGCGCGCCGACCGCGGAACTGCGGGAGAACCAGACCGACCAGGATTCGCTGCCGCCCTATGATGCGCTCGACGCGATCCTCGAGCGGCTGGTCGAGCGCGAAGAGCCGATCGCGGCGATCGTCGATGCGGGCTTCGACAAGGAGACAGTGGCGCGCGTTGCGCGCATGCTTGACCTCGCCGAATACAAGCGCCGCCAGTCGGCGCCGGGCGTAAAGGTGACACTGAAGAATTTCGGCCGCGACCGCCGCTACCCGATCGTCAACCGCTTCCGTGATTCCGGCGCGCGGCCGGCCGAACCCGATCGCACGCTGCTCAAGGACAAGAGCGTAAGCGGGAAGGGCGAGGCGTTCGATTATTAGGGCGCGTAGGCGGTTTCGGCTTCGCAAATCCGCTCGGCAATTAATCCGGCTTGATATTGGCTGCCTTGATGATCGGCCACCACCGCTCGATCTCGGCCTGGTGGAATGCCCCGAAGCCTTCCGGCGTCTGGAGCTCGCGCGGCGGGATTTCCAGCCCCTGGTCGGTAAGCCGCTGGCGCACCGCCGGGTCGGAAAAGGTGTCGACGACAACGACATTGATCCTGGCAACAACGTCTTTCGGCGTGCCCCTTGGGGCCCACAGCCCTTGCCAGAAAGACAAGTAAAGCCCCGGCAGCCCCACCTCATCCACGGACGGGACGTCAGGCGCGCCGAACCAGCAAGTCTTGGCCAGCACGGCATAGGCTTTGAGCTTACCGCTGCGCACATGCGGCAGCGTTGCCGAAGACTCCGCACACATCAGGTCGATATGTCCGGCCACCAGATCGGAATAGGCAGGCGCGCCACTGCGATACGGTGCGAACTGAAAGCGTGTCCCGGTGGTGTTCTGGAAATGGATGCCGCAGATGTGCGACGCAGTGCCGGCGCCAACGAACCCGGCCGTCGCCTTGCCCGGGTTCGCCTTGAGCCAAGCAATCAGCTCATTCGCGCTCGTCGCCGGCACGGCCTGCTTTGCGACGATCCAGATCGGCGCGTTCGTCAGGAGCGCAATCGGCTCGAAATCTCTGAGCGCGTCGTACTGCGCCGGGTAAATCACTCCTGCCGAGACGCGGCTGTTCCAGTTGCCAACGCCGAGCGTGTAACCATCGGGTGCTGAGCGCGCGACCCGGGTGGTGCCGATGGCGCCACCTGCGCCGCCGACGTTCTCGACGACGACCGGCGCACCCAGCGCTGCCTGCATGCGGAGCGCAACGACGCGCGCGATCGCATCGGTGGAGCCGCCCGCCACGGACGGGACGACGATTGTGATCTGGCGCGACGGATAGACCTGCGCGCTCGCGCGTTCAATCCCTAGGAGAGCTGCAATTGCGAAAGCTAAAAGCAGCGGTCTCATGTGGACGGCTCGTTGCTACTGCTTCACATATTTCATCAGCCGCTTCGGACCGACCTCGGCGCCAAAGATGTTGCCATTGCGGTCGGCTGCGACGCCTTCCGCCGCGCTGGTGCCGGTGATCTTCTCGACCGGGTCCGGAATGAGCGCCGTCACTTCGCCGGTGCGCGCGCTGCCGACACGGATACCGCGCTTCCAGCCCGGGTTGCTGTTGCGGACCGCTTCCGACTCGGAGTCGGCGACGTAGATCGTGTCGTTCCTGTCGATGAAGATCCCGCTCGGCCGGCTGAACTGTTTCCACTCGGCGATGAAGTTGCCTTCCTGGTCGAAAATCTGGATGCGGTTGTTGTTGCGGTCGCCGACGAACAAGCGGCCTTGCGAATCCATCGCCAGCGCGTGGGGGATATCGAGCTCGCCCGGACCAGACCCCTTCTTGCCCCAGGTCTTGATGAACTTGCCGTCCTTCGAAAACTTCACGATGCGCGCATTGGTGTTGCCGCCATGTCCGTCCGCGACGAAGACATCGCCGTTGGGCGCGACGAAGACCGAAGACGGCGCGTTGAACTCATCGGGACCGGCGCCGGCGACGCCGGCCTTGCCGAGCGTCAGCAGCAGCTTGCCGTCGGGGCTGAACTTGAGCACCTGCTGGCCCTTGCCGCCCAAGTTGGCGTTGTCCGTCAGCCAGACATTGCCTTCGCGATCGACATGCAGGCCGTGCGGGAAGACGGTGAGGCCGGCGCCGAAGCTCTTCACCAGCCGGCCCGATGCGTCGAATTTCAGGATCGGGTCGAGCGTGGAGCCAAAGCAATTGAACGGTTGCCCCTCCTTCCATTTGGCTAGCGGGATGAAGCCCTGCGCGCCGCAGCGCTCGCCGACCCAGACGCTGGTGCCGTCGGGATCGATGTCGACCGCGCTGGTCGAACCCCAGGCCCGGCCCGGAATTGCGGCCAGTTCTCGACCGACCGGTAGGGATTGGGCAGCGAATTCGTCGGGGTCACGGACTGGGCGAAGGTCTCGGTGCCTGCCACGGCGATCGTGGTGAGGACGGCGAACGCAAGCGCGCGGCCCGCGCGGGCTCGATGCAGCATCTGAACTCCTCCCTTGGCAGCACGCGGGTTTGCCCCGCGATGTTTTATCGGCTGAAACGCAGCGACAGACTGCGCCTTGCCGATTTCCGCTGCAAGCACCAGCGCAACGTGGAAACGGCCGGCCGCAAATGATAGGCTCGCATGTGCAATTCGATCGTCTCAACAAGATCGAATGCACGGGAGCGGTACCAGGGAGGGCGCCATGGCGCGCAAGACATCACAGCAATTGATGGACGATCAGGACGTCGTCGCGGGTAACGGACTCCTGCATCGCCGCATATTTCTCAAAGGCGGAGCGGCGCTCGCGCTGTCGGGCTATGCGCTGAGCGGCCACGCGGACGCCGCGCCGCTGCCGGTCGAACCGTGGATGCGCTATCCCACCACGGAAGGTTTTGCGCGCTACGGTTCTCCGTCGCGCTTCGAAAAGCATGTCATGCGCGAAGGCATGCAGCAGCAGGCGAACGCGCCGCCCGGGCTCGGCTCCATCCGCACTCCGCTGCACCACCTCAACGGCACGATCACGCCGAACGGGCTCCACTTCGTGCGGCTGCATTCGGGTGTCCCCGACATCGACCCGGACCAGCACAAGCTCCTGATCCATGGGCTGGTCGACCGTCCGCTGATCTTCACGCTCGACACCCTCGCCAAATATCCGATGGAGTCGCGCATCTACTTTCTGGAATGCGGCGGCAACAGCCAGTTGCTCTATCAGCGCAAGCCGGTCCAGGCCGGGGTGCAGCGCCTCCACGGCCAGATCTGTTGCTCGGACTGGACCGGCGTGCGGCTGTCCACGCTGCTGGAGGAAGCCGGGGTCAAGCCGAATGCGAAATGGATCGTGGCGGAAGGCGCCGACGCCGCCGGCATGGCGCGCAGCATCCCGATGTCCAAGGTCATGGACGATGCAATGGTTGCGCTCTACCAGAACGGCGAGCGGCTGCGGCCCGAGAACGGTTATCCGATGCGGCTGTTCCTGCCTGGCTACCAGGGCAACTCGCAGGTGAAATACCTGCGCCGCATCAAAGTCACCGAAGGCCCGACGCATACGCGGGACGAGACCTCGCGCTATTCGATCGCGCGCCACGACGGCACCACGCTGCAATTCTTCCTGGTGATGGAAGCGAAATCCGTGATCACGCAGCCGGCGCCCGAATTGAAGCTGCAGGGCCCCGGCTACTACAAGATCTCAGGCCTCGCCTGGTCCGGCCGCGGCCGCGGCATCGTGCGCAAGGTCGAAGTCTCCGCCGATGGCGGCAAGAGCTGGGCGGAGGCTTTGATCCAGTCGCAGATCCTGCCCAAGGCGGTGGTGCGCTTCCACATGCCGTGGCGCTGGGACGGGGGGCCGGCGATCCTGCAAAGCCGCTGCACCGACGACACCGGCTATGTGCAATGGACGCGCGACGCGATGATCGCGGAGCGCGGCCACACCGGCAACTATCACACCAACTGCATCACCAGTTGGGCCGTGAACGAGAAGGGGGAGGTGAACCATGTCTATGCGTAGTCTTCTCCTCGCCGCGCCGCTCGCGATGTTTGCCGGCGCGGTGCTCGCACAGGATCGGCCGCAACTCGGGCGCCCCGCGACGCCGGATGAAATCGCGTCCTGGGACATCACGATCGCGCCTGATGGCGTGGGCCTCCCGCACGGCAGCGGCACCGCCCGGCAGGGCGAGCCGATCTACGTGGCGAAGTGCCAGGGCTGTCATGGCGTGAAAGGAAGGGGCGGGCCCAATCTCGATCTCGCCGGCGGCAATGGAACGATCGGCCAGCCGAACCAGCTCAAGACCGTCGGCAGCTTCTGGCCCTATGCGACCACGATCTTCGACTATGTGTTCACGGCGATGCCGTACCAGGAGACGAAGTCGCTCACCCACGACGAGACCTACGCCCTGACCGCGTATCTCCTCCACATCAACGGGATCATCGGTGAGACCGACGTCATCGATGCGCAAACGCTGCCGAAGGTGAAAATGCCGAATCGCGACAAGTTCATCATGCACATCACGGAGTGATGTGCGGCGCACCGTCTTGTCGCACAACCGCGGACGGTGAATTGCGCGCGCACGGCGTCGAACGGAAAGACGACCTGGGCGATCTTCGGTTGGGGCAGGGCGGCGGGCGTCAGTTCGGCGGAATGAAGGGCGGACCGACGGTGCGCACCTTGGGCTTGCCTTCGCCGGTTTGCTGCTTCGCCGGCACAGGCGTCGTGGCCGCCGGCGTCTGCGCGGGCGCCGCACCTTTGGGCTGCGGTCCTTTGCCCTTGGCTGCCGGCGCGCCTTTGCCGCGGGGGTCCGCCGGCTGCGACATCGCCTTGGCCTGCTCTTCGGTTACGACGATGTCGCCTTGTTCGAGGGTGTTGTCTTCGAGGTTCTGGAGCGCCTGCGACCAGGTCTGGCCCGGCCCGCGACAACTGCAGGACGCGTTGAACGCCTTGCGGAACGCGAATGCGTTGGGCAGTTCGGAATAGCTGCGACCGCCGGTCGACGTCGCCTGTGCGATGTCCTCTCCCGGATTGCGGTGGGTGTAGAGCTCCACTTCCGCCGCCGGACACATGCGCCGGCAAACCTGCTCGTCCTGCGGGAAGCTTGCCGGCGTCGTCGAATAGGAGATCGGGAAGTAGTAGCCGTCGCAGGTGCGCACGCAGACGGTCCGATAGGTATCGCCCCCGATGCCGGGCGGCTCAGCGGGCGTGATGATGGTGCCGCCGCCGAACAGGTTTTCGAAGAAGTTGCCGCCGCCGCGGTTGGCGTACTGCTTGTATTGCGGACCGCAATCGTTCTGCCCGAGCGAAGCCAGGATCGTGCGCCGCTCACTCTCGCGGTCGGCGGTGTTGCCTTGCAGGCGCTGGAGATCGGCCAGCACGCGGTCGAGGTTCGCGCGCATCTGCTGGATCTGGTTGTTGACCGGGCCGCATTGCTGCGGCTGACCGCCGAACAGTGAGAAGAAGCCGCGGCCTTCGCATCCCATCTTCCGCGCCTGCGCCGAGAGGCGGTCGAGCTCGACCTGCTGGCGTTGCGCGGTCTCTTCGTAACGCTTGATCTGTTCGGCGCGCTGCGGATCGACCTGGCCGCGGTCGAGCATCGTGAGCTGGCTCTCCAGCCGCGCGCAGACCGGGTTGCGCTGCGAGGCGGGAGGCGGAAGCGGCGGTTGCGCGTTCGCGGCGGTTGCGAAAGCGGTAATGGCGAGCGCACCGGGAATCGCCCGGCGCAATAGTGTCCGCATCACGGTCTCATTCATGGAGCAGAGCCGCACCCCGACGCATCGGCCTTTGGAAAGCATGAAGAAGCGCCGGAATGGTGTCCAAAGTGTGAACGAATAGTAGAGGTTAGCGGCTATCGGGGCCAGTGCTGGTACTGGCTGAAGCCATGTTACCAACAGCTACCGGACGTCGTGTTTCGCTGCGCAAGTTCCATAGGATTCCGCTGATGATGAGCCCGGCGCCGGCAAAGACGAAGATGTCCAGCGGTTCCGCATAGAGCCACCATCCCACCACCGCAATGAGCGGAATGCGCAGGAAGTCGAGCGGAACCACAAGGCTCGCGTCGCCCGCCCGGAAGGCGTTGGTCATGCAGAAATGCGCGAACAATCCGGCGGTGCCGAGCCCGACGATGGCCGGCACGAGCTCCCATCCGATCTTGTCGACGAACATCACGCCAGCGCCCGCCATCCCCATGGCGAGCTGCATCAAGTTCATCCAGAACACGATGGCGAAGGTCGAAATCGGTGACGGTGAGCTTCTTGGTCGCGATGATCTGGATCGCATAGCCGAGCGCCGCCGTCAGCACCATCAACGCCGCCGGCTGGAACGTTCCCACTCCCGGCCGCACGATCACCAGCACGCCGGCGATGCCGAGGATGACCGCGCCGATTCGGCTCGGTGTCATCCGCTCGCCGAGGAAGAACGGCGCCAGGACGATCGTCCAGGCCGGCATCGTGAATTCGAGCGCGAACACAGTCGCGAGCGGCAGCAGCAGCAGGCTCCAGGCCCACAGGTATTGGGACCCGAAATGGACGGTGTTGCGCAGCAGATGCAGGCCGATGCGTTGCGTCTTGACCGTGTGCCGCAGCTCCGGCCGCACCGCCATGACCGCGAGTATGATCGCAAGCCCGACGGAGGAGCGGATGGTGAGGATCTCAACGATGCTCAACGCGCTCGCCAGGCCACGAACCGCGATCGCCATCACCGAGAACGACAGCAACGCGCCGGTCATCCAGCCGACGACGACCAGGAGCTGGCGGGGCTGAGATGTCACGGGAGATGATGCGGACTTCTGAACGCTGGAGGCTCTCACTCCGCGTCCGGCTGGTTCTCGGGACGCGCCTTATCGAACGCCGGCAGCTTTGCGCAAGCCGCGTCGACCGCAACGATCTTCGGATATTTGTCGAGCGGCACTTTGAGCCGCCGCGCATTGGCGACCTGCGGGACGAGGCAGATATCGGCGAGCGTCACGTCGCTGCCATAGGCATAAGGCCCGGGGCCCAGCATGGCTTCCAGCGCATCGAAGCCGACGATCACCCAGTGATGGTACCAGGCGTCGATCTTCGCCTGGTCCTGGCCCAGCTCGTTCTTGAGGTAGCGCAACGGCGCCACGTTGTTGAGCGGATGGATATCGCAGGCGACGAGCTGCGCGAGCGCCCGCACTTTGGCGCGTCCGATGGCGTCGCCCGGCAGCAGCGGCGGCTGCGGGTGGATTTCGTCGAGATATTCGATGATCGCAAGCGATTGCGTGAGCAGCTCGCCGGAACTGAGCTTGAGCGCCGGCACGCGCATCTGCGGATTGATCGCCCGGTAGTCCGGCTTGAGATTCTGCCCGCCCTCCTTTTGCAGATGGATGGGGACGGTGTCGAACGCGAGATCCTTGAGATTGAACGCAATCCGCACGCGGTAAGCCGCGGACGAGCGGAAATACGAATAGAGCTTCACAGCGTCCCCCTTCCAATCCGAGCGGCAGTTCGTGACAGGCCGGCGACCGATGTTCAAGCCTGGTGTCGGGGGATTAGCGGTCGCCTTTTGCCACGAGTTCGGCGGAGCGTTGCGTCAGGAGTGCAACGGCGCGATCGAACGCGGCGCGGTCGTCGGCCGTCACGACTTCGGACAGTTTTTCGGTGAAGTCGCGGGCGCGGGGCGCCAGTTCTTCATAGACCGCGCGGCCGGCGGGGGTGAGCGACAGGAAGGCCTCGCGCAAGTCGGCGCGGTTGGCTTTGCGGGCCACGAATTTGCGCTCCTCGAGCTGCGCCACCGCGCGCGAGACCTTGGTCTTGTGCATGTGCGTGCGGGCGCCGATCGCCTTGCCGGTCATCACGCCGAACTGGCCCAGGCTGACCAGCACCCGCCATTCGGGTATGCCGATACCGTACTTGGAATAGACCTGGGTCAGCGCCTGCGACACCAGGCTGGACAGCACGTTGAGACGGTGGGGCAGGAAGCCTTCGAGCTGAATAAGCGGCTTTTCGGCCGGTTCAGCGTCGGTCCTGGCATCGTCGACCGGACTGGAATTCGTCATGTCTGTGCGCCCCGGGCGCAGTGCCGCCCAGGATGCGTTGGCGGCCGCTACGCGCAGGGAGGGAAGATGGCGGAAGACCGGGCGCGGCGCAACGGCGGCGGAAACCGTGCAGCTGGGGTCAGGTTCGGCAGCAGAGGACTAGTGTCCAGAAGCCGACGTTCGCGCTGCTATGCAGCAAACGCCTTGCGAGCTTCGGATTCGCAAAGGACGCTAGCGCGCGCACTCGATCGCAACGAATTCGTTGCTGCCGCCGCCCTGGCTCGCTGGTCCACCGACGGGCACAACGCCGGTGATGTGGTCGCGGTCGACCCGCCCGTACGAGGCCGCCTGGTTGAAGTCGCGCGAGCGGCAATAGGCGGTGGCGGCGGCCGCGCCGCAGGCGGCGCCGGTCGCAAGGCAGCGGTCGATGCCGTAGCCGTCGGCATAGCTGGCGATGATGAAGGTGCGTTTCTCGGCCTGCGCCGAGACGTTGAAATAGAGTGCGGCCGTGAAGGTGAGGCGCGGCAAGCACGTAGCGCATCGGTTCTTCTCGCTGTTACGCACTTTTGTTCGGTGGGCGGCGAGCAGGATGCGCGCGACCCGTTAACACACCGTCAACCGGCCGCGCCGCCACGCTGCCGGTTGGGACGCTGTGCTCGCAATGAGCATCCGGCGACGGTCCGTTCACCGCGCCCCCGGAACGCCCTTGACCTTGAGCGTGGCCTTCCCCATTGTCCGGGGCATGGTCGGCCTTAACCAAATCTGTGGCATTTGCCCGGAGATTATTCGCTAGCGAACTTCGCTGGCTGCGGCCGTCTTTTCTCAAGTCGAGACATAGGGACGCCCGGCCAGCGGGTCGGGAACGTCCTATGGAATTGAAGCTCTACGATACGCTCACCCGAGAGAAGCGGCTTTTCACGCCGCTCGATCCGTCGCGCGTGCGCATGTATGTCTGCGGGCCGACGGTCTACGACTTCGCGCATATCGGCAACGCGCGGCCGGTGATCGTGTTCGACGTGCTGTTCCGGCTGCTGCGGCATCTCTATGGCGCCGAGCACGTCACCTATGTGCGCAACATCACCGACGTCGACGACAAGATCAACGCGCGCGCCGCGGAAGAATATCCGAAGCTTGCCGCTGAACGAAGCGATCCGCATCGTCACCGAGAAGACCGAGAAGCAGTTCCACGAGGACGTGGATGCGCTCGGCTGCCTGCGGCCGACGGTCGAGCCGCGCGCGACCGAGCACATCGACGAGATGAAGGCGCTGATCGAGAAGCTCGTCGCCGCCGGTCATGCCTATGTCGCCGAAGATCACGTGTTGTTTTCGGTGCCGTCGATGCCCGACTACGGAAAGCTTTCGAATCGCTCGCTCGACGAGATGGAAGCGGGCGCGCGGGTCGAGGTCGCGCCCTACAAGAAAGACGCCAAGGACTTCGTGCTTGTGGAAGCCGTCGAAGCCCGGCGAGCCGGCGTGGCCGTCGCCGTCCGGCATCGCAAAGCCGGGACGGCCGGGCTGGCATATCGAGTGCTCGGCGATGTCGTGGAAGCATCTCGGCGAGACCTTCGACATCCACGGCGGCGGCATCGATCTCGTGTTTCCGCATCACGAGAACGAGATCGCGCAGTCGCGCTGCTCATTCCATACGCCGGTCATGGCGAATACCTGGATGCACAACGGCTTCCTGCAGGTCGAAGGCGAGAAGATGTCGAAGAGCCTCGGCAACTTCTTCACCATCCGCGATGTGCTGAAGCAGATGCCGGCAGATCCCCGTTGGGGCGAGGTGCTACGGCTGAACATGCTGAAGACGCACTATCGGCAGCCGATCGATTGGACGCTGAAGGGACTTCATGAGTCGTTGATCACCTACAGCAGCTTTAGGCAGGTGGTTGTTACTGCAACTCGGAGTGAGGCGCGCATATCGGAACCCGTCTTGGCGGCGCTTGCAGATGATCTGAATACGCCGGAGGCGATGGCCGAACTCCACCGACTTGCTGCACGGGCTCGATCGACGTCTTCAGACGACCTTCCGGCCGATGCCGCAGCCGAACTTGTAGGCTCGTTGCTGCTTCTTGGCTTTGTATCGAGCGGTCGATCACGTCAAGAGTGACAACAGCGTGCGTGGGGATGTAGTCAGAGCCTTTCATGAGGTTTCTGCGCGTGAATCAGGTCTGGACCCGGCGCAAATTGACTCCCTGTAGCGGCCCGCAACGCGGCGCGCAAGGCGAAGAACTTCAAGGAAGGCCGACCGCATCCGCGATGAGCTCACGGCCATGGGCATCGAGCTTGAGGACAAGAAGGACGGCACCACCACTTGGAAGGTGAAGCGATGATGGCGCCGCGCACTCCGTTACCCTCTCCCCTTGCGGGAGAGGGTGCCGAGCGCCGCAGGCGCGAGGCGGGTGAGGGGGCGTTCGACAAGAACCCCTCACCCGGCCGCTCGCTGCGCTCGCGTCCACCCTCTCCCGCAAGGGGAGAGGGTAGGGAGCCCGCTGCGCATTCTGTTACGACACGAAGGGCGCGGTCGTTGCGCGCCCGCATGACCGATGCGGAATGCAGGCTCTGGTTCGCGCTTCGCGATCGGCGATTTGCGGAGTTCAAGTTTCGCAGGCAGGTTCCCGTGGGTCCGTTCGTTGCCGACTTTGTTTGCTACAAGGTGCGTGTGATCATCGAGGTTGACGGCGGTCAGCATGCGGAATCGCAATCCGACCTGCGGCGCGATCGGTGGTTCGCCGCAAATGATTTTCTCGTGCTGCGCTACTGGAACAACGATGTGCTGCGAAACCTTGAAGGGGTACTGACGTCGTTACTGGCGACTTTGCACAATCGGACCAAGGGCGCGTTGTCATGAGCGCCACCGCCCATCCCACCATCGCGATGCGGCCGATGCTGCCGGCCGATGTGCCGCTGCTCGCGGAAATCTTCCGCGCCAGCATCGAGGAGCTGGCCGCGGACGACTATTCGGACTCCCAGCGCGAAGCCTGGGCCGCGGCGGCCGACGACGAGGCGGCGTTCGGCGAGCGGCTGGCCAAGCAATTGACGCTGGTCGGGACGATGGAAGGCTCGCCGGTCGGCTTTGCGTCGCTCAAGGCGCCGGACGTGATCGACATGCTCTACGTCCATCCGGCCGCCGGCGAGAACGGCGTCGCGACCATGCTGGTCAATGCGCTGGAAAAGCTCGCCGCCGCGCGCGGCGCCGGCAAGCTGACGGCGGACGTCAGCGACAGCGCCGTCGAGTTCTTCAGCAAGCGCGGGTTCGTGCCGCAGACCCGGAACACGCGGCCGCTCGGCGGCGAATGGCTCGCCAACACGACGATGGAAAAGAAGCTTGCCGCGAAGGAGAAGGCGCAATGACCAAGCCCGACACGCCGTTCCCGAAGCACTGGCTCTACTACATCGTCCTCAAATACGGCGTGATCGCCGCGGCGGTGCTCGTCACCCTCTACACGATCTTTCGGCTGATCTAGGATCAAGAGCGCACCCATGTCGCAGCAAGCGTTTCCGACCAGGACCCACAAGATCGCAATCGCCGTGGTTGCGATCGTGACGGCTGTTGCGCTGATGTCGAACTACTATCTCTGGTGACGGATATGGCCCGCGAACGTCTCTATCTTTTCGACACCACGCTGCGCGACGGCGCGCAGACGAACGGCGTCGATTTCACGCTGCACGACAAGCTCACGCTGGCCGGGATGCTCGACGATCTCGGCATCGACTATGTCGAGGGCGGCTATCCGGGCGCCAATCCGCTCGACACCGAGCTGTTTTCCAAGGACCGCAAGCTCGACACCACCTTCACCGCGTTCGGCATGACGCGCCGGCCCGGCCGCTCGACCTCGAACGATCCCGGCCTCGCGTCGCTGCTCGACGCCAAGGCCGACGCCATCTGCTTCGTCGCAAAATCCTGGGACTATCACGTGCGCGTCGCGCTGGAGACGACCGAGGAGGAGAACCTCGCCTCGATCCGCGACAGCGTGAAGGCCGCCAAGGCGAAGGGCAGGGAGGTGCTGCTCGATTGCGAGCACTTCTTCGACGGCTACAAGGCCAACCCGACATACGCGCTCGCCTGCGCCAAGGCCGCCCATGAGGCCGGCGCGCGCTGGGTGGTGCTGTGCGACACCAATGGCGGCGCGCTGCCGCACGAGGTGGAGGAGATCGTCGGCGAAGTGGTCAAGCACATCCCGGGCGATCATGTCGGCATCCACGCCCACAACGACACCGAGCAGGCGGTGGCGAATTCGCTGGCCGCGGTGCGCGCCGGCGCGCGCCAGATCCAGGGCACGCTCAATGGGCTTGGCGAGCGCTGCGGCAACGCCAACCTCGTGTCGATCATCCCGACGCTGAAGCTCAAGCCGGAGTTTTCGGAGAAATTCGACATCGGCGTGTCGGACGAGAAGCTCAAGGGCCTCGTCCACGTCTCGCATGCGCTCGACGAGATCCTCAACCGCGCGCCGAACCGCTACGCGCCTTATGTCGGCGAGAATGCGTTCGCGACCAAGGCCGGCATCCATGCGTCGGCGATCCTGAAGGACCCCGCGACCTACGAGCACGTCGCGCCGGATACGATCGGCAACCGGCGCAAGGTGATGGTGTCGGACCAGGCCGGCCGCGCGAATGTGCTGGCGGAGCTCGATCGCATGGGCATCAAGGTCGACAAGGACGACCCGCGCATCATGACGCTGCTCGACGAGGTGAAGCGGCGCGAGGCCGCGGGCTATGCCTATGAGTCGGCCGATGCCTCGTTCAATCTGTTGGCGCGGCGCACGCTCGGCAAGGTGCCGGACTTCTTCGAGGTGCTGCAATTCGACGTCAATATCGAGCAGCGCAACAACGCGCTCGGCGAACGTGTGACGGTGTCGATGGCGGTGGTGAAGGTGAAGGTCGGCGACCAGTCCATGATCTCGGCCGCCGAAGGCAACGGCCCGGTCAATGCGCTCGACGTGGCGCTGCGCAAGGACCTCGGCAAGTATCAGAAATACATCGACGGCCTGAAGCTCACCGACTACCGCGTGCGTATCCTCAACGCCGGCACCGAGGCGGTGACGCGCGTGCTGATCGAGAGCGAGGACGAGACCGGCGAGCGCTGGTCGACCATCGGCGTGTCGCCCAACATCATCGACGCCTCGTTCCAGGCGCTGATGGATTCGATCGTCTACAAGCTGGTGCGTTCCGGCGCGCCGGCGTGATCTCGTAGCCCGGATGGAGCGAAGCGAAATCCGGGATCGATACCCCGCATTGCGCCATAGCGCGTCGAAGACGCGCGTAAACGCGCTTATGGCTCCATGCGGGCTACAGGCTGACCAATTCAAGCGACCCTCCGGCCGATTTTTTTTACGATCGCGTGCGTCGACGGTGTCCGATTGCCGTAAATCCAACCGCTCTGTCCCGAATTGAAACATGCGCGTCGCCGCGTGCGTTTGCGCGCAGCAGAGAGGATGCGCAAGACTTTGCGCGGGAGGCTGGTGGCACTGCAGGGAGAGTCACAATGTATAAAACAACAAGTCGATCCATTGCGCTGGCGGTTGCGGCGCTGTGGTCGTTGCCGGCTTCCGCCGGCGATCTATCGCCGGGATCCGGTCTACGTTGCGCCGGGCGGCGTCTATATCGGATCGGCGCAAGTCTATGTGGGGCCGGGCAACGGCAACGGAACGGCCAAGCGCCGTATGTGGTGCCTGGTCCGGCCTACGTGCCCGGGCCAGCCTACGTGCCCGGTTACGGGCGGCCAGCGCCGGCCTACGTGCCGGAAGCCTATGGGCCGGAAGCTTACGGGCCGGAATACGGTGTGCCCGGCGGAGCCTATGCGCCGGCCTATGCACCCGCACCTGCGTACCGAGCGCCGCCGCTCGCGGTCTATGGCGCAAGGCCGACCGTTGGGGCACGGGCCTACGTGTCACCCTATGCGGCGGAATACGCACCGCGGCCGCCGGTAGCCGTGCCTTACAACGGCGGCCGCCGTTGTGTGGTCGCCTACGGCCGCGTGATCTGCGATTGAACGTTACGCGAGTTCCGCTGGCGCGCTTCGGTGCGCCAGCGGCGGTGGGGCTCTCAGCTCGGTGAGGAGCGCCGAAGGCGCGTCTCGACCATGGCGCATCCGAGAACTCGCTACCTCGTTCCTCAGGATGAGGCGGGCTAGCCATAATCGATCCCAAAAACCGCGCCGCATTGGCGCCGAGCATCGCCTCGCGCACGGCTCTCCGGAATCTTCCGCGCGTTCTCGATCAGCTCCACCGGCTTCCATTCGCCGAACGGATAGTCGGTGCCGAGCATGATGCGGCTCGGGTTCACCTTCTCGGAGAGGCGCTCCAGCACCTCGGGATCGAACACGACGCTCTCGTAGTGGAACGCGCGCAGGTAGCTCGAGAAGTCCGACTTGATGTGCTTGGTGGTGCCGCGCCAGTACATCCAGTCGAAGCGGCCGGAATAATAGGGAATGAACCCGCCGCCATGGGCGAACGCGATCTTGAGGTTCGGGCATTCGTCCATCACGCCGTCATAGATCAGCGAGCACTGCGCGTAGGCTTCCTCCAGCGGCTGCCCGAGCGAGATCAGCATCGAGTGCTTGCGCAGCCGCGGATCGGGATTGCCGGCGGGATGGATGAAGATCGGCACGCCGAGCGCTTCGGCGCGCCGCCAGAACGGGCGCAGGCTCGCGTCGCCGAGATCGGTCTCGTGCGCGCGTGACGCGATCACGAGGCCCTTGAGGCCGAGCTCGCCGGTCGCGCGCTCCATCTCCTTGATCGCAAGCTCGGTCGATTGCAGCGGCACCGAGCCGAGGCCGGCCAGCCGGTCGGGCTTCTGCGCGACGGTTTCGGCGATGTGGTCGTTGCCGATCCGCTCCAGCCGGTAGGCTTCGTCGGCGGGGAGCGAATAGGTGCAGTTGTGCAGGATGTTCGGGCTGATGACCTGGATGTCGACGCCCATGGCGTCCATGTCGGCAAGCCGCGTCGGCAGGTCGGTCATCCGCTTCCAGTGCTCCGCCGGCATCGCATGGATGGCGGAGCCTTCGCCGCTCGCCCGCAGCCGCCCGAGCACCGACAGGCCGTAGGTCGCCGCGTTGACCTCCTCGTTCGCGGTGTGGGCGTGGAAATCGATCACCACCGGATGGCGGCGCGGCCCGCGGGGCGGTTTCAGGGTCGGCCATTCCGGGAAGCTCCTTCGACGCTCGGCGGCGGCGAACTGTAGCATTGACGGAGTGCGCCGCCCGCCGCAAGCATGCAACGGTCGGACCCGCAGAGACGTTCCCATGAAGCTTGCAAGCATCGCCGCCGCGCTCGTCGTCCTGTCCTCGGCGGCATCCGCCCAGCCGCTGCCCAAGGTCACGGTCGGCGACAATCCGTCGCTCTCGGGCGCGCCGCTCTATATCGCGCTGGAGAAGGGCTACTACCGCGAGGCCGGCGTCGACGTGCAGCTCGAGATGAGCGGGACGTCGAGCGACATGGCGGTGATGCTCGCCACCAACCGGCTCAATGTCATCGGCGGCGCGATCTCGGCGGGCTTCTTCAATTCGGTCGCCAAGGACCTGCCGGTCGCGCTGATGTTCTCGCGCGCGGTCTCGCCGTTCGCCCATCACCTGATGATCCGGCCGGACCTCAAGGACACGCTGAAGTCGCCGGCCGACCTGAAGGGCCGCACCATCGCCATCGCCGCGCGCGGCGCGATCCTGATCTACGAGCTGGTCAAGGTGCTGGAGGCGGGCGGCCTCACGCTCAACGACGTCGAGATCAAATACATCCCGTTCGGGCAGCAGCCGACCGCGCTGTCCAACAAGGCGGTCGACGCGGCGCTGATGATCTCGCCGTTGCAGGATCAGGTCGCGGCCAAGGGCATCGGCATCAAGTGGATCAATGTCGACGACTTCATCAAGGTGCAGCCGGTGGTGATCTCGGTCTGGATGATGAACACCGACTGGGCGAAGGCCAACGAGGACGCGGCCAAGCGATTCGTGCGCGCGACGCTGCGCGGCGTGCGCGACTATTGCAACGCCTATCATCGCGGGCCGAACCGCGGCGAGGTCACGCAAATCCTGGCGAAATATTCGAACGTGAAGGATGCCGCGCTGATCGACCGGATCGATTGGGGCGCCGCCGATCCGCAGGGCCGCATCGCGGAAGCGAGCGTGATGGACGTGCAGGAGACGTTCCTCAAGGAGAAGCTCACGCGCGACAAGGTGTCGTTCGCGCGCATCGCGCCGGCGGG
This sequence comes from uncultured Alphaproteobacteria bacterium, assembly GCA_963850705.1. Classification (GTDB taxonomy): domain Bacteria; phylum Pseudomonadota; class Alphaproteobacteria; order Rhizobiales; family Xanthobacteraceae; genus VAZQ01. The sequence continues at coordinate 67,985 of CAWKMR010000039.1, read as the reverse complement.
ATGGATCGCCGACGTTGCGGCGAGCCTCGGGCCGTTCACGCCCGCGAACGACGGCGGCGCGAAGGGATGCCGGTAGAAGATCGTGCGTCCTGGCCGGGCTCGTCCCGCGCGCATCCAGCGTCTTGATGCGATGCGCAGGCTTCGGAAGACGTCGGATGCCCGCGACCAGCGCGGGCATGACGCCGGATGAGCGGAGTGAGCCGCCTTCGGAGCTTAAAGCTTCTCCGGCTCGACCGTCTTCATCTCCTTCTCGCCTTCGGAGACGTGGCGCATGGCGTCGCGCAACGCCGGCAGGATGTCCTCCACGTTATTCACCACCAGCGGCGCGACGGTGAGGCCGGCGCGGATGAACTGCATGTCGCGCATGTGGTCGAGCAGCGCGCAGAGCGGATCCCAGAAGCGGTCGATATTGACCATCAGGATCGGCTTCTTGTGGCGGCCGAGCTGCGCCCAGGTCATTTGCTCGACCAGCTCTTCCAGCGTCCCGACGCCGCCGGGCAACGCGACGAAGGCGTCGGCGCGCTCGAACATCAGGCGCTTGCGCTCGTGCATGTCGCGCGTGACGATGATCTCCTGCGCGCGCCGGAACATCATCTCGCGGGCCTTCAGGAAGTCCGGGATGATGCCGGTCACCTGGCCGCCGTGATCGATGACCGAATCGGCGATCGCGCCCATCAGGCCGATCGAGCCGCCGCCGTAGACCAGGCGAATGTTGTTCTCGGCCAGGATCCGGCCAAAGGTGCGGGCGGATTCGACGAATTTCGGGTTACTGCCGGGGCCGGAACCGCAATAGACGCAAACAGCTTTGAGTAGTGCTCATTGGTTGCATGTGGCCCGGGCGAGGGGGAGCGTCAAGCCGCCCGGCCGCCGCCTGCGTGGCAGATGCGGCTCCGATTCCCGTGGTAGTGGGCAACATTCGCCCAAGGGCTGGCCGCAGGCTGGAAAAATTCTATATGAATAGGGCATGACGGAGCACTTCCTGCGGCCCGTCCTGAGCCGGGCCCTATGAGCGATGGTACCTTCCGATCCGTGCGCGCCTTGAAGCGCGAGCTGTCCGACGACAAGGGCGGCTCGCTGCTCAAGATCCTGGCCGGGCTGTGGCCCTATATCTGGCCGTCCGAGCGCCGCGACCTGAAGGTCCGCGTGCTGATCGCGATGGGGCTGCTGCTGCTGGCGAAGCTCGCCACCATCGCGGTTCCCTTCACCTTCAAATGGGCGGTCGATGCGCTGACCGGGCAGGGCACCGCGCCGGTCGCGCCGTCGTCGTGGCTCGTCTGGGCGCTGGCGGCGCCGATCCTGATGACGGTCGCCTATGGCGGCTCGCGCATCCTGATGGCGGTGCTGACGCAGATGCGCGACGGCGTCTTCGCCAAGGTGTCGATGCACGCGGTGCGCCGGCTCGCCTATCTCGTCTTCGAGCACATGCACCAGCTTTCGCTTGCGCTTCCATCTGGAGCGCAAGACCGGCGGTCTCACCCGCGTGCTCGAGCGCGGCCGCAACGCGATCGAGACCATCGTGCGCATGGTGATCATGCAGGCGGTGCCGACGGTCATCGAGCTCGCGCTGATCATCGGCGTGCTGCTCTACCAGTTCGACTGGCGCTACGTCGCGGTGATCATTCTCACCGTGATCGCCTACACGGTGTTCACCTATCTCGCGACCGAGTGGCGCATCGGCATCCGCCGGCGCATGAACGACAGCGACACCGACGCCAACGTGAAGGCGGTCGACTCGCTGCTCAACTACGAGACGGTGAAATACTTCAGCGCCGAGGAGCGCGAGGCGCGGCGCTACGACCGTTCGATGGAGCGCTACGAGGAGGCGAGCGTCCAGGCCTATGTCTCGCTCGCGGTGCTCAATGCCGGGCAGGCGACGATCTTCACCATCGGGCTCGCGGTCTGCATGGTGATGTGCGCCTACGGCATCCAGGAAGGCCACAACACCGTCGGCGATTTCGTGATGATCAACGCGATGATGATCCAGCTCTACCAGCCCCTGAATTTCATGGGCATGGTCTATCGCGAGATCAAGCAGGCGGTGATCGACATCGAGACCATGTTCGCGATCCTCGCGCGCAAGCCCGAGATCGAGGACAAGCCCGGATGCGCAGCCGCTGAAGGTGTCGGACGGCGCGATCCGCTTCGACGACGTCCATTTTTCCTACGATCCCGACCGGCCGATCCTCAAGGGCCTGAGCTTCACCGTGCCGGCCGGCCACACGGTGGCGATCGTCGGCCCCTCGGGCGCCGGCAAGTCGACGGTGTCGCGGCTGCTCTATCGCTTCTACGAGCTCAGCAGCGGCCGCATCGAGATCGACGGCCAGGACATCCGCGACGTGACGCAGAAGTCGCTGCGCGCCGTCATCGGCATGGTCCCGCAGGACACCGTGCTGTTCAACGACACCATCCGCTACAACATCCGCTACGGCCGCTGGGACGCGAGCGACGCGGAGGTCGAGGAGGCGGCGCGCATGGCGCAGATCGACGGCTTCATCCGGCTTTCGCCCAAGGGATATGAAACCGAGGTGGGCGAGCGCGGGCTGAAACTCTCCGGCGGCGAGAAGCAGCGCGTGGCGATCGCGCGCACGATCCTGAAGAGCCCGCCGATCCTGCTGCTCGACGAGGCGACCTCGGCGCTCGACAGCCACACCGAGAGGGAGATCCAGGACGCGCTCGAACGGGTGTCGAAGAACCGCACCACGCTGGTGATCGCGCACCGGCTCTCCACGATTACCGGCGCCGACGAGATCATCGTCCTCAACGAGGGCGCGATCGCCGAACGCGGCACCCATCACGAGCTGCTCGCCAAGGGCGGGCTTTATGCCAGCATGTGGAACCGGCAGCGCGAGGCCGAAGCCGCGCGCGAGAAGCTCGCGCTGGTCGATGACGAGCTGGCGGCGCCCAACCGCAATCCGCCGGTGGTCGAAGAGCCGGTGGCCGAGCCTCCCGCGGAGCCGCCGCCTGAGTCTCCGGTGGTGCGCGTGGACGCCGCGGAATAAGCTCCGCCGTCTGAACCGCTACACCGGTGTGACCAAGGAACCGCAATGTCCGTCGTCGCCTCGATCCGCTCCCAGCTCGCGCCCATCAACCGCGAAGGCTATCCCTTCGTCGGCGCGTTCGCGCTGGCGAGCCTGATCCTGTTCTGGATCTGGACGCCGCTCGGCTGGATCGGAACGGTGCTGACGGTCTGGTGCGCCTATTTCTTCCGCGATCCGGTGCGCGTGACGCCGATGCGCGAAGGGCTGGTGGTCGCGCCCGCGGACGGCCGCGTCAGCAAGATCATCCACGCGGTGCCGCCGGTGGAGCTTGGGCTCGGCGACCGGCCGCTGCCGCGCGTGTCGATTTTCATGAGCGTGTTCAATTGCCACGTCAATCGCAGCCCGATGAGCGGCCGCATCGACAAGATCGTCTACAAGAAGGGCGCCTTCATCAGCGCCGATCTCGACAAGGCGAGCGAGGACAACGAGCGCAATTCCTTCGTTATCTCTTCCGGAGCGACACGCATCGGCGTGATCCAGATCGCCGGGCTGGTCGCGCGGCGCATCGTCTGCTTCACGCGGCAGGGCGCGAGCGTCGCGGCCGGCGAGCGCATCGGCATGATCCGGTTCGGATCGCGCGTGGACGTCTACCTGCCGGAAGGAACCTGGCCGCTGGTGGCGGAGGGGCAGACCGCGATCGCCGGCGAGACCGTCATTGCCGAACTCAAGGCCGGCATGCGGGAACTGACGTTCCGCGTCGGCTGAACCACCACGCCAGACCGCCAGCCGCGAAAAAAGTTAACGCCGATTCCGCACCAGCCATGGCGGTACGGACGTCGAGACGCTATATTGCGGAAATGGCCTCTTCGCCCTTCGAACCCGATCGTCCAGGCGAGCAACGGCGCCGCCGCTTCCGGGGCATCCCGGTCCGCACGCTGCTGCCGAATCTCATCACGCTGCTCGCGCTCTGCGCCGGGCTTGACCGGTGTTCGCCTCGCGATCGAAGGCAAGCTCGAATGGGCGGTGGCGGCGATCGTGTTCGCCGCCATGCTCGACGGCATCGACGGCCGTGTCGCGCGCATGCTCAAGGGCACGTCGCGCTTCGGCGCCGAGCTCGACAGCCTCGCGGATTTCTTCAATTTCGGCGTCGCACCGGCGCTGATCCTCTATTTCTGGGGCTCGGGTCTGCACGAGCTTGGCAATGCCGGCTGGATCGCCGCCATGGTGTTCGCGATCTGCGCGGGCCTGCGGCTCGCCCGCTTCAACGTCATGATCGACGACCCCAACCAGCCGGCCTGGGCGGCGAATTTCTTTGTCGGGATGCCGGCGCCGGGCGGCGCCATCGCCGTCCTGCTGCCGATCTACGTGACGCTGCTCGGACTGCCGCCGTTCAGCCTGCTGGTGCCGATCGTCTTCCTCTACACGTTGGCAATCGCGATCCTGATGGTGTCGCGGCTGCCGGTGTTCTCCGGCAAACGGGTCGGCAAGCGGGTGGCGCCGGAAATGGTGCTGCCGGTGTTCGTGCTGGTCGTGGCCTTTTTTGCGCTGCTGATTGCCTATCCGTGGTTCGTCTTGACGATCGGTACGGTGCTTTATCTGGCGAGCCTGCCGTTTGGCGTAATCGCCTATCGCAAGCATGAGCAGGCCGATGCGGCGGCCGCGAAACCGGCGGAACCCGCCGCAGTGGCAACGCCTGCCGCAGCCGCGGTCACGCCGTCGGCGCCGCCGTCCGAAGACGCCGAGCGGCCGGCGCGGCTCAACTAGTGGAGTGGATTTGGCATTCGCTACCCGGGACTGGCAACGGGTTGACGAGCGAATGTCAAATCCAAAACTCCACTAGCACTTAATACTTGCTAGTGGTCCTTTGATTTTAACATTCGCAAACTCACCCGCGGAAACGGGATGCGAATGTTAGAATCGGACCACTAGCCGCACTCAAGACCTCGTAGTCCCAGGCTTACCAACGGCGGACGCCGCACTTCGGTCAAAGTGTGAGCCGGTATTAGCGCACAGGGCGGGGGCCACTTCGGGGAGATCGTCATGTTTCGATCAGCCTTTGGCCATCGCGACCGGAACTGGCCGTCCGTGCTCGTGACTGTTGCGGCGCTCCTGGTGTGGACGCAACCCACAGCCTGGGCGCAAACAACGCCATCACAGACGCCCGACGCGATCACGCCGGTTGAGGAATTCTCCCGGCAGCTCGAGCAGTTCAAGAACAGCATTCCACAGCTCAATAAGCGAATTGAGGAAAGCGCGACCGCGGTCGACCGCTGGACCAATGTCGAGCGGGCGCGCAAGGAGATCGAGGAATTGCGCGCGCTCGTCGGTACGGCGCTCGGCGCCGTGTCGGATAACGGCACCGTCTCCCAGCTTGGGGCGCGCGCACTCGCCCACGCCCGCGAGAAGCTGCGGATGCTCGAGCAGGACACACGGTTTCGTCCCGAGGAGCGGCAGTTTCTGACCGAGCAATGGCGCAGGCTGCGCACCGAAACCGAGCGGGCCACCGAGGAACTTTCGGCGGCGCGCAAGGAATTCGCGGATCTCTTGCGCACGCTGCAGGCAAACGAGGATTTCGTCGACGAACTGGTCCAGATCCGGCAGGCGCAGAAGGCGCTCGAAGTGATCCAGCGCCTGACCCAGGACATTCGCCAAGCCAACGACCAGCTCAAGCGTCTGATTGGCGGGATCAAGCCGCCGGGCGCGTGAGCATGCGGGCATCAATTTGCGTCATTGCTGCGGGGCTGGCGCTCGCCGGATGCAATGTCCCGGGCGATACCGGCTATGTCGAAATCAGGACGGTTCCTACCGCGTCGACGCGTCCGCCTGCGCTCTACCTCGGCACCGAGAAGCTCGAACCGCTGCAGAAGGGTGTCGCCGTGCTCAAGCATCGCGCCGGCACGACCAAGCTCTCGGCCGAAGCCATCGGTGGCCAGGCCGTCCTGTGCGATATCGTGGTGCGCAAGAACCGCATCACCACGGTGACCGTATCGGTGCTGGAACGGCCGCCGCGCTGCCAATGCCGGAACAGTGCCGCGAAGGGCGCTTGCGTGAGCTAGACCGGCCTGGCACTGACTTTTGCGGCTGCTGATGAACATTGCAAGCTGCTGCCACGCAGGACCGATGCGGAAAGCCGGAGCGGCGCTCAACCAACCGCTTTCATCCCCAGCCTTTTCCACCGGTAATCCACAACCCACGGGGAGCCACGCCTATACACTCCAGTGCCACCAACCTACACTAACATGCGGGAAATCGTGGGGTCCCGCGTTCGGGGCATTGGGCTGAGCCGATGAGTAAGCTTGCGGCAGTGGCTGAGCGGCTCGCGCAAACCAGACGCTGGCTTGACCAGGAGGCGGACAGGCTCGCGGCGCGGCTTGATCAGTTGGAAAAAAGGGCGCCGGCAGCGATCCAGACCGCACATCGGATCCTGGATGAGCAGCTGCGAGACCTGGATGCGACCGAGCAGATGGTCCAGCAATGGCTGAGCGCCACGGCGGACGTTTCGGGTGCGTCGGGAAAATCACGCACGCCTCAAGCCGGCACCAGCCCGCTGGCACGTCCGCAGCCGAAGCAATCCAATGAAAGCGTGGCGTCGACGTTCGAGCCTGCGCGTCGGCTCTTGGATGAGCAGCAGAAGGACGTGGGAAAGCTTGAACGCGCACTGCAGACGCTGGCGAGTGAACTGCCCGAGCCACAGCCTGATGGCGCCGGCCAGCCGACACGTGCGCAGTCCAAGCCGTCCAACGGCGGTGCGCCAGCGCCGCTCGAACTCGCGCCAGCTCCTGGACGAGCAGCCCAGTGATGAGCAGCACAAGGATGAGGGAGGGCTAGAGCGCGCCTTGCAGACGCTGGCGACCAAGCTACAGGGACCGCCGCAGTCTGCCGCCGCCAGCCAGTTGAACCGGGCGCGGCTCCATCAGTCCAACGACGAGGCGCTCGAAGCGGCGCGGCGGCTTTTGGATGAGCCGCAGAAGGGCGAGGACGGGATTAAGCAGCCAGCCCGAAAGCTCGGCGTCGTCCGCGTCGCCTGATTGGTCTTGATTGCACCTGGCGAGCCGTGCGCGCCGAACTACCGGCCGGGCAGCGGATGTCCGGGCATCAGCTCATAGGGATGCTTCCAGCCGGGCAACGCTTTGATGCGGTCGAGCCAGGCCGCGATGTTCTTGTGTTCGGCCGCGATGTCGAAGCCGAACTCCTCCGCCGGATAATAGAGATAGGCGACGAGCGAGAGGTCAGCGATGGTCGCGCGCTCGCCCAGGATGTAAGGCCGCGACGCGAGGCGCTTGTTGAGGATCGAAAGCGAATTGTCGATGCGGCCCTTTAGAAACCCGAGCACAGCCGGATCGCCGGGCGGCCGGGCCAGCGTGCGCAGGAAGCGGTAGGGCCCGAGATAGCCGTTGACCTTCTGATTGTCGAAGATGATCCAGCGCAACGCCTCGAGCCGCTCATCCTCGTTGGCCGGACGGTACTGGCCGGAACGGTCGGCGAGATAGGTGAGGCAGACGCCGGACTGGCTGAGCTTCGTCGCGCCGTGGACGAGCACCGGCACTTCGCCCATCTCGTTGACGTCTTCCCGGTATTCAGGCGTGCGCGGCACGCCTTTGCCGAAGAAGTCGACGAAGATGGGCTCCCAATCGGCACCGATGAGATTGAGCATCAATGCGACGCGATAGGCGTTGCCGGATTGGGCAAAGCAGTAGAGCTGATATTCCGCCACGACCGATCTCTATCGCTGTCATTTCATCGTCGGGATGACGAATTCGGCGCCGCCTTTGGACCCGGAGGGCCAACGCGCGGTCACGGTCTTGGTCCGGGTATAGAAGCGGATCGAAGTCCGGTCCGTGCTGGTTGAGATCGCCGAAGCCGGAGCGCTTCCAGCCGCCGAACGTGTAGTAGGCGAGCGGCACGGGGATCGCGAAGTTCACGCCCACCATGCCGACATTCACGCGGCTCGCAAAATCGCGCGCGGCATCGCCGTCGCGAGTGAAGATCGCGACGCCGTTGCCGTATTCGTGCTCGGAGGGCAGCCGCACCGCCTCCTCGTAGTCCTTGGCGCGCACCACCGAGAGCACGGGCCCGAATATCTCCTCCTTATAGATGCGCATGTCGGGCGTCACCTCGTCGAACAGGCAGCCGCCCATGAAGAAGCCGTTCTCGTAGCCCTGCAGCTTGAAGTTCCTGCCGTCGACCCGGAGCTTCGCACCTTCCTTGATGCCGAGCTCGACATAGCCCCGCACTTTGTCGAGGTGCGCGCGCGTGACCATCGGACCGTAGTCGGCCGCGGTGTCCGTTGAAGGGCCGATCTTGAGGCTCTCGACGCGCGGGATGAGCTTGTCGAGCAGGGCGTCCGCGGTCTTCTTGCCGACCGGCACGGCGACCGAGACCGCCATGCAGCGCTCGCCGGCCGAGCCGTAGCCGGCGCCGATCAGCGCGTCCACCGCCTGGTCCATGTCGGCGTCCGGCATCACGATCATGTGGTTCTTGGCGCCGCCGAAGCACTGCACACGCTTGCCATGCGCGGAGCCGGTCGCGAAAATATATTCCGCGATCGCCGACGAGCCGACGAAGCCGATCGCCTTGACGCGCGGATCGGTGAGGAGCGTATCGACCGCTTCCTTGTCGCCGTTGATGACGTTCAGCACGCCCGCCGGCAGCCCGGCCTCGACCAGAAGCTCCGCAAGCCGCATCGGCACCGACGGGTCGCGCTCCGACGGCTTGAGGATGAAGGCGTTGCCGCAGGCGAGGGCGGGTGCGAATTTCCACATCGGGATCATCGCCGGAAAATTGAACGGTGTTATGCCGGCGACCACGCCGAGCGGCTGCCGCATCGAGTAGAGGTCGATCCCGGGCCCGGCGCTTTCGGTGTACTCGCCCTTCATCAGATGCGGGATGCCGCAGGCGAACTCGACCACCTCGACACCGCGCTGGATATCGCCCTTGGAGTCGGCGATCGTTTTTCCGTGTTCGGAGGAGAGGAGCCTCGCGAGATTCTCGACGTCCTTCTGGATGAGCTCCAGGAATTTGAACATGACCCGGGCTCGCCGCTGCGGGTTGGTCGCGGCCCATGCCGGCTGTGCCGCCTCGGCATCGGCGATCGCCTGTTCGACCTCGGACTTGGCGGCAAAGGCCACTTTGGCCTGGACCTCGCCGGTGTTGGGATTGAACACGTCGCCGGACCGTCCTGACGTCCCCTTGACCTCCCTGCCGCCGACGAAGTGGCCGATCTCACGCATGGCATCTCTCCCTGGTACGCAGCCTTATTTTGGAGCATGGCGGGCAGGCGATGGCAAATTCGCGAAATAAGCCCCGAATACCTGCCGTCCGATGGCCCGGTCAGAAGGTCGCCGCGCCGGCCGTTCTGGCACCGTTAGTATTCAGTAACCGTCCCTTAATTGCACGACGCTAGCTTGCTTTGAGCGGCTTCGGGGTGGCGGGGCGCGCGTCGCGTGTAAGCGGGTTGGTCCATGGATATTTCAACCAGTCTCGGCCTCGTTGCCGGCATGGGCGTTATGGCCGTCCTGATTTTGATGGGCGGCGATCTGCGGATGTTCGTCGACTATCATGCCGCCATCGTGATCTTCGGCGGCTCATTCGCTGCGACCCTCATCCGTTTTCCGCTGTCATCGATCTTTCACGGCCTCCCGCTCGGCGCGAAATACGCATTCACGCTGCGGCGCATGACGCAGCGTGAGCTGGTCGATGAGATCGCCGGCCTTGCTGAGATCGCCCGCAAGCAGGGACCGGTCGGGCTCGAAAAGGTGGAAATCGAGGACCAGTTTCTCGCCAAGGGCATCCGCTTCATCGCGGACGGTTACGACAACTCCTTCATTCGCGACAATCTCGAACGCGACCGCGACAACTTCCTCACGCACCTCGACGAAGGGCAGAAAATTTATCGCGCGATCGGCGACTGCGCGCCGGCCTTCGGCATGATTGGCACGCTGATCGGCATGGTGCAAATGTTCGCCAATATGACCGACCCATCCAAGCTCGGGCCGCTCATGGCGGTTGCGCTGCTCGCAACGTTCTACGGTGCGGCGCTCGCAAACCTTATTTGCCTGCCGCTCGCCGACAAGCTGCACCTGAAGCTGGTCGATGAGGAGGTCAATCGCACGCTCATCATCGATGGCATCATGATGATCCGCGAGGCCAAGAGCCCGACGCTGGTACGCGAGATGCTGCTGGCCTATCTGCCGGAGAAGCATCGCCATCAAGAGGAGCCGGAGCCCGTTCCGGCGTAGCGCCGCAGCGATCCGAACACGAGGACGCTATGTCGAAGCGCAAGCAGGGACATGCCGGCGGACACGGGTGGTTCGTCACGTTCGCCGATTTGATGGCGCTGCTGGTCAGTTTCTTCGTCATGCTGGTGGCGTTCTCGACGCAGGATTCCCAGAAGCTGCAGGTCGTCGCCGGCTCCATGCGCGAAGCGTTTGGCGTGCAGGATCGCGTCCGCTATTCCGGCGTTGTCGAAATGCCCGGTCTGCCCACGCGGCCCAAGCTCAAGAACGTGGCGCCGATTTCGCCCGAAGATGCGTCCCCCAATCCGACGGAAGACCAGCGCGGCAGCCAGCAATCCCACGGCGGCAAGTTCGACAACGACCGAAATTTTGCTCTGGCGGCTGCCTCGCTGCGGCAGGCGCTCCAGGACATGCCGGAAATCAGCGAAATCTCCAAGAACGTCATCATCGAGGAGACCAGGCAGGGTCTCAATATCGAGATCGTGGACCAGAACGGACGGTCGATGTTTCCGGAGGGGTCCAAGGAGCCCTACGAGCGTACCCGCCTGCTGATCGGCCGGCTCGCCGGCTCGTTGCGGGCCATGCCGTTCCGGCTCTCGATTGCGGGCCACACGTCGGCGACCAAACTGCCGCCGCGGCCGAACTACGGGCCATGGGAATTGTCGGCTGACCGCGCCAACGTGGTGCGCAAGCAACTCGAGACCGAAGGCGTTCCGCCCGGGAATTTTTTCATGGTGGCGGGACGCGCCGACACCCAGCCGCTGTTTCCGGACGACCCCTATATCGCCGCCAATCGGCGTGTAACCATCACGCTGATGCGTGAAGAGCCGCCAGTTCCTCAAAATCTGCAGCCATAGTCGGGCGTCCCCAGCCGCTGCAACGGCCGAAGGCTGCCGTCAAGGCCGCCGTCAAAGCGGACGGAACCAAGGCGGCGCCGGTTGTATTGCTTCTGCTGCAGCCGTGATGTAATGCGCCGTCTCTGCGTTGGCGGAACAGCCCCAAGCCCCTATGGACAGTACAGCCAACGGTTCCGCCGCCTCGTCGGGGGCGCAAACGCCTGCCGAAGCGGCGTCGCACGGTGGTGCGAGCTTCTGGGCGCTGACGCTGGGCAGCGTCGGCGTGGTCTACGGCGACATCGGGACGAGCCCTCTCTACGCCTTTCGCGAAGCGGTGGTCGCCGCCCAGGCCGGCGGGCCGCTAACGCGCGACATCGTGCTTGGCGTCCTGTCGCTGATCGTCTGGTCGCTGATCATCGTCGTCACCCTGAAATACATCGTCCTCCTGCTCCGCATGGACAACAACGGCGAGGGCGGGACGCTCTCGCTGACCGCGCTGGCTTTCCGTGCGGTCGGACGGCGCTCCACGATCGTTTTGATGCTCGGAATCATCGGCGCAGCGATGTTCTACGGCTCGTCGCTGATCACGCCGGCCCTGTCGGTGCTTGTCGGCGGTCGAAGGCTTGAAGATCGTGACGCCGGCGTTCGAGCCCTATGTGTTGCCGATCACGATCGTGCTGCTGGTCGCGTTGTTCGCCGTGCAGTCGCGCGGAACCGGCAAAGTTTCGGTGCTGTTCGGGCCGATCACGATCGATTTGGTTCATCGCCATAGCGATCACCGGCGGCTTTGCATATTGCCGACGATCCGGGCGTGCTGGCGGCCATCAATCCGTACTACGCGATCACATTCGTTGCCGGCAACGGCATGATCGGGCTGGTCACGCTCGGCGCGGTTTTCCTGGCCGTCACCGGCAGCGAGGCGCTCTACGCGGACCTCGGTCACTTCGGGCGCAAGCCGATCCAGACCGCCTGGTTCTATCTCGTTCTGCCGGCGCTGCTGATCAACTATTTCGGCCAGGGCGCGCTGGTGCTCGCCCATCCGGAAACGATCGAGAATCCGTTCTATCGTCTCGTTCCCGACATGCTGCTGTTGCCGATGGTCGATCCTGGCGACCATGGCCACCGTCATCGCGAGCCAGGCGGTCATCACCGGCGCCTATTCCATCACCCATCAGGCGATCCAGCTCGGATTGTTGCCGCGATTTGAGATCCGCCACACGTCGGCGGCGCTGTACGGGCAAATCTACATGCCGCGCGTGAATATCCTGCTGCTGGTCGGCGTGCTGCTGCTGGTCGGGCTATTCCGCACGTCGAGCGACCTCGCGGGCGCCTATGTCCTTGCCGTGGCGGGAACCAGCCTGATGGCGACGCCTGCTGGCGTTCATCGTGATCTGGAAGATGTGGCGATGGCAGCCCTGGTCGGCGGCGCTTGCTGATCAGCCCGTTTGTTATCACCGACGGCACGTTTCTGGTCGCGTCGTTGTTGAAGCTGGGCGAGGGGGCCTGGCTGCCGGTGCTGTTCGGCGGCACTCATCGTGCTGATGATGGCCACGTGGCGCCGCGGCACCGGCATCCTGATGCAGAAGACCCGCCGCACCGAAGTTCCGATCGATATCCTTGGTGCACAGTCTGGAGAAGAAGTCTCCGCACGTCGTGCCCGGCACCGCGGTTTTCCTCACCAGCGATCCCGACTTCGCGCCGACGGCGCTGCTGCACAACCTCAAGCACAACAAGGTTCTGCACGAGCACAACGTCATTCTCACCATTATCTTCGCCGATACGCCGCGCGTTCCCGAAAGCGAGCGGGTGACGATCACGCCGATCTCCAAGCTCTTCAGCCGCGTGGCCCTCAAATACGGCTTCATGGACGAGCCGAACGTGCCGAAGGCGCTCGCGATCGCCCGCAAGCACGGCTGGACCTTCGACATCATGTCGACGTCGTTCTTCCTGTCGCGGCGCGCGATCAAGGCGGCCGCCCATTCGGGCATGCCGAAATGGCAGGACCAGCTGTTCATCGGGCTTGCCAAGTCCGCCACCGACGCCTCCGACTTCTTCCAAATTCCGACCGGGCGCGTGATGGAGGTCGGGACGCAGGTGACTGTGTAGCCTCCCCGATCCAGGAGGGGCTTGCCACATAACCATTTGTTGTTGGGCGATAATTTTGAGCAGATTGGCGATATGGCGTTACGCATCGATTTCAGATCGGGGCGAAAACGGTATTATAACGCCGCCAGCACCGTGTTGCGGTGCAGCAAGGAGCGGGCAAGCAGCCCGACCCAAAATCCATGACAAATACCGTGACTGCTTCCCCACGGAGCGAGCCATCGCAAGCCGGCAATGGTGATACGCACGCAAAGACCAACTTCTGGGCACTGACGCTCGGCAGCATTGGCGTCGTCTACGGCGATATCGGCACGAGTCCGCTCTATGCGATGCGCGAATCTGTGCAAGCGGCCGTCGGTGCCGGGAATGCGGCGAGCGAGCCGGCGGTGCTCGGCATCCTGTCGCTGATCATCTGGGCGCTCGTCGTAGTCGTCACGATCAAGTACATCCTTGTTCTTCTGCAGGCTGACAACAACGGCGAGGGCGGCACGCTGGCGCTGATGGCGCTCGCGCATCGCGCGGTATCGCGGGGCGGCGCGGCCATCGTCCTCCTCGGCATCATTAGTGGCGCGCTGTTCTACGGCGACGCGATTCTCACGCCGGCGCTGTCCGTCCTGTCCGCTATCGAAGGTTTGAAGATCGTGACGCCGGCCTTCGAGCCCTATGTCGTGCCGGTGACGGTTGCGATTCTGGTTGCCCTGTTCGCGGTGCAGTCGCGCGGTACTGCCAGCGTTGCCGCATTCTTCGGTCCTATTTGTCTGGTCTGGTTCATCGCGATCGCCACCGCCGGCCTCTGGCATATCGGCAAGAACCCCACCGTGCTGTGGGCGTTCAATCCGGCCTACGGCGTTGAATTCCTGCTGAGCCACGGCCTGATCGGACTCGCGACGCTGGGTGCGGTGTTCCTGGTGGTGACCGGCGCCGAAGCGCTCTATGCGGACCTCGGGCATTTCGGTCGCGCTCCGATCCGCATGGCATGGCTCACCGTCGTGCTGCCCGCGCTGACGATCAACTATCTCGGTCAGGGTGCACTCGTGCTGGCCGATCCTAAGGCGATCGAAAACCCGTTCTTCCTGCTCTATCCGGAATGGGCGCTGCTGCCGATGGTGTTGCTTGCCACCGCGGCGACGGTGATCGCGAGCCAGGCGGTGATTACCGGCGCGTATTCGCTGACGCAGCAGGCGATCCAGCTCGGGCTCCTGCCGCGGTTCGAAATCAAGCACACCTCCGAGGCGCTGTTCGGCCAGATCTACATGCCGCGCGTGAATACGTTGCTCCTGATCGGCGTGGTGTTGTTGGTCGTCCTGTTCCGTTCGTCGAGCGCGCTTGCCTCGGCTTACGGCATTGCCGTTACCGGCACCATGGTGGTGACGGCGATGATGGCCTTTGTCGTGATGTGGAAGGTGTGGCGATGGCGGCCGTTGCTTGCGGCCGCCGTCATGGCGCCGTTGCTTCTCATCGACCTGACTTTCCTGAGCGCGAACCTGCTCAAGGTCATGGAGGGCGGCTGGATTCCGTTGGCGCTTGGCGGACTCGTCATGGCCGTAATGTACACTTGGCGGCGCGGCAGCCGTCTGCTGTTTGCGAAGACGCGGCGTCAGGAGATGCCGCTCGATACGCTGGTCGCCATGCTTGAAAGGAAGCCGCCGGCGCAGGTGCCGGGCACGGCGGTATTCTTGACCAGCGATCCCGCCAACGCGCCGACCGCGCTCCTGCACAGCCTGAAGCACTACAAGGTGCTGCACGAGAAGAACGTCATCTTGACCGTGGAGACGGCGCCAACGCCGCGTGTCGACGTGGCCGAGCGCGTTCGCATCGAGCCGGTCGGGAAGACATTCTCCCGCGTTATCCTGCGGTTTGGATTCATGGAGACGCCGAACGTGCCCAGGGCGCTGGCAATCGCCCGCAAACACGGCTGGACCTTCGACATCATGTCGACGTCGTTCTTTCTGTCGCGTCGTTCACTGCGGCCGGCGGCGGACTCTGGCATGCCACGCTGGCAGGACCGGCTGTTCATCTCGCTGGCGCGCAGCGCCAACGATGCCACCGATTATTTCCAGATTCCGACCGGACGAGTGGTCGAGGTCGGTACTCAGGTGACGATCTAGCGTCATGATTTGACGCCTCGGCGCCGGTTTGGCGTAAGATGCCGCTGCGGCGCGAGCCGCGGGGGGAATCAATGTCCGAACGGGCCTATCGTGAGCGGCTCGAGGCCGATCTGGCGCGGTGGCAGGCCGAAGGCTTGCTGCCGCCGAAATCGGCGGACGCCATCCGCGCGACGCTGCGCCCGGTGCCGGAAGGCATCACCATCGCCACTGTGGTCGCCATCGTCGGCGGCCTCCTGATCGCGGCCGCCTTCCTTGCCTTCATCGCGGCGAACTGGACGGCGATTGTCCGGCCGCTGCGTTTTGCGATCCTGCTTGCCGGCATTGTCGCAGCTTACGGCGTGGCCGCGGTGCTCGACCGCGCCGAGCGCGACCATCTCGCCGACCTCTCGGTCGGCGTTGGCTCGATCATCTTCGGCGCAGCGATCGCGCTGGTCGGGCAGATGTACCACCTCAGCGAGGATTTTGCCGGCGGCATGCTGCTGTGGGCGTCGGGTGCGCTCGCCGCCGCGGTATTGACCGGATCGCACAGCGCGCTTGCGGTCGCGCTCGCGGCCGGAAGCATCTGGAGCGGCATGCGCGTCGACGAAATGTCCGATGTGCATCCGCAATTCGCCATCTTGTGGCTGATCGGTGCTGCGCTGGCGCTGCAATGGAATACGACGGCCGCGCGCCATCTGGTGGCGGTGGCGGCGCTGGCAGGAGCGGTCCTCGCGGCTGTCGGCGTGTCGGAGGCGCGTATCGGCAGCCCGGCCTTCACCTTCATCGCCATCGTGTCGCTGATGGTCGGTGCAGGGCTCGCGATGACCACGCGGACCAGCGCGTCCGTGCGCGCCTTTGGGCTGACGCTTTCGACCTACGGTGCGTTCGGCCTGGCCATCGGACTGGCGGCCACAATCGCTGAAATACCCCGGCCTGTGAGCGGAGGCCCGCTCTATCCGATCATTGCGACGGCCGTGGCGGCGCCGGTGTTGGCCTTCGCCGCTGCCTTCATCGCGGGCCGCGCCGGGCCGGCGCTCGCAGGCATATCCGTTGCGCTGGCATTGATCGTGGCGTCGGGCCTGATTCCGACAGCCGCGGCGGAAGACCCGTGGCTATCTTATGCGCTGGCGCTGAGCGCGATGCTTTGCCTGGTGGTGTCGGGCATGCTCGATGACGTGCGCCCGCGGGTCGCCGCGGGCTGGCTCGGGCTTGCCGCCACTATTGCCGCCATTACCTGGGCGGTGCGGGGCTCGCTGCTGCGTCGGGCGGTGTTCCTGGCGGTGTCCGGTCTCGTCGCCGTGGCGCTGGCAAGCCTGCTCGGGCGCCTGATCGGCCGGGAGCGCCGCCGATGAACACGTTGACGACGCTGATCGGGTGGATACCGCGTATTCTCCTGTACGCGCTCGCGGCGCTAATCCAGGTCACCCTGATCGGCCTGATTGTCTACGACCGCGTCCGCGTCCTGCGTGAGGGGAGCCGAGGTGACGCTTCAGACGCGCCCGGTCGATCCGCGCGATTTCCTGCGCGGCGACTATGTCGTGCTCAACTACGAGATCTCGAGCCTGCCGGCCGGCGCGCTCAAGGACACGCCGAGCGAGGGCCGCGGCACGCCGGTCTTCGTCAAGCTCGTGCGCAGGCCGAGTGGATTCTATGAGGCGTTGTCGGTTCATGCCCAGCCGGTGCCGGTCGCGGACGACGAGGTGTTGATCCGCGGCCGCGTGACCTACGGGGCGGTCTGCGGCTCGACGCATCGCCTGTTCTGCGAACGGCTGCAGATCAGTTACGGCATCGAGCGCTATTTCGTGCCGCAGGGCGAGGGCCGGGAGATCGAGCGCTCCCGCAACGAGGGCAAGGTGTCGGTGGTGGCGGCGGTGACGCCGGCGGGGCGCGCCGCCATCAAACGGCTGTTGCTCGACGGCAAGCCGGTCTACGATGAGCCGATGTTCTAAGGGCGGCTTTGCCAGGCCGTGATTTTAGGAGTTCGATATGTCCGATCCGTCCGGGCGGCGATCCCAGAGTCGCCAATCTGACCGTGGAGGAGGTGGCGCGCGGTCTCACCGAGGGGCGCATGCTTCTGGTCGATGTCCGCGAGCCGAACGAGGTCGACGTCGAGCGCTACCCGGATGCCGTCGTGGTACCGCTGTCGAGCTTCGACCCGGCCGCCATTCCCGACCCGCAAGGAAAGCAGGTCGTATTTGCCTGCCGGTCCGGCCGCCGGTCGGTGACCGCGTCGTTGGCGGCGCAGGAACGCGGCTATCCCTATGCGGCGCACCTGGCGGGGGGCATCCTGGCCTGGAAGGCCGCGGGCCTGCCGACCGAAAGCTAGCCATCGCGACGTCGTTGCCATGCTCGCTGCCACGACATATCCAGACAGCAGCTCTTGTCCAGACAGCAGCTCTTGGCGGAGCGACCTTGTCCATGCCGCCGGCTCTTTGAAAGGGACTTCCATGCGCCGAGCGTTTTTCGCCCTTGCATCGCTTGCCGTTGCGATCGTGCTGGCTGCCGCTCCGTCCATCGCACAGCAGAAGGGCCAGAAAAGGGCCAGCGCGTTCTCAACGTCTACAACTGGTCCGACTATGTCGATCCGGCGGTGCTTGAGGAGTTCACCAAGAGCACCGGCATCAAGGTCCGCTACGACACCTTCGATACCAACGACATGCTCGAGGCGAAGCTGCTTGCCGGGCGTTCCGGCTACGACGTCGTCGCGCCGACCGGGTATTTCCTCCAGCGGCAGATCAAGGCGAAGATCTTCCAGCCACTCGACAAGTCGAAGCTGCCGAATCTGGTGCATCTCTGGCCGGAGGTCTCGCAGCGCCTCGCCCAATATGATCCCGGCAACGTCTTGCCGTGAACTACATGTGGGGCACGACCGGCATCGGATACAACGTCGCCAAGGCGCGCGAAGTGCTCGGGCCCGACGCCAAGATCGATAGCTGGGACATCGTCTTCAAGCCGGAGAACCTCGCGCGCTTCAAGGATTGCGGCATCCACATGCTGGATTCCGCCGACGACATCCTGCCGGCGGCGTTGCGCCACCTTGGCCTCGATCCCAATTCCACCCGCGAGCCGGAGCTTCAGAAGGCCGCCGACCTGGTGATGTCGATCCGGCCGCTGGTGCGCAAGTTTCACTCGTCCGAGTATCTCAACGCGCTCGCCACCGGTGAGATTTGCTTTGCCGTGGGCTTTTCAGGCGACGTGAAGCAGGCGCAAAAGCGCGCCGCGGAGGCGAAGAACGGCATCGAGATCGCGTATCGCCATTCCAAACGAGGGCGCGCAGCTCTGGTTCGACAACCTCGCGATCCCGCGCGATGCAAGAAACGTGGCGGAGGCGCACGAGTTCATCAATTTCCTGCAGACGCCCGAAGTCGCCGCCCGCAATTCGAACTTCATCTCCTATGCCAATGGCAATCTGGCGAGCCAGAAATTCATCGACAAGGAAATCCTGAACGACCGGACCATCTATCCTGATGCTGCGATGATGAGCCGGCTCTACACCGTCAACGCCCATGACGCGGCGACGGTGCGAATTCTCAATCGCCTTTGGACGCGCATCAAAACCGGGCAATAAGGGCGGATCACCGCCAGCGGCGGTGCTGCCACAGCCACTGATCCGGGTGCTCGCGCACCCAGGATTCGACGACGGTGGCGATCGCCTGAGTGGTGCCGGCGATGTCGATCTTGCCGTCGGCGTCGCGCACCGGCGTGATCGGATCGGTGATCTCGCCCCAGAATTTGTTGCGGTCGGCCAGGCGGACCACGCGCGCGCCATGGATGGGGCAATCGAAATGGCGGGCAAGTTGCGCCAGGAGCGGCGATGCCTTGCAGGGGCGACCGAAGAAGGTCACCTCCACGCCGCGGGAATCGTGCTGGTCGACCAGCATGGCGGCCTTGCCGCCGCGTTCGAGCGCGCGCGCCAGCCGGATCGGGGCGTCGAAGCCGGATGCCACCAGCGTGCCCATGCAGCCCGCCCGCAATTCGACGACGGCGTTGGCGACTGCGCGGATGTTGGGCGGACGAAAGAGGATCGTGGTGTCGACGTCGTAGTAGCGGGCAAATCGTGCGGGCAGCTCCCAGTTGCCGAGGTGCGTACCGAAGAAGAGTCGCGGCCCGGGGGCTCGTACGCGTGTGCAGCCGCTCCAACCCAACCGGATCATAGATGACGTCGGCGTCGGCCGGCTTGTCCGGATCGAGGATCGTGATCCGATCGAGATGCAGGAATTCAGCCACGACGCGGCCGAGATTGTCCCAGGAGCCGGACAGGATCGTTTCGATCTCCTGCGGTGATTTCTCGGGAAAGGCAGCGACGAGGTTGGCGCGCGCGACGCGATGCTCGGAAAGCCACGGACCGATCCTGCGCATGAGTGCGGCAAGGCCATTCGCCGCGCGCTTGCGGTCGGTGTGGCGCAACAGGCGCAGGGAGACGACCGCGATCCGGCCGATTCCGGCATTGAAGATCCGGCGCAGGCGGAAGAGCGCCCGGACTCCGTGCTGCTTGAGAGTGCGCCTCGGCGGGCGGCTTGAGCTACTCAAAGCGTAACCACGATTTTTCCGAACACCTGCCGGCTTTCAAGGCGCGCCAGGCCCTGTTCGAAGTTTTCGATCGTCACCTCGGTGTCGATGACGGGAAGCATGCCGGAGGCCATCTTGTCCAGGCTTTCGCGGATGTTGCGCATGGAGGCGCCGAACGAGCCGATGATGCGGTATTGCTGCTGAAACAGCTGCATCAGGTTTAAGGTTGTCGATGGACCCGAGGTCGCGCCGCAGGTCACGAGCCGGCCACCGCGCTTCAGGCACAGCAGCGAGCCGTTGAAGGTATCCGCGCCGACATGCTCGAAGACGACGTCGACGCCCTTTTTGGCGGTGAGCTTGCGAACGGCGCCCTCGAAGCGATCGGTGCGATAGTTGATGACGTGATCGGCGCCGAGCGCGCGCGCCTTCTCCGCCTTGGCGTCGTCGCCGACCGTCGTGATGACGGTGCATCCGATCGCCTTGGCCATCTTGATCGCGGCGGTGCCGATGCCGGAGCCGCCGGCGTGGACGAGCACGGTCTCGCCTGGCTCCAGCCTGGCATTGTCGAACAGCATGTGCTGCACGGTCGAAAACGCGATCGGTGCACAGGCGGCGTCGCGGAAGGCGACGCCCCGGGGAGCCGGAATCACCAGACGCTCCGGCATGGTGACCAACTCGCGGGCAAACCCGTCGACGTGGAAGCCCATGATGCCGCTGACATTCTCACAAAGATTGTCGCGGCCTTCGCGGCAGGCTTTGCAGTGACCGCAGGTGATCGCGCCATACATCACCACCGGATCGCCGGGCTTGAACGATGTGGTGCCCGGCCCGACTGCTGCGATTTCGCCGGCGGCCTCCGCCCCGACGACCAGCGGCAGTTGGCGCTTGGCGAAGGCCATGCCGCGCCAGCCCCAGACGTCGATGTGGTTGAGCGCCACCGCTTTGACCCGTACTTGCACCTCGCCGGTCGCGGGCGGCGGGGGAGGCGAGACATCTCGCAGTTCGAGCTTGCGGTCGGAAACGAGCGTGAGGGCGCGCATCAGAGGAGGCCGCCCGGTCACGCCGGCTCGCGGGCCATGACCAGCGAGACGTTCTGGCCGCCGAACCCGAAAGAGTTCGAAATCGCGTGGCGCACCTTCGCGTCCCGCGCCGTGTTCGGAACCACATCGAGCGGAATCGCCGGGTCCGGTATTTGATAGTTGATGGTCGGCGGAATGCGCTGGTGCTCAAGCGCCATCAGCGTGAATACCGCTTCGACCGCGCCTGCGGCCGAGAGCGTATGTCCGATCATTGATTTGTTGGACGACATCGGAATGCTCTTGGCGCGCTCGCCGAACACGGCGGACACGCCCATGGATTCCATCTTGTCGTTTTCCGGCGTGCCGGTGCCGTGCGGATTGATGTAGTCGATGTCGTCGGGCGTGAGCCCGGCGTCGGCAATGGCGTTGCGGATGCAGCCGATGATCGGCTTGCCGTCGGGGCTCGAACGGGTGCGATGGAACGAATCTGCCATCTCGCCGCAGCCTTCGATGACGCCGAGGATCTTGGCCCCGCGTGCTTTCGCGTGTTCAAGGCTTTCGAGCACGAGCGCGCCAGCGCCCTCGGCCATCACGAAACCGTCGCGATTTTTCGAGAACGGCTTGGCGGCGCGCTCCGGCGGATCATTGGCGGTCGACAGCGCCGAGAGCAGCGAGAACCGGATGAGCGCCTCGGGATTGACCGAGCCGTCGGTCGCAACGCAAAGCGCGGCGTCGGTTTCGCCGCGGCGGATCGCCTCGACGCCGAGTTGAATGGCGCTTGCGCCGGATGCGCATGCCGTCGACAGCGAGATCGGAGAGCCCTTGGTGCCGAATCGCTCCGCCAAATGATCGCTGACCGAGAGCATCATGCAGCGCTGATGAATGCTACGAAATCGGCCGCTGGCCGCTGCGCGCAGCAGATCATCGTAGGTCACCGCATCGTTGGCGCCAGACGTCGCCGCAATCGCTTCGCGGTGCGGCCATTCGATCTCCACCGGCGCGACGGCAACGAACAGCGGTCCCGGAAAATCCCCGTGGGAGCCAATTCCGGACTCGGCGATCGCTTCCTCGGCGACGATGTCGGCCATGCGCTCGCCGAGATCGGTCGAGCAGAACGGCTCGACCGGGATGAAGTCAACCGTTCCGGCCATCTGTGGTCTTGAGACCATCGGTCGGAAAGCGGCGGATCGTGCGGATGCCCGACTGCCCGGCGGTCAGCTTGCTCCAATTGTCAGCCTTGCCGATGCCAAGCGAGGTCAGGACGCCGATCCCGGTCACAGCAACAGGCGTTCGGGGCGCGGATGCCATGTCTCTATCTCCTTCTCCAGTGCCGCCGATTTGAAGTTCCTACAGCAGTTGCAGCAAATTCGTCCAGGAACTTCAAATCGAAAAGCGGCACTGGAATCATAGATTTGCTAGTGCCCCTTTGTTTCCGAAGTTCGTGTCAGAGTGTGCTGAGGGTGCATCACGAACTTCGGAAACGGGGCACTAGGCCGCTTCGACCAGCGCCATGCCTTCCCCGCGCCAATGGCCAACGCCGGTCACGACCACCTGGGCGAGGGGACTCTCCATGGCCTTTTCTGGACCGGAGGACGACGCAGGCACAAACAACTTTTCGTGCCCCAGCGCCACTGTTGCAAGCGCAATATTCATGACGAATTGCGGCTCGACGCCATGGCCCAGATGTGTGCCGGTGGCGCGTACCGGGATGTCGGGAACCGTCGTCAGCCATGCGCGCTCCTCGGCCGTCGCGGGCTCGGCTCCGGTCGCGCCCGAGATCACCGCGACGCGGCCGGAGACGAGGCGCGAAGAGATCGTCTTCCACATCCGGCCAAGCGCGGTCGCGACCGCGCCGGGCTGCCGGTTGGTGCGGTCGGATTGCACGCTTGAGAGGCGCGCCAGCGGTTTCGCGTTACGCGCCTCTGCATGCTCGCGCGATTCCAGCACGAGGAATGCCCCAAGCGACCCCAATGCCATGCCGCCGCCCTGCGTAGCGCGCTCCCAGACCGGCGCAAACGGGCCTTTCAGGATGAAGCCGCCGGAGCCGAACAGCAGCAGCATGTCCTTGCGCTCGCCGTTGAAGGCACCGCCGACGAGACAGATATCGCTCTGTCCGGACTGGATGCGTGACAGGGCGATGCGCACAGCGTCCGTTCCCGCCGCTTCCTCACCCATGAATGTCCGCGACATGCCGGTGACGCCGTGCACGATCGAAATGTTGCCGGCGAGGAGATTCGAGAGCTGCGCCAGGAACAATGTCGGCCGCAGGTCGCTCATCAGGCGCTCGTTGAGGAATGCTCCCTTGTCGGCCGCCTTGCCGAGCCCGGTGAGGATTGCCGTGTCGACCGCCTCATCGCGCTCACCGCCGCCGGCGGCTACGATCATGTCCATGCGTCCGAGCAGCTCGGCATTGCCCTTGGCGCCGGCGCTATCGAGCGCAAGGCCCGCCGCATAGGTGCCCGTGCGTTGCCACGGCTCCATCTGGCGTTGGTCGCCCTTCTTCGGAATCTGCTTGTCGAGCTCGATCGGCGCGAGGCGGTGGACAGAATAGGGCGCGAACGTTTCCGTGTCGGGCGCGCGCGGCGGTTCGTTGAGCCGCTGCCAATGCGCATCGGCTCCCTCGCCGAGGCAGGAGACGATGCCGATGCCGGTGATCCACGTCTCGCGGGCCGCGTCAGCCATTGGCGGCCAACTCCATCGGAAACGAGATGGCGGCTGCGACCTTTTCCATGCTGTCGCGGAAATGCGGGCTCGGGAACGGAACCAGACGGAAGGTGATCTCGGCGTTGCACAGCAGCTTGGCTTGGCCGGTTTCTTTGCCGGTTTCCTGGCTGTTGTCTTTGCCGCGGATCTCGGCGCGGGTGACGGCGAAGCCCGACCCTTCGTGTTCGATCGCGGCGTTGACCGTCAGCGCCATGCCCGGCGTCACGAACGAGCGGAACTTTGCTTCCTTGACCGCTGCGAAGAACGGCATGCAGGTGAATTTGGTGACGCCGATCACGAGCCAGCCCGACGCCTGCGCCATCGTTTCGAGTAGCAACACGCCGGGCATCAGCGGATGGCCGGGAAAGTGCCCTTCGAAGATCGTGGACTCAGTCGGGACATTGGCCTCGACCTGGATTGTCTTTGCCGCAAGATCGAGTGCGATGATCCGGTCGATGAGCCTGAAATACTCGATCTGCATGAGGCACTAGTGTCCAGATTCCGAAGTTCGCACCATTTCGCAGCGGCCTCCTATACGAACTTCGGAATCGAAGGACACTAGCAATCCTTTGGATCTAGTGTGGCTTTGGTTCAGAAGTCCGCATGTCGGACTCGCTGCGAGCGTGATGCGGACTTCTGACCCGCCACACTAGGGTCATGCCTTCCGGGCAGCGACGAGCTCGTCGATGCGCGTACTCAAATTCTCCAGCACAAAATACTGGTCGGTGGTCGCGCGGCCTTCGTTGACCTCCTGGGTCCACTGCTCGAGCGGCATCTTGATTCCGAACGTCTTGTCGATCGCGAACGCGATGTCCAGAAAGTCGAGACTGTCGATTCCAAGGTCGTTGATCGCGTGACTTGCCGGCGTGATCTTCTCACGCGGGATGTCGCACGTTTCCGAAATGATATTGGCGACCGTCTCATACGTTGCTGACATCTACAAGCCCATGATTCGTAAGGCGTTTTTTCGTCGCCAGAGGTTGTCCAGATGCGGGACGGTCCGCCCGGCGCCCGATCTGCCCGGCGGCCGAAACCGTATACCGAACGGGGGCTATGAGTTCAATGCCGCCGCGGTGTCAGGGTCGAAAGCCGCTGTATTGCCTCGATTGACGGCATCCCACGTGCGAGCGGCGCGCTCAGCAGCCATTCCGATCACGGCAGCAGCCACATGGGAAATATTTTCCAACGGTACTATCATATCACGGCGAAATGCCATGCGACCGGCAAGTCGAAAACCAAAGGTCGCAAATTTGGGGAGGACTGATCATGCGGATTCGGCCAGGCTTTGGCGCCGTGCTCGTGACGGCGTGCATGTTTTCCAGCAATTCCGACGCGCAGGTTCTGATGCAGCGTGACGTATCTCTCGCCATGGCTCTGGCGATTGCGACGACGGCGTCCGCGGAATGCGGCGCCATCACGTCGGTCGCGGTCGTCGATCGCGCCGGCCGCATCAAGGTGCTCATGCAGGGCGACGGCGGATCGCCGCACAATTTGGAGCTCGCGCGCCGCAAGGCCTACACCGCGCGTACGTTCCGGATGCCGTCGGCGGCCTGGGCGAAGCGGACCGAAACCACCAATGCAGGGCAGCGGATGCTGACCGACGTCATTCCGCTCGGCGGCGGTCTTCCGATCATGGTCGGCGACGAGACCATCGGCGCCATCGGGCTGAGCGGCGCGGTCGGCGGCCAGGAGAAGGAGGAAGGGTGCGCCAGGGCCGGCATCGCGAAAGTCGCTGATCAGCTCAAGTGACGGAATCCCGCATCAGATGATGCGGCTTCTGATCCAGCCGGTCGCGATCTCGGTGACGATCACGACCGCAAAGATGACGACCAGCACCAGCCCGACCTGGTCCCAGTAGAGATTGTTGAGCGCGCTATCGAGCGCCATGCCGAGGCCGCCGCCGCCCACGAGACCAAGCACGGCGGACTCGCGCACATTGATGTCCCAACGGAACGTTGCGATGGCGAGAAAGGCGGGCTTCACCTGCGGCCAATAACCCTTGATCAGGATCGCCAGCGGCGACGCGCCGGTGGCGACGAGCGCCTCGATCGGCCCGGGCTTCGCCTCCTCGATTGCTTCGGAGAGAAACTTGCCGGTAAAGCCGATGGAGTGCACCGCGATCGCGAGCATGCCTGCGAGCGCGCCTGGGCCGAACAGCGCCACGAAGAACAGCGCCCACACCATGGCGTGGACCGAGCGGGTGGCGACCAGAATGAAGCGGCCGATGGTGTTGAGGACGATCGATCGGGTGATGTTGCGCGCCACCATGAGCGAGACCGGACCCGCCAGAGCGACGGCGAGAATGGTTCCCAGCGTCGCCGTATGCAGGGTTTCCATCAGCGCGGCGTGGACGACCTTCGGATACCAGCTCCAGTCGATCGGCCACATGCGCACGAACAGATCGACGGTCTGTAGTGGCGCGTCGTACAGGAACTCGGGAATGATCTCGATGGTGCGCAGCGACCAGACCACCGCGATGAAGACCAGCAGGTAGAACGCGGAGCGCATGATGCGCTCCGGCAGCGAGAAGCGCTGCCACTGGCGCGGCCGTCCGGCAACGTCGGCGGTCGTCATTGGAACATCCTGCGCATCCAGCCCGACACGATTTCACCGACCATGACGATGGCGATGATGGCCAGCACGATCGTGAGCACGAAGTCGTAGTCGAAGCGCTGGAACGCGGTCATCAGCGTCGCGCCGATGCCGCCGCCGCCGACGATGCCGACCAGTGCGGAATTGCGCAGGTTGGAATCGAGCTGATAGGCGGAAAATCCGATGAAACGCGCGATCACCTGCGGCATCACGCCCATGATGATCACGGAGAGGAACGGCGAGCCGGTGGCGCGAACGGCCTCCACCGGCTTCATCGACATTTCCTCGACCGATTCCGCGACCAGCTTCGAGAGGAAGCCGAGCGAGGCGACGATCAGGGCGAGAATGCCGGCGAGCGCGCCGAAGCCGACCGCCTTGACGAACAGGATCGCCACGATGAGGGGATGCAGGCTGCGGAACAGCGCGATCAGCGCACGCGCCGCCCAGGCGAGCGGTCGCGGCGCGAGATTGCGCGCGGCCGCAAGGCCGAGCGGAAGCGACAGCAGGACGCCGACGACCGTTGCGATGATTGCGATCTGCAGGCTTTCGGTCATTCCGATGTAAAGCAGTGCCAGCTTGTCCTGTGCGAAAGCAGGTGGAAACATCCGCGACAGGAATTTCGCACCGTGATCGAGGCCGCTGACGAAACGATCCCAGGTTATGTCGAGAATGGTGCTGGCATAGACCACGTACAGTGCCAGCACGATCCAGCCGATGCGCACCGGCCAGTTCGGCGGGAAGGCGACACGCGGCCGTGCGGTGGGCAGGGCGGCATCGCTCATTCCAGCCACCCTTCGCCGCCGTAGATTTCGAGCAGGTGGGTATCCTTCAACGCCTGCGGCGGTCCGTCGAATACGATCGAGCCCTTTGACATGCCGACGATACGGTCGGCGAAGCGGCGGGCGAGTTCCACATTGTGCATGTTGACGATCGCCGGAATGTTGCGCTCCGCCGCGCGGCTCGCAATCAGCTCCATGATCTCGACCGAGGTCTTGGGATCGAGCGACGAGGTCGGCTCGTCGGCAAGCACGAGATCGGGCTCCTGCATCAGCGCCCGCGCGATACCGACGCGCTGGCGCTGGCCGCCGGACAACTGGTCGGCGCGCTGATTTGCAAAATCGGCGAGGCCGACCGCATCAAGGAGTTGGAAGGCGTGCTCGATGTCGACGGCCGGAAATTTGCGCAACCACGCGCGCCACACCGGCACATAGCCCAGCCGGCCGCACAGCACGTTCTCGATGACCGACAAGCGTTCGACCAGATTGTATTCCTGGAAGATCATACCGATGTGGCGCCGCATGGCGCGTAATTCGGGACCGGAGAGCTGGACGATGTCCTGACCCCGGAACAGGATTTCACCCGACGTCGGTTCGACCAGCCGGTTGATGCAGCGGATCAGCGTTGATTTGCCGGTGCCCGACGGTCCGATGATCGCCGTCAGTCCACGGCCTTCGATTTCAAGCGAGACGTCGCGCAGCACCGGTTGCCCGGCGCGGTACTCCTTCCGGAGCTTGTTGATGATGAGCGACCGCTCCCGCTTGTGGGCATCGGGCGCCGGCGTGGCCGCTGCCAATACACTCATGGGGTCACGCCCTAGTGTCCTGATTCCGAAGTTCGTACCATTTTGCAGCGCTCTCCTACACGAACTTCGGAATTGAAGGACACTAGCAACTTTTTGAATCCAGTGTGGCTTGGTTCAGAAGTCCGCATGTCGGACTCGCCGCGAGAATGATGCGGACTTCTGAACCGCCACACGGGCGAAACTATTGCTTGGGTGCCTGCTTGGCCTTGGCGCGGGCCTCAGCCTCACGCTTCGCTTCGGCCTCGTAAGCTGCCTTGTTGAAAGGCGTGCCGGTCGCTTCCGCGATGTCCCTTACCACCTTCCAGTGCTCCAGATAGTTGATGGGAAAGAACCGGTCGTTGCCGTCGAATTCCCTGATCATCTCCGGCGTGAAGCGGAAGTTGAAGAAGCATTCCGTGATCTTGGCGGCGAGATCGGGCTTGAGGTCGTGCGCATAGGTGAACGACGAGGTCGGGAACAGCGGGCTCCGGTAGATGATGCGGATGTCCTGACCCTTGATCGTGCCGCGCGTGACCATCCGGGTGTAGACGTCGGATGCGACCGGCGCCATGTCGTAGTCGCCGGAGGCGACGCCGAGCGCCGACTTGTCGTGCCCGCCCGACATCAGCGGGCGGTAGTCGACGTCCGGAGTCAGTCCTTCCGGCGGAAACAGCACGCGCGGCGCGAGATTGCCGGAATTCGACGACGGCGATGTGTGCGCGACGCGCTTGCCCTTGAGGTCGGGTAGCTTCTGGAATGGACTTGATGCGCGCACGATTGCGATCAGATTGTATCCCTGCAGTTCCTTCTCGGTGCCCTTGATCGCGAAGGGAACGGCGCCTGCGAGATTGACGGCAAATCCGGTCGGGCCCGTTGAGAAGCCGGCGATGTGCAGACGTCCGGACCGCATTGCTTCGATCTGCGCCGAGTTCGACTGCACCGGATAGTAGACCACGCGCTTGGCGGTGCACTTCGCGAGATGTTCGGTGAAGGGCCGGAACACGTTGAGATAGACCGCGGGGTCCTCGACCGGCGTATATGCAAATACCAGCGTCGCAGGGTCTTTCCATTTGCGCGGATCGGTGGGCGCATCGGCGACGAGGTCGTTGTTGTCGTCGCAATAGAGCGTGTCGAGCTGGCCGCGATTCTTGCAGTCCTGCGCATTCGCCGGCGAAGAGGGTGTCGCGGATCCTATCGATGCGGCGACGCCCGCGCATAGCAGCCAGCGAATCTCGGATCGCATCAAATCCTCCCTCAGGCGCCGTCGCACGCCCCCGCCGAACGATACGCGCGGGTATGGAACCGGGCAACCCGCGTGGTTCCCTCTGAAACCAAGTTGCTCATTCAGCACTTCTGCGCGCAACAATCGATCAAAATGAACACGAGACCGTCAGATTAACTCAAAATGACAGCATTGCTGCCGCACTGAGGTCCCAATCGGCTAGCAATGGCGCGCCCGGCCCTAAGGCCACAACGAGAAAATCCTGTCATGAAAAACAAGGAGTCGCTTAGTGAAGTACAACTTCATTCTTGCCGTCACATTCGCGACGGCGCTTTTCGTGGGGACTACTGCTTCTCACTCTAACGCACAAACTCAATCGGGGATCGCGTCCGTCTATTCCACCAAGCAAGGTACCAAGACTGCGAGCGGCAAGCGGCTCAACGATGGGGCGCTCACTGCGGCTCATCGTACGCTGCCATTCGGGACGCAGGTTCGCGTCACCAACAAGCGCAACGGTCGGTCTGTGGTCGTAACGATTACCGATCGGGGGCCGTTCGTTCGGGGGCGGGTTATCGATCTCACAATGGCCGGCGCCAGTGCGATCGGCATGGGCTTCGGCCTCGCGCCGGTCACCCTCAGCCGTCTCTAAAAACAACAACAAACGAGGTGCCGGCAGACGGGTCAACGTTCCGTCTGCGGGATCGTGAGTTGATTGCAGTTGCGTCCGCCTTGCAGATAGCAATCTTGTTTCTTCTGCATGTCCGCGATGCTGACAGCCAGCCAGACGCCGACGGTCACCAGAATGGTCGTGGCCACCAGGGCGAGGGCGTTCATCGTCATGCGATGGCGATAGTCGTCCTCGCCCTTCGTGCTTTCGTACTTGGCTAGGTTCGCAACCGGCGTGTCGCCGAAACGTGACCGCTGCCGCGGCCAGCGCCAGCCGCTCGGCGAGGCGCCACGTGGCCGGAAGCGGATCACGCGACCGTCGTCATTGGTCGTCATTGGTCGATCTGCCATCGGGCGATCCGGACGGAATTCCATTCGATGTGACTTGGCTTTCCAGGATGACTTGACTTTGCGGCGAGTCTAGCACGATTGCGCGAGGGGCAAATTTACAACCTTTGATTGAGATTTGCGCGGTGGATGCCATCACAGATAGCGGTATACGCCGGAACTAACCAAGGCAGCGTAGATTTACGTACAAGATTCTTGTCCGGGGGGCTGGAATAGGTCAAAATCCGTTATGAGTTATTTGCCGGGATACTGATTTGCCGTTCGCGGCACCCGGTGGTGCTACTGATCGGTCTAACTACTGATCGGTCTAAAGGCCGCCTTCGGGCGGAAACAAGTCGGCCGCAAAAGGCCGCAATAAGTGCCGGTGCGTGGTCGCCGGTGCGAGGAAACGTCGAACCCGAGGTGGGCGCGTGAGCCACCGTCTGCTTGAGCTATTCTACGTCGCCGACATCGATTATTCGTGGTTGGCGAAGTTCCTATCATTGCTGGTGCTGCCTGCGGCGCACGAGGACATTGCGATTGTCCTCGGCGGATACTTGGTCGTGAATCAGCTGATGCCGGTCGGCATCGTGGTCGGCACGATCTATTTCGGCATGGTGGCGAGCGATCTGGCTTTGTACGGCATCGGTTTGGGTGCTCGCCGTGTGCCGTGGTTGAGCCGAATCGCCGTGAACGATCGGGTCGCGAATTTCGGTGGAACCCTGCAGCGCAATCTGTTCGGTCTTGCGGCGCTCGGCCGTTTGGTGCCCGGTGCGGTATTCGTGATCATGATCGCGTGCGGCTGGACGCGCGTGGCGTGGACGCGGGTGGCGCTGGCCAGCCTGTTCTCGTCGGCGCTCTATTTGCCGCTGATGCTCTATCTCGTGATCGTTTTCGGCGATGCGCTCGATGATCGCGTCGGCTTGTGGACCTGGCCGTTCCTCCTCGGCTTGATCGTGGCGCTGGCGTTCATGCGCTATCAGGTGTTCACGTTCCGCGAGCGGTCGCAGGGGTCTGGCGAACCGTCAGCGGCGCATCCGCGCTGGCGGGGCCGGCCGACCGTCGCTGCCCGCTACCGCGCGCGGACCGTGCAGCTTCCCGAGTTGGTGCAGGTGAACGCGCTGCCGCGCGCGGCGCGGCGACCTCGGTTGCAATAGCCGGCGTCGGGCTGGGCGCTCGCACTCCCGCGCCGTCTTTTTTGAGCATGATCTTTTTCCGAAAACCGGTTCCCACTTTGCGGGATCATGCTTAGATTGCCTTCCATGAGACGCATGGCAGCGATTTTGCGCGCTGGGTTTTTGGGCGCGGCGGTTCTTCTGGTCGGCGGCATTGCGGCGGCCGAGACCTATTCCGCAGGCGGTATTCAGATTGGCAATCCCTGGGCGCGTGCGACCCCGAAGGGTGCGACGGTCGGCGGTGGATATCTGACCATCACCAACAAGGGCACCGAATCCGACCGCCTGATCGGCGGCTCGGTCGCGCCCGCGGCGCGCTTCGAGGTTCACACCACGATCATGGAAAACGGCGTCGCCAAGATGCGGCAGGTCACCGGCCTCGAGATCAAGCCGGGCGAGACCGTTGAGCTCAAGCCCGGCGGCATGCACGTCATGTTCATGGGTCTCAAGCAGCCGCTGACCAAGGGACAGACGGTGAAGGGCACGCTGGTGTTCGAAAAGGCCGGCCCGGTCGCGATCGAGTTCGCCGTGCAGGACGTCGGTGCGCGTGCGGGCGGGCAGGGCGGCCACCAGCACCAATAGGCCGTGATCCAGCACCACTAAGCCGTGATGATGACCTCAACGCGGGCTCCCCGAGCCGACGCCGACGGCCGTTGCAATAGCTTTGGAAATTGAGCTGCGGGGACGCCGCTACGTCCTAACCCACTGTGCCGTCAGGCAAAACGGGGGGCGAAGGTTGCCCCGCGTGACCCCCAGTCTCTCATCCGGCCCCCCCAATCCAGTGGGTTCACAAGAATTTTGGCGTCCCCTGTGAGCTACGTCACAGGTCGCCGGTACTCCCGCACGCTATCCATACGTCCACGGGCGTCAATTAAGGGGATTACAAATGATCACTCAAACCACTCAGATTCACTCGTCTGATGACGAGTTGATCAAGGCAATCTCTGGCGGCGACCGGAATGCAATGCGACTGCTCTATGCGCGGCACAGTGTTCGCATCTTCCGCTTCGCAATGCGTATTGTCTCGGATGAGAGCGTAGCGGAAGACGTGGTGAATGAGGTGTTTCTCGACGTTTGGCGCAAAGCCGGAGGGTTCGAGGGCCGTTCCCAGGTGTCGACTTGGCTGTTGGCGATCACCCGCTTCAAGGCGCTCGCGATGGGACGCCGTCGACCACTTGATCCGTTGGACGACGAAGTATGTGAGACAATTGAGGACGGCGCGGACGATCCTGAGACTGTGATGGGTAAGAGGCAGACCAGCTCGTTGCTGTTTCGATGCTTGGAAAAATTGTCACCGGCGCATCGCGAAATCATCGATCTTGTCTACTACCACGACAAGGCGGTCGATGAGGTTGCGGAGATCATTCAAGTTCCGCGCAACACTGTGAAGACGCGAATGTTCTACGCACGAAATCATCTGGCGAAGCTGCTTGCTGAAGCCCGTCTCGATCGAGATCTGTTAGCGGCCTGATTGGTCCAATGTGACGCGGCGCCAGCGGCTTGCATCTCCGAGGCGCGCAACGCTCAAATCAAAAATCGGCAGGCTCCAGCCGTCGGTGTTTTGCCAATTTCAGTAACTGAATACCTCTCGGTGCAGAACCGGATGACTTTTCGCTTGCTGGCTTATTGCTGTTCCATAACTCCCATGGTTGCATTGCTACGCCCCGGGCTCGTCCCGTCGGCATTACGCTTGTAAGCCTACTAATAGCAGCCCCGCTTGCGTATCATGGCGGGGCTGCTTTTTGACAACGGTCCTTCGGCACAACGAGATTAACCAAGCGGCGGTGGAATTGGATTAACCACCAGAGCGCAACGCCTATTTCCTGAGCTATGTGTGGAAGCTAGATAGGAAGGATGCGCCTCAGCTTATTGCTTGGAGTGGCCTTCGCCCTGTCTGCTGCGCCGACCCGGGCCGACACAGATTCGGCACGACAAACTTTTGCATACTCGCTTGCGACCGCCCACGTCGCCGAAAAGAACTGCGATATTCCCGACGAGGTGGAAAGGGCGCAGCGGTGGATCGATAGGTTCCGATCCGGTTTCGACACCTTGCAGAGGGAAGACGGGAGATTGGTGCTCACCGCTCTTGCACGCGTAGAGACCCACCTCCGGAAAGTGGGAACGCACGCCTGGTGCGTCGAGTATCGGTCCAGGCGAAACTTTTCGCCCTACTAAGCCCAAGCGGTCTGCATATTGGTAAGTTGGTAAGCCAGCGGCCGCATTCGCCATCGGCGCTGGAAAGTTAGCTGGCAGGCTCCTTGAACGGCAGCGGCGTTCCCTCCGGCACCGGCATGCGGAACACATTGAGCGTCATCGCGACCATGGCGTAGTAGCCGAGCAGGCCGACCAGTTCGACCATGCCGGCGTCGCCCAGGGTGGCGTGCACAGCCTTGTAAGCGCGGTCGCTCGCACGCCGCGTCGCATACACCTCCTTGATGAAGGCATAGATCGCGCGCTCGTCCTTGGGCGCCGATGACGGCTCGCGGCCGGCACGCAGTGCCTGAATGGTGGCGGGCTTCACGCCGGCTTTCAGGGCCTGCGGCTCGTGCGCGGCCCATTCGTAATGCGCCTTCCACAGATGCGCGGTGGTGAGGATCGCGAATTCGGTCAATCGCGGCGCGATCGAGGTGCCGAAGCGGCAATAGGCGCCGAGCTTTTGCGCCAGCTCACCGAAGGCCGGGGCGTGCAGATAGCAAAAGAACGGTCCGCTCATCTTGAAGGTGCCGCGCGGACCGGACGCTATTGCGCTCATCAGCGAGCGCTGCTCGGGGGTCAACCGGTCTTCAGCGATGGCCGGAAGGCGGACCGGCCCCATTTGGGCGGCTGATTTCTTTTTGGCCATTTTCTTGGCGGGCTTTTTCTTCGCAGGCATGGAATCCCCCGGGCGGCTTGTCTTGGTGAATGTCGAACCCATACACTCTCGCATTCGCCGCGGCGATGGCCAAGCAGGCCAGGCCGGCGAATGTGGACAGGCGGGCGGCAGATTGGATTGCAATGAAACAAGGCGACGAGGACTTGAAGGCGGCGCAGCCGCTTTGCTTCGTCCTGATGCCATTCGGCCGCAAAACTGACGCGGCCGGGCGTGTCACGGATTTTGACGCCGTCTACCAGCAGATCATCGCCCCGGCCGTGAGCGCGGCCGAGCTCGATCCGATCCGTGCGGACGAGGAGAAGATCGGCGGCGCCATCCACAAGCCGATGTTCGAGCGGCTGATGCTCTGCAACTACGCGGTCGCCGATATCACCGGCGCCAATCCCAACGTCTATTACGAACTCGGCATCCGTCACGCGATGCGGCCGCGCTCGACGGTGATCCTGTTCGCCGCGGGAACGGTCCTGCCGTTCGACATCGCGCTGTTGCGCGGGATTCCCTACCAGACCAACGAGCAGGGGGTGCCGTCCGACCCGGCCGCCTGCGTTGCCGCGATTTCGAAGCAGCTCAGCGCCGCGAAGGAGAATCCTCACGACGACAGCCCGCTGTTCCAGCTGCTCGACTACATGCCGCGTAACGAGGTCGATCACACCAAGACCGACACGTTCCGCGACCGCTTCAACTACGCGAAGAAATACAAGGAGCGTCTGGCGGAGGCACTCCAGCAGGGCGAGCAGGCGGTCAAGGAGGCGGTCGCCGATCCCGCGTTCAAGAACCTGCATGACATTGAGACCGGCGTGGTCATCGACATGTTCCTGACGCTGCGCGACGTGAAGGCGCACAAGGAGATGATCGAGCTCTACCAGCGCATGCCGGAGCCGCTCCAGCGTGCCCGCATTGTGCGCGAGCAATACGGCTTTGCACTCAACCGCGAGGGCAGGGCGCAGGAAGCGACCGGCGTGCTCAAGGCGGTGATCGACGAGTTCGGCCCGTCGAGCGAGACCAATGGCTTGCTGGGTCGCGTCTACAAGGATCAGTGGGACGCCGCGAAGAAGTCCGGGGCCGGCGCGCTCCAGGTTCGTGGTCTGCTCAAGCTCGCAGCCGAGACCTATCTCGCCGGCTTTCAGGCGGACTGGCGCGACGCCTATCCGGGCGTCAATGCGGTCACGCTGATGGAACTGATGGATACGCCGCCGCCGATCCAGGCCGAGATCCTGCCGGTGGTGCGGTTCTCGGCGGCGCAGAAGGCCAAGGCAAATGGAGACTACTGGGATTTCGCGACGCTGATGGAGCTTGCAGTGCTGGCGCGCGACGAGAACGGCGCCATGGAGCAGGCCGAGATCGCCCTGACCAAAGCGCAGTTCAACTGGCATCTTGAAACCACAGAGCGGAACCTGCGGCTTATCCGCGAGACCCGCG
Organism: uncultured Alphaproteobacteria bacterium; assembly: GCA_963850705.1. GTDB lineage: Bacteria > Pseudomonadota > Alphaproteobacteria > Rhizobiales > Xanthobacteraceae > VAZQ01. Next base: position 32,681 of record CAWKMR010000039.1, on the reverse strand, counting down.
CCGCGCGCGGCGAGCAAATCCCCTGGATCAAGGACCTGGAGGACGCGCTCGCCGAGAAGGGCGCGCAGCTGCCGGCAAAAGCGTCCTGAGATACGGAGATGGTCATGACGATCATGTATCACGATGGCAATCGGCGCTTGCAGGATGAATTTGAGAGCCGGCGTATTGCGGATCGCCTGGAAGAGAAATTGACGCGCACGGTCTTTACCGACGACGATAAGGCCTTCATCGAGGGCGCGGTCTATTTCTTCATCGCGACAGCCGACGCCGACGGCCGTCCTGATTGCTCGTTCAAAGGTGGCGTGCCGGGTTTCGTTCGCGTGACCGGCCCATCCGAGCTCGCGTTTCCCGATTATGACGGCAACGGCATGTTCAAGAGCCTCGGCAATGTAGCGGTCAATCCGAATGTCGGCCTGTTATTCGTCGCATTGCACGACAAACCGAAGCGGCTGCGTATCAATGGCTCAGCGGTTGTGCGGCGCGACGATCCGTTGCTGGCTACGACGATTGGGGCGCAACTGATCGTACGAGTGACCGCGCGCGCGATTTTCCCCAACTGCCCGCGCTACATTCCGACCATGCAACTCGTCGAGCCGTCAAACTATGCGCCGCGCACCGATTGCGAGCCGGTCGAGCCGGCCTGGAAGGGCTTCGCCGACTTCAAGGACTACGTGCATCCGCGCCATGAAGACGGTGGGCTGAAGATCGGCAGGAATATGTCGTCAAAAAAATTGCTGGTGCGCGGCGGCGCGGTCTACGATCACGACGGCGACGTTCATAAGCCAAAGGCTTGCGACATCCTCATCGAAGGGGGCGACATCGTCTGCCGTCGGTAAGGACTTGGCGGCCGACGATGCGGAAGTGATCGACGCGCGCGGCAAGCTGGTCATCCCCGGTCTCATCAATGCGCACTACCATTCTCACGACACGCTCTGCCGCGGCCTGTTTGAGGAACTGCCGCTGGAGATGTGGCTGCTCTACACCTTGCCGCTGGGCGCCAACCGCAGCCGCGAGGAGGTGAGGGCGCGCACGCTGGTCGGCGCGCTGGAATCGATCCGCTGCGGTATCACCTGCGTGCAGGACATGCTGGGGCTGGTCCCACTCGACGATGCCAATACGGACGTGGTCATCGACGCCTACCGCGAGATCGGTTTGCGGGTCGTGTTCTCGCCCATGGTCTGGGACGTTCCGCCGATCGCGATGGTCCGCCACAAGGACGACCTGCCGGCTGACGTGCAGGAGATGCTCGGAACGACCGGCCGCCCGGTCCGCGACCAGCTCGACTACCTCGAACATCAATTCCGGCGGCATCCCGCCGGCGGCACGCTGCACTGGGCGCTGGCGCCGTTCGCGCCGCAGCGCTGCACGCCCGCGATGCTGCAGGGCTGCGCCGAGCTCGCCGGCAAGCACGATCTGCCGATCTACACCCATGTCTACGAGACCCGCGGCCAGGTGCTGATCGCGCGCGACCAATTTGCCGGCCATGGTGGCTCGCTGATTTCCTATATGGAAAGCAACGGGCTGCTCGGGCCGCGGCTCAACATCGTGCACAGCGTCTGGATCTCGCGCGCCGAGATGGATCGCATGGCCGCCGCTGACGCCGGGATCGTGCTCAATCACCTCTCCAACATGAAGCTCAAGAGCGGCGTGGCGCCGGTCTGCGACATGCGCGATGCGGGCGTGCGGATCGGCATCGGCTGCGACAATTGCAGCGGCTCGGATGTGCAGAGCGTGTTCCAGGCGATGAAGATGTTTTGCCTGCTGTCGGCGGTGAGCGAGCCTGAGCCCGGGCCGCCGCTCGCGCACGAGGTGCTGCGGCACGCCACGCTCGGCAATGCGCGCACCGCCGGCCTCGCCGGCAAGCTCGGCGCGATCAAGCCGGGCCACAAGGCCGATCTCGTGCTGATCGATCTCAGCGACACCGCGTATCTGCCCTACAACAGCGCGGCGCGGCAGCTCGTCTACACCGAGGCCGGCCGCGGCGTTGCGAGCGTGATCGTCGACGGCCGGGTGGTGATGCAGGACCGCAAGGTTACGACCATCGACGAGGATGCGCTGCGCCGGGAGGTCGAGGGCCTCATGCGCCATTTCATCGCCGACTACGACGCGGTTGTGGAATCGCGCAAGCGCGCGCTGCCGTTCATGCTGGATGCGCATCGCAGGGTGTGGGCGGCGGATATCGGCATGAATCGCTTCATCGGGCGGACGCGCACATAGAGAGCATGCTCAAACGCGAGATGTGCCGGCGGCGGACTTCGGCTAGGCTTGTTTGTGCCGGACCTTATCCGTTCGACGAAGGAGCATCCCCGACATGTTGCGATTGCTGACCGCCGCCCTTGCCACGTTCCTCGCCGCGGCGCCGGCCTCCGCACAGGACTGGCCGACACGTCCCGTCCGCATCATCGTGCCGTTCGGCGCCGGCGGCACCGGTGACGCGCTCGCCCGCATCGTCGCCGAGCATTTGTCGACGTCGCTCAAGCAGCAGTTCGTCGTGGAAAATCGCACCGGCGCCGGCGGGATGATCGGCGTGCAGGCGGTCGCGAGCTCGGCGCCCGACGGCTACACGCTCGGGATCACCAATGTCTCGACGCTGTCGCTCATCCCGGTGATCAATCCCAAGAACGCCTATCACCCGCTCAACGACTTCACGCATGTCGCCTTCGTCGCCGGTGCGCCGGTATCGCTCGCGGTCTTCCCCAATCTCGGGGTCAAAACCCTTCCGGAATTTATCGCCTACGCCAACAAGAGCGCGAAGCCGTTGACGTTCGCGTCGTCAGGTCTGGGATCGGACGGACACCTGATCGGGGAGGCGATTGCCATCTCGACCAAGATCAAGGTCGAGCACGTTCCCTACAAGAGCACGGCGCAGGCGCTGACCGATGTGGTCGGCGGCCATGTGGTGTTCTCGACTTTCACGCTGTCGTCGTCATCGTCGTTCATTCGCGCCGGCACGCTGACCGGCGTTGCGGTCACCTCGCCGGAGCGGATGCCGGACTATCCCGATCTGCCAACGTTCAAGGAGCAGGGCTACGGCGACCTCGTCTCATCGACGTGGTTCTCGATCTCCGGGCCCGGCGAAGCTGCCGAAAGATATTGTCGACAAGCTCAATCGCGAAATCGTGGCGGCGATGGCGAAACCGGAGGTGCAGGCGCGGATGCGCCGCGACGGTCTCTTGACCGAGGCCATGACGCCGGAGGCGTTCACGGCATTCGTCGCAGCCGAAAGCGCACGCTGGGCGCCGCTGATCCAGCGCACGGGTTTGGCGGGGAAGGGGTTGTAGCCAGGGCCTCCGTCATGCCCGGCGCTTGTGCCGGGCATCCACGTCTTGCCTGCGAAGCTTCGTGAATGACGTATGCGCCGGGAATGAGCGGACGGCATAGACGCCGAGCATCCTACTTCAGCTGATCCTTGATCTTGTCGAGCGCCGCCTGTCCGCACTCCTCGTCGAACTGGCCGCCCGGTGCGCCGCTCACGCCAAGCCCGCCGATGATCTTGCCGTCGGCGGCCCTGATGGCGATGCCCCCGACCGCATAGGTGACGTTCGGAAGTTGCGTGCTCGGCACCGTGGACGGCGCCGCCTTCGCCATCCGCGCCGCGATTTCGCGGGTCGAGCCTTCATTGCGCCCGAGCGTCAATGACGCGGCCGCGTACGCCTTGTAGTAGGCATTGTCCATGGAATGGATCGGTGCGCCGTTGCCGCGCAGCACGGCTTGGCGTACGCCTTCGAGATCGACGATCACCGCCACCACGTTATATTTTTTCTGCGCGCAGATCGCGACGGAGTCTCCGACGACCTGATTGGCGAGATTTGCCGACAGCCTTGGCTGGTTGATGACGCCTTGGGCGTGAACGGCCGAGGCGCATGCGGCGGTCAGTGCGATAGTGGTCAGTGTACGCAAAACGCGTGACATATTGTCCTCCCGGTAGGTTGATTGTGAGTTACACCCGGCGACGATAGCAAAAAGCGCGGGCGGCGAAAGCGGGGATTCATCGCCCGAGGTCACACCGCTGTCATCGCGGGCTTACCCGCGCTAGGATTGGCTTTCGAGGGAACGGTGTCCGGCCAACAAGAACGTGCGCGAAATGCGCACACGGCCGGGCGCAAGGAGGGAATGCCGATGAATTCGCGCGCGCGCACGGGCTTTCTGGCGCTTGTTCTCGTTGGATCGTGGGTTCCGCAGGCAGTCGGCCAAGCGTCGGATTTTCCGAACCGGCCGATCACGCTGGTGGTCCCGCTGGCGCCGGGCGGCTCGAACGACATCCTGGCGCGGCTGGTCGGACAGAAGCTCGAACGCAAGTTCGGCAAGCCGGTGATCGTCGAAAACCGTCCGGGCGCCGGCGGCATCACCGCCGCGCTTGGCGTCGTGCGCGGCGCACCTGACGGCTACACCATGATCACGGCGTCGAGCACCATGATGTCGCTCAACGTCACGATCCGGAAGCACATGCCCTATGACCCGCGCAAGGACCTCACGCCGATCGCCATGACGGTGCGCACGCCGTTCGCGCTCGTCGTCAATCCCGCGCTTCCGGTCCATTCGGTCGCGACCTCGTCAAGCTCGCGCGCGAGAAGAAGGGGCAGCTCTCCTACGGCACGCCCGGCCCCGCGACCTTTCATCGGCTGAGCGCCGAGATCCTGCGCACCATGTTCGACCTGCAATTCATCCATGTGCCCTACAAGGGAACGGTCCCGGCGCTGAACGATGTCATGGGCGGACACATCGCGTTCATGTTCGCCGACATTCCGCCGGCGCTGGCGCTGATCCGGGCGGGCAAGCTGCGTGCGCTCGGCGTGACCACCGGCGAACGCGTCCCGGCGCTGAACGAGGTGCCGCCGCTCAAGGACGTCGGCATGCCGGGCTTCGACGCCTCGTCCTGGCACACGATTGCGATCCACTCCGGCGTGCCGCGGGACATCATCGACAAGCTTGCCGCAGCGATCCGCGAAGGCATGGCGGAACCGGCGGTGGCAGAGGTCCTGGCCCGCGACGGCGCGATCCCGGTGGTGTCGCCGCCGCCCGATGAGCTGCGCCGGTTTGTCGACAGCGAGACTGTGCGCTGGGGCAAGGTGATCGAGCAGGCCGGCCTTGCGGGGTCGGAATAGGTTGCGGGCCCGACAGCGCGCGCTGCTTATTTGAACAGCAGCGACTTGATGATGACCGGCACGGCGTTGGTCAGCTCGATCAGCTGGCCGATGTCGACATAGTCGAACTGCTTGAGCTGCACACCGTCGAGCGCGATCACATGCGCGCCCGGCGCCGCTTCGTTGCAGATGACGCGGCCGAGGCTCTTGCCGACGTCGCCGTCGATCAGCAGCACGACCGGCATTCCGGCGGCGATCGTGTTCGGCAGCGCCGCGGCGATGCCGGTGGCGACCGCGTGCAGCCGCGCGTGCGACGGATCGCCGTGCCAGGGGAAGGCGAGGGCGAGCGGAGCCGCGCCTTCCTCGATGTCGGACTGGCTGAGGCCCTTGCGCACCGCCTCGGTCACGGCCGCCGGATCGACCTTTTGCGGCAGATCGAAATGGCAGGCGACCACCGGCAGGTTCTGGATCGGCAGATCGTCGGGCCTGGTGATCAGGATGGTGTTGCCGGAGACCTGCACCGAGAACTGCGCGGCGCCGATCACGGTCGCGCGGATGCCCTGGCCCGGGTCCCAGACCGGCGGCAAGTCCTTGCGGCGCGCCAGCATGTGCCGCAGCCCCTCCGACAGGTCGGAGCCGAGATCGCCGAATTTCCGGTTCTCGCGCTTGTAGAGATATTCGGCGACGCCGCCCGAGAACGTGATGGCGTCGAGCGTCCTGTTGGCGAGTTCCGGCCGGCCAGGGGTCGGTGACCAGCAGGCGCTGCGACAGCTCGTCGGGCGGCCGCCGGTCGATCATGCGCATCACCTGGCGGACCATGCGCTCGACGATGCGCTCGCGGTCTTGCGGCGGCCAGGGGATTGCCCAGCGCGAGGTCGATGCCGAGGCTGCGCGCGACGTCGAGCACCGGCTCCTCGATGCGGGTCATTCCCTTGGCCCCATCTTCGACGATGAGGCGGCCGCCGACGGCGATCGCGATGGTGGCGAGAATCTCGCCTTTCTCGATCAAAGCGAGCTTGGTGGTGCCGCCGCCGATATCGACATTGAGCACGGTGTTGCCATTGCCGCGCGACATCGCGACGGCGCCGGAGCCGTGCGCCGCCATCTGGCATTCCATATGGTGGCCGGCGGAGGCGCAGACGAACGTTCCGGATACCTCCGAAAACAATTCGGCAATCGCGCGTGCGTTATGCCGCTTGATCGCCTCGCCGGTCAGGATGACGGCGCCGGAGTCGACGTCGTCGGGATCGACCTGGGCGAGGTGGTAGCAGCCGCCGAAGAATTCGGCGAGGTCGTCGGTGTCGATGGTGTAGTCCGGCAGATAGGGCGTCAGCTTGATCGGCGACTGCCACATGATCTGGCGCTTGATCACGACGAAGCGGCTCGACAGCGCGGTGCCGAGCCGCTGCAGATGCACCAGCGAAAACATCAGGTGCGACGTCGAGGAGCCGATGTCGATGCCGACGGTTCTCAGCTCGACGTTATCGGTTGCCCAAGCGACCTCGTTGACCTCGTCATCCGGAATGTAGTGCAGGTGGTCGAATTCGAGGTCGTGCATCGCGCTCTTTGGCGTCAGCTCGCTTCGCTCGTCCCCGCGAAAGCGGGGACCCAGTCTACAGCTCCTGGATTCCCGCTTTCGCGGGAATGAGCGGACGATCGAGCATCGCAGCTGCGGGTGCTCTACGTATACACGCTCTCGTCGATGAACTTGCCCATCTTCGATTGCGCGCCGGTCTTGGCCATTTCCTTCAAGAAGATCTCGTGGATGCGCCGGTCCTGGTCCTCGTATTCGACCTGGCAGCCGCCGTCCTGCACGTTCACGTCCATGCCCATGAAGACGTGCTTCTTGGAGGCCGTGAACGGATAGCGCAGGCCGCCGAACGCCACCGCGAGATAGCGCGCGGGATCGGGCGAGGTATTGAAATGCTGGTGGAACATCTGGTCGGGCGGCGCGAACACGACGCCGTGTTGCCAGTCGACCCGCACCAGCTCCTTCGCGATGTCGTACCAGAGCAGGGAATAGCCTTGCCCGGTGACGGCGAAGACATGGAAATCGGCGCCGTGGCGGTGGCCTTTCTTGTAGGTGCCGACCGGCATCTGCGAGATGTGCGCGTGCATGGTGCCGTCCGCCAGCACGAACATCATGTTGGAGCCGCCGGCGCCGCGCGCCTTCCATTCCTTGAGCTCGAACGCCGCGAGATCGGGAACGAAATTGGTCTCCCACATGTTGCGGCCCGGACGCACCGGGATGAAGTCGCCTTCGCCGCTGAACGCCTTCTGCGAGCCCTGCCGCTCCGGAAATTGGTACGGGTTGTCGAAGACGAACGCGTCGTTGTGGAAGAGATTGAGCATCATGCAGAAGTTGTTGGTGGAGGCGAGCCGCGCATGCTCCTGGCCGCTGGCATTGAAATGCTGGTAGCGGGCGTTGAGCGGCAGCGCGAACAGGCTCTTCGGCCCCCATTCGAACGAATGCTTGCGGCCGTCGCTCGATTCCACGGTGGTTGCAGCCGTGGCCCTCGAGCACATAGACCACTTCCTCGAAAAGATGTTTCTGCGGCGAGGTTTGTGCGCCGGGCTTGAGATCGAGCACGAAGATCGAAACGAAGTCGCCGCGGCCCTTGAGATTGACGACGCCGCCCTCGACCCCGAAGCGCGGCCAATGCGAGGTCGGGCATTTGAGCAGATCGACGCCGAAGTCTTCGGTGACCGGCACGCCTTCCTTTTCGGTCCAGGCGATGTAGGGGTCGAGCAGGAGCTTGGGGTGTTCTGACAGCGGCTTGTTCATCGTTGGCCTCGGCTCTCAGTTGTTCCGGCAGATACTTAGGTCTCTAAGCATGAATCCTATCAATTCCGGGCGCGGCTGTCGACACTCGCGCGGTTAGCCGCAGGCTTCGTTGGCCGCCGCCAGCGCGCTCATCATATCGGCAACGCTCCGGCTGTGGTCCAGTGCCATCACGGTCCCGACAATCCGGTCGCGCGCGGGTTGCGGCAGGCGGCCGGTGATTGCGTGGAATTTTCGCATCACCGCGTCGGCATCAAGTCCATGACGTGAAAATCCGGGCGGATCGAGCACTTCCGCGACGTAGTCCTTGCCGTCCATGCCCTGGGCGCGGATGGCGCAGGGGAAGCCGCCCGGCGAACGCGCGTTCAGCGACGGGTCGCAGACGATCTCCAGCCGTCCCATGACATTGCGCACCGCCGCGTCGTTCCAGCGTTCGTTGTCGAACTGCGCAAGGCCGAAGGCGCCGTCGACCATCGCCACGGCGGCCAGGAAATTGAAGCTGTGGTCGGCGGCTTCGCGCGAGGTCGGGTCGATACGGCCGGGATCGTCCTTCTGCCGCCGCAGCGACGGCGTGTCGGCAATCGCCACGGTGATCTGGCGCAGACGGCCGGGATCGCCGCCGACCTGCCGGTGGATGTCCAACCCCGCATGCACGATCGACTGGCCGGTTGCCAGGCAAGGGTAAGCTTTGACGTGGCAGCCCATCAGGTAGCAGTCGCTCGCGAGCGGAGCGGTCAGCGAGCCGCCGAGGCGCGGGAACAGCGACCCCAGTCCATGCGGGTTCTCGAACAGGTCGAGCGGACCGGTCATGCCGTGCTTGGCGAGGATCGTAGCCTGCATGCCGTTCTGCGCCACCAGCGCGTTGGCGACGGATTTTGCCGCGGAGATGGCGCCATGGCGCACGACCAGCGGCGTCGGCGCACGCGCGCCGCTGAGCGCGAGCGCGTTGGCGAGCACGACGCGGTCGAGGCCCATGAGGCGCGCGGCGATCGCAGGCGCCGCGAAGCCGGAGACCATGATGCCGTCCCAGTCGCTGGCGTCCGCCATCGTTTCCTTGAACCGGCCGTAGATTTCGTAGCCGACGACGATGGCCGCCAGCACCTCGCGGCCCGACGCGCCGGCGAGCTCGCCCGCCGCCAGCGCGACCGGAATGTTGTCGCTCGGATGCCCGCCGATCTGGCCGCTCTTGGTGTTGACGTAGTCGTTGAGGTCGAGGATGCGGACCAGCGCGCCATTGAGCAGCACGGCGCCGGGGGCGCTGGTCTTCGCCGGGCTGCCGATGACGGTGCACTGCGGCGCGCCGCCGGCCTCCGCCATGGTCGCGATCACCGCGCGCGAGGCGTCTTCATCGAGCGCCGCATAGCCGCAGCCGATGGTGTCGAGCAGCAGGAGCTTCGCCTGATGCAGCGTCGCGTCCGGGATGTCTTCGGCGCGGATGCTCAGCGCCCAGTCGGCAAGTTTCTCGACCGTTCCCGGTCCCTGCGGGGTGTGGTGCTTGGCCATATTCGTCTTTTCTTCTTGTTGTTCACGCCGGCTTGACGAAATCGTCGTAGCGGAGCTTTGCGCGCGGATAGGTAAGGTTGCTCTGGGTCATGCCGAAGGCAACGCACATTTCCGCGAAGCGGATGCCGATCGCCTTGGTATTGAGTACCTGCACGCCGGTCGCTTTCGCAAGGTCGTTCGGGTCCACCACATAGGGGATCAGCGCGCCGCCGAGCGGCAGGATGATCTCCGCGCGGGTCTCGTCGATCAGGCCGCGGATCAATCTCTCGGTGATGGCGAAGATCTCGTCTTTGCGCTGGTCCACGTCCTTGCCATAGACACCGATCGGCCGGATGTCGCTGACGAAACGGTCGAGGCCGTAGGTGCGAAGAATCCGCCATGTGTACGGTACGTGGGGAGCAAGAGGAACGGTGATGCCCACGCGATCCGCCAGCATGCAGGCCGCGTGCATGGAGGTGCGCAGCAGGCCGATCACCGGGATTTCCACCGCCAGCCGCCCGCCGTCGACGCCAGGATCGAAGGTGTTGGAGGAGATCACCGCGTTGTAGCCGTTCTGCTCGGCCCAGAAGATCTTCCGCACGATCGCGGGCGTTTCCATCATGTGGTGCAGGCCATTGAGGTGGGCTTGCGCGCCGATCGATTCGAACAGCTGCGCGCCTTCGTAGTCGTCGGGAAAACCGATCTCGACCTTCGTGCCGGGCGAGGCGTACGAGTTGAGCTGTGCCTCGATCGCCGTGGGATCGTAATGCGCGGATTTTCTCGGCGCCTGGTTGAGAAACAGGATGCGCATGACGACGCTGCTCCTTGGCGTTTAAGGGGTGACTTTAGCGGAAGATATCCTGGAAAATCGCGGCCCAACGCTTGCTATTAGCGTCGATTTCCTCGGGACTGTAGACGACCGCCTTGTAGCCGCCGGTCTCGGGCTTGAGCTCCGGAATCTTGGCGGTGACCTCCGGATGCACGGGGATGTAGTCGCGATCGCGGAACACCTCCTGGCCTGCGCGCGAGATCATGAAATCGATGAACAGCCGCGCCGCGTTCGGGTGCTGTGCCTTGGCGGTGACGCCGGCCACCTGCAGCATCAGGCTGACCGGATCGAGCGGCACCCAGGCGACCGGCGCGCCCATGGCGGCGCTGATATACGCGTGCGAGCCGTTCATCTCGAGGCCCATCGCATATTCGCCGGCAATCACGCGGTCGAGCACCGCGCGGATCGCCATCGGCACCGGCGTGATCTCCTGCTTGGCGAGCGCGCGCAGATAGGCCACGCCTTTGTCCTCGCCCATGTGCTTGAGCACGGTGCCGATGAAGCCGTAGGCTCCGGACACCGAGTTTGGGTTCCAGGCGAACTTGCCCTTGAAGCGCGGCTCGATGAGGTCGGCGTAACTCCGCGGCGCCTGTGCAGGTGGCACGAGCGTCGTGTTGTAGGCAAGCGAGCGCACCGCGAGGTTGGTCGTGACCCAGCGCCGGTTGGGGTCGGCATAGGCCGCCGGCATGCCCTTGGCGCTCGGCAGGTCGAACGGCACGGCGATCCCGGCCTCGATCAGCGGGCCGACGCCCTCGACCATGTGCCAGATATCGGCTTGCGTCCGGTTGGCGCGCGCCTCGTTGGTCAGCCGCACCACCATGGCGATGCTATCGGCGCGCACGAATTTGACGTCGATACCCGGAACCTGGGACTGGAACGCCTTGATCAGCGGCCGCACGATCTGCTCGACGATCAGCGTCGTGTAGATGAGGACCTGGCCTTCTTTCCTGGCGGCTGCGACCAGCGCGGGTTCGGGGCGATAGGGCTCGGCGGTAGCCGGTGGCGCGGCGAGCATGCCCAGAACAAGCGCAGGCACCAGCCATTGCGTCGAGTGCCCGCGGGCCAGCCATCCCGTCGAATTCCTCCCGGTCGTGCCTTTTGAAAAGCCCGCTACCGGCTTCACATATAGCTGGTTGCACTGTGTCCGCGAAGCCGGGAGTGCCAACCATGAATCCGCAAACGCTTGACAGCTATGTGTCGGGACACTGGATACGCGGGGAGGGCGTCGAGACCACGCTGGTCGATCCGGTGAGCGGCGAGATGATCGCCACCGCGTCCGCAAAGGGTGTCGACCTCAAACGCGCGCTTGCCTTCGCGCGCCGGCAAGGGCAGGGCGGACTGCGCGCGCTCAGCTATGCGGGACGCGCAAAACTGCTCGGCGCGATCGCCGATACGCTCACCGCCAATCGCGCCAAGTATGAAGGCATCGCGATCGCGAATTCCGGCAACACCAAGATCGACGCCGCGATCGACATCGATGGCGGGATCGGCACGCTGAAATATTATGCGCGTCTGGGCGCAGGCCTCGGCGACGTGCACATGCTGCTCGACGAGAAGCCGGTGCGGCTCGCCAAGGCGGAAAACTATCAGGCGATCCATCTGATGGTGCCACGCCGCGGCGTCGCGGTGCACATCAATGCGTTCAACTTCCCGAGCTGGGGCCTGTGGGAGAAGGTGGCGGTGTCGCTGCTCGCGGGCGTGCCGGTGCTGGCGAAGCCGGCGTCGGCCACCGCGCTGCTCGCGCACGAGATGGTGCGTGACGTGATCGCGGCGAAGGTCTTGCCTGACGGCGCGCTGAGCCTGCTGGTCGGCAGCGCCGGCGACCTGCTCGATCATCTCATGTCCGACGACGTGATCGCGTTCACCGGTTCGGCCGACACGGCGGCGCGCGTGCGCGGCCACCGCAATGTGGTCGCGCGCAGCGTGCCGGTAAACATCGAGGCGGACAGTATCAACGCTGCGCTGCTGGCGCCCGACGCCGCGGGCGGCGGCGCCGCGTTCGACGCCTTCGTGCGCGAGGTCGTGCGCGAAATGACGATCAAGGCCGGGCAGAAATGCACGGCGATCCGCCGCATTTTCGTGCCGGAGGACAAGGCCGGCGACGTCGCCGAGGCGTTGTTTGCCAAGCTGAAGAACATCAAGGTCGGCGATCCGCGCAACGAGGAGACGCGCATGGGGCCGCTGGTGACGCGCGCGCAACAGGCGGCCGCGTTCGATGGCATCCGAAAGCTGGCCAGCGAGGCCGAGTTCGTCATCGGCGATGCGGAGCCGCCCGCGCTCGACGGCATCGACCCGAGCAAGTCCGCCTTCGTCGCGCCGACCCTGCTGAGGGTCAGGGATATGAAAGACGCGGACGCCGTGCACGAGGTCGAGGTGTTCGGGCCGGTGGCGACGGTCGTGCCCTACAAGGACGAGAAAGACGCCTGTGCGCAGGTCGCGCGTGGTGGGGGCTCGCTGGTGGCGTCGATCTATGGCGAGGACAAGGACTTCCTGGCGCGGATGGTGAGCGGCATCGGCGCGAGCCACGGCCGTCTGCTGGTGATCGATCCGACGATTGCGGGCGCACACACCGGCCACGGCATCGTCATGCCCCAATGCAACCATGGCGGCCCCGGCCGCGCCGGCGCCGGCGAGGAACTCGGCGGCCTCTACGGCCTGCGGTTCTATCACCAGCGGCTGGCGGTGCAGGGCTCGACCGATCTGCTGGCCAATTTGCAGGCGCAGGCGGCGGCGCTGCATTGATTGGTGGCATTGGCGCAATGGCCAAATACGTTGCATTGCTGCGCGCGATCAATGTCGGCGGGACCGGCAAGCTTCCGATGACCGACCTGAAAGCGATGTGCGAGGAGGCCGGGTTCGCGCATGTGCAAACCTATATCGCCAGCGGCAATGTCGTTTTTGAAAGCAACGCCTCGCCGGCGAAGGTGAAGTCCGAGCTTGAGAAACGCCTGCATGCCTATGCCGGCAAGCCGATGGGCGTCGTCCTGCGCACGGCCTCGGAAATGGCCGCTGTCGTGAAGGCGAACCCGTTTCCGAAGGCGGCACCCAACCAGGCTGTCGCAATCTTCCTCGACGAAGCGCCGCCGGCGGACGCATTGAAACACGCAGTCGGCGCCAAGGACGAGAAGATGCGTCTCGGCAAACGCGAGATCTTCGTCCACTACGGCAGCGGGATCGGGACATCCAAATTGCGAATCCCCGCCGCCAAGGCCGGCACCATGCGCAACATGAACACCATCGCCAAGCTTGCTGCGATGGCGGCGAAGATCGGCGCGAAGTAACGAGCGCCCCGCGTATGCGTTCGACGTAACAGAGGATGCGAACGCCTCGTCCGAAATCGGGTTGTGAAGCTCAGAGAATACGCAGCGACGGATCACGCACGAAGCGCAGGTAGGAGCGCACCTTGCGGAAGCCGCCCTGGTCCGCGAACATGCGCTCCGCCTCCTCATCCGAGATGAAGGGCAGCACCACCGTGTCATCTCCGGGCTGCCAGTTCGCCGGCGTGGCCACGTGATATTTCGCTGAGAGCTGCAGGGCGTCCAGGACGCGCAGGATCTCATTGAAGTTGCGGCCGATGTAGGCCGGGTAAGAGAGGATCAGCTCGACCCGCTTCGACGGCGAGATGATGAACACGCTGCGCACGGTCATGGTCTGGCCCAGGCTGGACCCGTGGCGGAAGGTGGTCGGGTCGAGCATGCCGAAGAGCATCGACACCCGGCGATCCTTGTCCGCGATGATCGGGAAGTTCACCTGCGTGTGCTGTGTCTCGTTGATGTCCGCGATCCAGCGCTCGTGGTCCTCGGCGCTGTCGACGCTCAGACCGATGACCTTGGTGCCGCGCTTGCTCCACTCGTGCTGGAGCTTGGCCGTGGCCCCGAACTCGGTGGTGCACACCGGCGTGAAGTCCGCCGGGTGCGAGAAGAGCACGCACCAGGAGTCGCCGATGAACTCGTGGAAGTTGATCGGGCCCATGCTGGTCTCGGCGGTGAAGTCGGGGACGCTGTCACCGATGCGGATGTAGCCCTGCTTCTTGAGCTGCTCCTGCGTCTTGGTGAAGACGTCGTCCGGTCCCGCATACTTGAACTCGAACGCCCCGTGCGGCACCTCGTCGATGTCCGGCAGCAGGGTCTGGTACTCGTGGTCGAGCAGCTTCACGGTGCGCTTCTTCACCGTGCCGGCGAACACGAAGGCGCCGTCCGGCCGCCGGATCAGCGGCAGGTCGAAGCGGAACGAGCTGTTCCCCAGGAAGTCCTCCTCCGCCGTGGTGTTCGCCCGCTGCAGGATCTTGTTGCGGTGAGGAAACCGGCCGAAGCGCTTGATCACCGCGACGTGCCGGTGAAAGATCTCGTGAAAGGCGTTCAGCGGATCATCCGGCGCCAGATCGTCCATCGCCCGACCCCACTCCTCCATGCACAGATGCTGGTCGTCCAGCGCCTCGGAGTGGGTCAGCACCAAGCAGAGGAAGACCCGCTCGATCGGGCGCAGGCGTCCGCTCACGCCGACGCGCAGCCCGCGCTTCACCAGGGCCAGGCAGCGCGCGTCACAGGCATACATCTGGGGCGTGTCGCGGTACATGTTGCGGGGGAACTGGTCGAGCATGATCACCAGTGCCACCAGCAGGCGCGGGTGCTCGACATTCAGGGCCCAGTGGTCGTAGTGCCCCCTGGATGCCAGGGCCACGTCCGCGCCGAACCGGTTCCAGATATCCTGGTCGGTCTGCTCGGACTTGCCGAACCACAGGTTCAGGCACTCTTCGATACTCGGGCGCAGCATGTACTCCAGGACCTGCTCGGCCTTGTCGATCTCCGCGGTCGCGATCTGGATGCGCTCGATCTGGAGCAACATGCGCAGCTCGCGCTGCAGAGCCTCCATGTCCGCTCCGGAGAGGGCGTCGCGCTCGTCCAGACCGGCGAGGATCACCTGCAGGCACTGCTGGATGCGGTGGCCCATTCCTGGATCCATTCTGGCTATGCGCTCGTTCATCTGCCGCAGCCTGCGGACCAGCGTCTTCATTAACTCAAGCGCACGTTCCGGATTGGCCTGGGCGGAGGCGATGAACTCGTCGTAAGTGGTCACGAAGCATTCGGTGTCGGTCACCGCCTTGACCGTGGCAGATCGCGGCCCTGGCTCGATCAGGCTCATCTCACCGAACACTTCGCCGGCGTCCAAGGTCCCGACACTCTTGGCCTTGGCACCTTCGCCGATGCTGACCTCGACCGAACCCGAGATGATGAGAAAAGCGGTATCGCCGTCCTCGCCTTCGGAGAGGATCGTATCCCCGGCATTGAATTTGACGGTCTGCATTCACGACATCCCAAATTAAGTACCAGCCCAACGCACTTTTTGGCGCGCGAATTATGAGCACCACCGTCTGGTAGTGGCTTTGCTGCGCGAAACGCGCGCGTGAAAGCATCCTCGCGTCCGCGCTAGTCTATATCATTCCGGGAGCGTTGGGCTTGGACGAGGTCGCGATTGTCGGAGAGTGCAGTACAGGCTTGCTGCGGGCACGATGCACTTATAAGTACGCCCGCTAGCTTGCCTTCTTCATCGACTTGTATTTCTCCGCCGCGTCCTCGACCGCCTTGTGCGCGCGCTGCACGGCCGGACGGCCGTCGATCGCGGTGAACCAGCGCTTCACGTTCGGATAGTCGTCGAGGTTCTGGCCCTGGCCCTTCGGATTGCGGAGCCAGACATAGGTCGCCATGTCGGCGATCGTGTAGTCGTTGCCGGCGAGGTAGGGGACTTCGCCCAAGCGTCCGTCCATCACCTTCCACAGCCGCGTGGCTTCGTCGGTGTAGCGCTTGACGCCGTATTCGATGTGGGGCGCCTTGCCACGGAAATGATGCGCCTGGCCGAGCAGGGGGCCGACATTGGCCATCTGGAACATCACCCACTCGATGGTGTGGTAGCGGCCGGCGGGGTCCTTCGGAATGAACTGCCCGACCTTGTCGGCGAGATAGATGAGGATCGCGCCCGACTCGAACAGCGTGATCGGCTTTCCGCCGGGGCCGTCCTGGTCGGTGATCGCCGGGATCTTGCGGTTCGGATTGATCTTGATGAATTCCGGCTTGTGCTGCTCGCCGCCGTGAATGTCGACCATGTGCAGCCGGTAGGGCGTGCCGGTCTCTTCCAGGAAGATTGGAACCTTGCGGCCGTTGCCGGTGGTCCAGGTGTAGACGTCGATCACGGGCGGTCTCCTCTTGTGTTGGCTTATCGGTAGCGGTCGTTGAGCCACTTCGCAATGTAGTCGAAGAGGTTCTTGACCGAATTGGAATACTGGCCGGGCGTCGTTTGACAGGGCGTGCACGGCGTGAAGCCGTGAACAGCGCCTTCGATGGTGATGAAGTCCTTGTCCTTGCTGGCGGACAATTCGTACATGCGCTCGTTGTCGCGAATGAAATAGTGCGCGCCCATCGCGGCGAACAGCACCGGCACGGTGATCGACTGCACCGCGCAGACCGTCGAATTGTTGGTCGAGCAGAAGTCGATGTCGTCGATCGCGTGCCTGGCGCGGATCGCGTTGGCGCTCAGGAACGAGCGTAGCGTGTAGATCTTCGTGCCGGTGCTGAACCGCAGATTGTCGCGCGAGAGTTTCGGATCGGCGACGTAGACGCTCTTGATCACCTCCTGGACGATGCTGCCGTCGTTGCGCAAGAGCCGCGCCGGCTTCGCTGTGCTGTTGACGGCGGCGATGCTCGGCTGCGCGATGAACAGCGCCGCCGACGCGCCCGGTCCCGAGCCCGGATTGCCGCCGCGCGGGATCACGATGACGTCGTCGTCGGGGTAGGGATAGGCGTTGCGCTTCATGCGGTCGAGCTTGTCGCGCGCGCTGTCGATCAGCCGGTTCATGCGATCGGCCTGGGCCCGGAAATAGCGGGCCTGGAATTCGGCGGAGTAGTTCGACGGGCCGTTGGGGTTGAAGCCGTTCGCGGGATTGAACGGATCGAGCGCCGCGACCGGCGGTGCATCGGGCGGGTTGTTCTCGTTCGCCACCGACGGATTGATGCCGCGCAGCAGGTTGATCGCATTGCCGGGATGGGCGTCGGTGAACACGATGCCGTCGACCGGCGGAAGTCCGGCAAGTTCGTCGGTGCATTGCGTGAGCTTGTTCTCGCCCTTGCAGTAGGCCGTGCCCTTTTCGGCCACCGCCTGGTAGAGCGCCATGATCGGTCCGCCGCCGCTATGAGCGAACAGCACGACCTTGGTGATGCCGGGCTGCTTGCGCAGGAATTCGACGCCTTGCTTCACGTCGAGCGGCAGCTGCTCGAAATCGACCGCCGGCTCGTTGTTCTCGAAGCGCGAATTCATGCACAGCATGAGGAAGCCGCGCCGCGAGAGCTCGGTGCAGGCACGGTGGGTGAGATAGTTGGATGTCCGATGCATCACGATGATGCCGACCTGGGGCGCAGGTCCGGCGTCGGGCCGGTAGAGCACCATCTTGATGCGGCCCGGCGCCGGGATGAGCTCGGGACGGCTCTGGGCAATGGCGATCTCGGGCGCGAGCACGAACATGGCGGCCGCAGCCAGGGCTACACGGGTCGAAAACCTCCCCATCGTTCTTCTCCTTGTTGGGCGTGAATCTTGGCCGTGCCGGCCGCGTCGCGCAAGGCGTGGAGGCCCGGTTTACCGAAGATGGGCTATGCGGTGGCCCCACTTGCGGAGATGGAATAGTCTCGCGTGTTCATGTCGTCATCGCAGGAACGCTCCGCCGCCAAAACCTTCGTCGAGCGCCACGGTTTGTGGACCGAAGAGCAATTCGAGGCGGCCGCGCGCGCCGAGCGGTTGATCGAGGAGAACAAGCTCGAGGTCGTGCGCCTCTCGTTCCCCGACCAGCACGGCATCCTGCGCGGCAAGACCATCGTGGCCGGCGACGCCGCCAAGGTGATGCGCAACGGCTGTTCGCTCACCACCACGCTGCTGGCCAAGGACACCTCGCACAAGACCGTGTTCCCGGTGTTCACCGCCGGCGGCGGCTTCGGCATGCCGGAAATGGAGGGCGGCGGCGACTTCCTGATGATCGCCGATCCGACCACGTTCCGCGTGCTGCCCTGGGCGCCGCAGACCGGCTGGGTGCTCTGCGACATCTACTTCCAGAACGGCAAGCCAGTGCCGTTCTCGACGCGGCATCTCTATCGGCAGGTGCTGAACCGGCTCGGCGATGCCGGCTTCGACTACATCGCCGGCCTCGAAGTCGAATTCCACGTGTTCAAGATCGAGGACCCGCGGCTCGATCCCGCCGACGCAGGCTGGCCGAGCGAGCCACCCGAGGTGAGCGTGCTCGCGTCCGGCTATCAGTACCTCACCGAGACGCGTTTCGATCAGTTGGAGCCCATCCTGGAGACGATTCGCCGTGACCTGGTGGCGCTCGAGCTGCCGCTGCGCTCGGTCGAGATCGAGCTGGGCCCGAGCCAGTGCGAGTTCACATTCCAGACGCAGACTGGGCTCGCGCCGGCCGACACCATGATGCTGTTCCGCAGCGCGGTGAAGCAGATCTGCCGCCGGCAGGGCTATCACGCCACCTTCATGTGCCGACCGAAGCTTCCCAACGTGATGTCGAGCGGCTGGCATCTGCATCAGTCGCTGCGCAACAAGCGCACCGGCACCAATGCGTTCATTCCCGATGGCGACGGGCCGCTATCGACGCTCGGACGCCACTACCTCGCGGGTCTCTTGGCGCATGCGCGCGGCGCGGCCGCATTCACCACGCCGTCCGTCAATGGCTACAAGCGCTATCGCCAGTACACGCTCGCGCCCGACCGGGTGATCTGGGGACGCGACAACCGCGGCGTCATGCTGCGCGTGATCGGAGGCGCGGGCGACGGTGCGACCCGGATCGAGAACCGGGTAGGGGAGCCGTCCGCGAATCCTTATCTCTACATGGCGTCGCAGATTGTCTGCGGACTCGACGGCGTCGAGCAGAAACTCGAGCCCGGACCGTCGGCCGACCGGCCTTACGAGATGGACGCACCGTTCCTTCCGAAGAGTCTCGAAGAGGCTCTGGTGTCACTGCGCGAGGATGAATGCCTGGCCGCCGGGCTCGGCAAAGGCTTCATCAACTATTTCATCCGCATCAAGCAGGGCGAGCTCGCGCGCTACCAGACCGAAGTCACGGACTGGGAGCAGCGCGAATATTTCGAATTGTATTAGGCCGCGCACTCATCAATCGGGCTCGTTGAGTCCACTACAGCTACTTTGGGCCACAGGCGGCAATAAATCTTTGCGGATGGGCCGCTTCAGGCCAATTCCGTCCAGTATGCAAGTGCTGTATTTTGACAATCGCCCTTGGTTGGATGCCATTCAGAGTTTCATTGGAAAGAATGTCAGATAGGGGCGTTCAAAAACCAATCCACTGGGGAGAACACATGGCCGACGCGCAATCCGAGCCAAGACTGCTGCTGCCGTTCCTGAAACCATTCTACGATCAAGTCATTCCGCTCTCATGGTTGGTCATCCGCGTCGCATGCGGCTGGAATCTCACGGTGCACGGTTGGGGCAAGGTATCGCGCGGGCCGTCGGCCTATATCAACGCATTCGTCCAATCCGGCTTCGACCCGGCGCTGCCGTGGGTTTGGGCTGCGTTGTTGATCGAGTTCTTCGGCGGAATTTGCATCATGCTTGGCCTGTTCACGCGCTTCTGGGCCGCGGCCGCTGCGATCGAATTGCTGATCATCACCTGCCTCTATTGGAACACCGGCTTCGCGTGGCTCCAACGCGGCTACGAATACACACTACTGTGGGGCTTGATTTGCTTTGCGATTGCGCTGCGCGGCGGCGGGCCCTATTCGCTGGACCGCAAGATCGGCGTGCAGCTCTGACGTTGCGTTGGCGAGCGTCGCGGAAGATCTGCGCGTTGATGGGTATGCGTCCTAAGCCGAGCGGCCCGTGAGGAACGGCACCGCGAGTTTGTGGAACATGTCAGCCGCGTCCCACGGGACCAGATGCTTGCAGCCCTCGGCGATGTGGAGGTTGAGGTTCGGATAGCGCTGCTTGAGGATCTCCACGCGCTCGGCGGCGCGGCCGCGGTCCTCGCGCCCGTAGATCAGCAACAGCGGCATCTTCAATTCGTCGTAGCGCTGCCAGAGCGGTACCGACTGCTTGCCGCCTCCGCCGCCTTCGCTTGAGGCCGCATGCCGCCGCGCGAACTCGACGAAGCAGGGACCGATGCTGTTCTGGTGCCGAAGCTGCAATTCATCCTCGGTGATCAGCTCGCGGTGGAAGAGGTTGGCTTCGAGCAGCGCGCGGGTGTCGTCGATCGACGGCTCCTGCTTGACCATCCGCTCCTCCAGCCGCGCCTGCGCCGCGCCCTCGCGGCCGCCGACCTTGCTGCCGCCGGTCTCCAGTGGCGGCAAGAGGCTGCCGGTGCCGAGGATCATCAGATGCGAGACGCGATCGGGGTGTTCCAGCGCGATGCCGACCGCGGCGTTGCCGGACGCCGAATGGGCGATCGAGCGCGGCGCGCTCGAGTTTCAGCGCATCCATGAATTTGATGACGATTTTCTTCTTGTAGCTCGCGCTGAAGTCGTCGGTGGCGTCGCTCTTGCCGAAGCCCGGCAGGTCGAAGGCGATCGCGCGGATGCCGTTTGCCCCCAGGGCCTTCAGGTTGCGACGGAAAACATCCGCGGACGAGCCAAGCGAAGCGCCGTGCAGCAGGATCGCAGGCAAGCCGCTGCCTTCTTCGAGATAACGGATGTTCAGCCCGTCGACCGTGACGAACCGGTCGTTGCTCCGCACCGCGACGTTCATCATGGCAGGCTCCTTTGTCGAAAGGCGGATCAACTGCCGGCGATCTTCTGCCAGGGCATGAGTTTCAGCCGGCGCACGCCGTTCGCGATATAGGGTTCGCTGTTGGCGATCTTCTCGGCCTCTGCGCGCGTGGCGCAGCGGAAGATGATCATGCCGGTGCCGAAGCGCGTACCGCTGTCGTCGAGAAAGGGGCCGGCGCCGACCAGCAGGCCCTTCGCTTCGAGATCGTGAATGAAGGCGTGATGCTTGTCGACGAGCTCTTCCTGCGGCGGCGCGTTGGCCGGCCGCGGCTCGACGACTTCATTGTTGATGACCCAGCATTGTTCGCGCGGCGTTCGCTCATGATGCCCTGCTCCCCGGCAACCCCTCGCTAACCTTCCCCCGCATAGCCCGTCGAAGACGGGCGGAAACGCCCTCTCGTCGGGGGAGGGAGGGTGAGGGCAAGGATAGAGCGAGAGGCGCGCGCTTGGAAGATCAGAGAGATGGGGCCGGCGGCTCGGTCGCGGTGCAGATGTGTTAAGGTCACCGGCGTTCCCCCTGGCGGTATTTATGTAAGTTTTGTCCTGGTGGCCGTCACAAATCTGCCAACTACTTTCGAAGCCACACGGTCAATTCGACGCAACAAACCCCATCAATGATGAGGATTTTGCAGGCAATTTTGGACTTTGATCTGGCATTCAGTGAAGGGTGTGACGAATTTCCGAGCAACCCGAACGGCTGAAGCCGTATGACAACGCTGAAATCGCATGATGCTTTCCCGGCTGCCAGGCGGAACATCGGCGTAATTTCGGCAACGATGTCCAACTATTACCCGAAACCGTTTTTAGCTTTGGGCATTGAGCTTAGCGCCCTAGTTGGCGACGCGAGAAAATCCAAATTGGAGGCCGCCATGCGCCTGACAATCATCACCCTCTGCACGGTCACTCTTGCCAGCAGTGCCGCGATCGCTGCCGAGCCCACCGGCGATTGGCGGGTCGAGGACGGCAGCGCCATCATCCGCGTCGACAACTGCAGCGGAGCGCTCTGGGGCGTTGTTGCCTGGGAACGCGAGCCGGGCCGTGACAGACGCAGCGGCCGTCCGACGCTGGGAAGCACCGTCCTCATCAATATGCGGGCGTCCTCGCAGGCGCGATGGGATGGGCAAATCTACAACGCGCAGAACGGCGAGACGTATCGGGCCAATGTCAGGATGGTTAGCGACAACACGCTGCGCGTCGAAGGCTGCATCATGGGTGGGACGTTCTGCGGCGGTCAACGGTGGACGCGGGTCGGCGACGCTCCCGCACCGACCACTCAGAAGGGACGCGGCACCCAGAACGGCATCTGCTCACGAGTCTCGCAACTCTCCGGACAGGGGCACTAGTGGAGTGGATTTGACATTCGCTATCCATCTAGCAGCGGGTTCGCTAAGCGAATGTCAAATCCAAAACTCTACTAGCACTTGATACTTGCTAGTGGTCCTTTGATTCTAACATTCGCAAACTCGCCCGCGGAAACGGGATGCGAATGTTAGAATCGGATCACTAGCAACGCTACGATTCCAGTTCCGCTTTTCGGCGGCACTAGTCGTTTTCAAGCTCTCGGGGCGGCCCCATCAGCACCGGCTGAAACAGCACCGCTGCGGCGAGCGTCGTCACCAGCGACAGCGCCAATAGCTTGCCCATGCTCGACGTGCCGGGATGGCTCGACAGCCAGAGGCTGCCGAACGCGGTCGCGGTGGCCAGCGCGCTGTACATGACGGCGCGCGTGAGCGGCGATTGCAAGAGCTGCATCTGTCCCGCCCGCCACGCCGTGATGTAGTAGATCTTGAACGCGACGCCGACGCCGAGCAGCAGTGGCAGCGCGATGATGTTGGCGAAGTTCAGTTCAAGCCCGATCAACACGCAGATCTCAAGCGTCACCACGCCGGCAAGCGCCAGCGGGATCAGGGTCAGGCACACATCGGTGAAACGACGCAGCACGATCCAGAGCAGGATCGCAATCGACAGGAAGGCCAAAAGCGCGGCTTCAATGAATGCGCGTACCACCGTATTGCCGGACTCGAGGATCGAGATCGGTCCGCCGCTGGCGCGCGGTTCCTCCGCGAGCACGGCGCGAGCGAACTGGCGCAGCACTTCGTTGTCGTTCGCATCGCCTTTCGGATGAGCTTCGACGCGGGCGCGTCCGTCGGCCGCGATCCAGTTGGCTTTGATATCCTGCGGCAGGTTCTCCGCGGTGATCGGCGCCGCCTCGAGCGATCGGCGCATACCAGCGATCGCAGTCCTGAGCGAGGGTATGAAAGCCGCCGCTGCGCGTTGGCGCATGGCCTGGTCGCCCTTGGCGATCTGGGTCAGTACGGTTGCCAGACGTGTCGCCGCGTCGGCGCCCGGCCCGGTTTGGTTGGCGGCAGCCTTTTTCAAGGCATCCGAGCCACGAATCAACGCCGCGACATTGTCCTCATCCGAAGGGGCAGGGCGCTCGGGCGCCTTGAACGCCGGTTCGAGCGCCTTGGCGAGTGCGCGGATGTAGGTCAGTTTTTGCTCCTGATCGGCAGGCACGAAGGTGTCGAGCGTCATGATGCCGTTGACCTCGGGGACTTTCCGCAGCCGCTCGGCGGTGCGGCGGGCATCCTCAAGGTTGGGCGTGAGTACGTCGATCGCATTCGCCCCCATGTTGGGGTCGCTCCGAAGCTCCAGGAACGTCGCGACTGATTCGACCTTCGGGCTACGCAGATTCATCGGATTGAAGTCGAACTGCAGATAGTAGAGCAGCGGCAGGCCGCCGAGCGAAATCACCGCCGTGCCGACGATGATCGGAATTCGATTTCGCTCCATGAACGAATCGACCGGCGCCAGCGAGGCGTAGCCAAGCGGCTCCTTTTCGCCCGATGGATTGAACAGCCTCAGCAGCGCCGGCAGCAGCGTGATGCTGACGATGAAGGCGATGATCATGCCAAGGCCGGCGATCAGACCGAGTTCGGAAAGCCCCTTGTAGTGAGTTGGCAGGAACGACATGAACCCGGCGGCGGTCGCCGTTGCCGCAAGGGTAAGCGGAATGCCGACATGACGCGCGCAGTGCGACAGCGCCGTCCGCAGATCGTTCACCTCGTAGCGTTCGGCGCGATATCGGACGCTGAACTGGATGCCGAAGTCGATGCCGATGCCGACAAAGAGCACGGCGAACGCGACCGAGATCGGATTGAGGGAGCCGACGAGCAAGAGGCCGACGGCGGCGGTCATCGCCAATCCCGCGAAGATGCTGATCAGCACCGCGACGATGATTCGCGCCGACCCCAACGCGAGCCAAAGGATACCGATCAGGAACGCGAGCGAGACGAGCGTATTGATCTCCCAATGGTCCTTAAGGGTGCCGAACTCCTCGTCCTGGATCGGGATCGAGCCGGTCAGCCGTACGTGGGTGCGGTATTGGGATTCGAGTTTGAGATCGGATACGTCCTGTCGAATCGCTTTGGTTGCGGCGCCGCCCGGTTCGAGCTGGGTATAGTCGAGGACTGGCTTGATCAGGATGAATCGACGTAAATCGCTGGCAGTCGGCGCTTTGCGGTTGACCAATTCGCGCCAGGAGAAGCTCGCGGGCTTTCCGGCAGCCGCGTTCTCCAGCGTTGCCGCGAACATCGAGTAAATCTGCGCCATATCGTCGAGCGTGTACATTTTGCGCTGCATGCCGGCGAGGCCGAACGTCAGGGCCTGCACCAGGCCGCGCAGGCTCGGATCAGTGTTCAAAACCTGAAACAGTGCCTGCGCCTGGGCGAACTGCGTCGCGAAGGCTTGCACCTGCTCGTTCGAGGCGAACAGAAGGGCATTGCGTTGGAAGAATTCGCTCTCATTAAGCGACTGTACGGACTGGAAAAGCGCCGGCTGCTCCTGCAACCGCTTCAACAGCGCCGCATTGGCCTCGGTCGCCAGTTCGGAGGTGGGGGCGTCGATCACCGCCAAAATGGTTTCATTTCGGTGGGGGAACGCTCGGTCGACTTCAAGTTCTCGTTGGCGCCAATCCAAGTCTTGCGAGATTAATCTGTTAACATTTGTGTTGATTGTGAAATTGCGGACCGAATAGACCCCAGTAACAACGGTTAACAGGGCCATAAATGCAATAATCGCCCATGGAAAACGCGTGCAAATATTAACAATCGACACAATCTTTGATCTGAGCATGTGGTTTCTTTCCGCGCGGACGCCCGTCAAATCGTGAGATTGACTATTGAATGGGGCGAACCATCCAGCTATTCAGGGCGTTAAGAACAATCAGCGGTTCTGATGGGGCAAAGCGCTTACCCGATGAATTGTGCAATACCGAGCCGATCTCCATGGTTCCGTATTCCTAGCCAATTACTCGTCTTGCGCCCCGTCGTCGACTGCTAGGGATAATCATGTTGCGATCATGACCATGACAACTCCGCTGCTCGACACCATCAAATCTCCGGCCGACCTGCGGCACCTGAACGAGCGTCAGCTCAGACAGGTCGCCGACGAACTGCGCGCCGAAACGATCAGTGCTGTTGCGGTGACCGGAGGTCACCTCGGAGCCGGCCTTGGCGTCGTCGAACTGACCGTGGCGTTGCACCACGTGTTCGACACGCCGCGCGACAGATTGATCTGGGATGTAGGCCATCAGGCCTATCCGCACAAGATATTGACCTCGCGGCGCGACCAGATTCGCACGCTGCGGCAGGGCGGCGGACTGTCAGGTTTCACCAAGCGCGCCGAAAGCGAATATGACTGCTTTGGGGCGGCGCATTCGTCGACGTCGATTTCCGCCGGACTTGGAATGGCCGTGGCCCGCGATCTGGCCGGCCAGTCACACAATGTTGTCGCCGTCATCGGCGACGGCGCGATGTCGGCGGGCATGGCGTATGAGGCGATGAACAACGCCGGCGCGATGGATTCGCGCCTCATCGTGATTCTCAACGACAACAACATGTCGATCGCGCCGCCGGTCGGTGCGCTGTCGGCGTATCTCGCCCGTCTCGTTTCAGGCCGGCCTTATCGTTCGCTGCGTCACATCGTCCATCAGCTCGCGAAGAAGCTGCCGAAGTTCCTCGAGCAGCGCGCACGCGCGATGGAAGAGTATGCGCGCGGTCTTGTCACCGGCGGCACGCTGTTCGAGGAGATGGGATTCTTCTATGTCGGCCCGATCGACGGCCACAACCTCGATCACCTGCTGCCCGTCCTCAAGAACGTGCGCGACGCCAAAGAGGGCCCGATTCTCGTTCACGTGGTGACGCAAAAGGGCAAGGGCTATGCGCCGGCGGAGGCCTCCGCCGACAAATATCACGGTGTTGTGAAGTTCGATGTCGCCACCGGCAAGCAAGTAAAGGCCAAGGCAAACGCACCGTCTTATACGAAAGTATTCGGCGAGAGCCTCGTGAAGGAGGCACAGAAGGACGACAGGATCGTCGCGATCACCGCCGCGATGCCGTCCGGTACCGGTGTCGACATCTTCGGCAAGGCGTTTCCGCACCGGACCTTCGACGTCGGCATCGCCGAGCAGCACGCGATCACGTTCGCGGCCGGGCTCGCGACCGAAGGCTACAAGCCGTTCGCCGCGATCTACTCGACCTTCCTGCAGCGCGCGTACGACCAGATCGTTCACGACGTTGCGATTCAAAAACTGCCGGTGCGGTTCGCGCTGGATCGCGCGGGGCTGGTCGGTGCCGATGGCCCGACGCATGCGGGCTCTTTCGATGTCGCCTATCTCGGCTGTCTGCCCGGCTTCGTCCTGATGTCGGCGGCCGACGAGGCCGAGCTTGTCCACATGGTGGCGACCGCGGTTGCGATCGACGATCGCCCGTCGGCACTGCGCTATCCGCGCGGCGACGGTGTCGGTGTCGACATGCCGGAGGTCGGCGTACCGCTCGAGATCGGCAAGGGCCGGATCATCAAAGAAGGCAGTTCGGTCGCGCTGCTCTCGTACGGCACGCGGCTGCAGGAGTGCCTGCTGGCGGCTGAGACGCTCAGCACGCACGGGCTCACCACGACGGTCGCCGATGCGCGCTTCGCGAAGCCGCTCGACACCGACCTGGTGATTCGACTCGCGCGCGAGCACGAGGTTCTCATCACCGTGGAGGAGGGCGCCATTGGTGGCTTCGGCTCCTATGTGATTCAGACCCTGGCCGAGCACGCGGCTCTGGAGAACGGGACGAAAGTCCGGTGCATGGTGCTGCCGGATGTGTTCATCGATCAGGATAGCCCGGCGGCGATGTATGCCCAGGCCGGACTCGACGCCAAAGGCATCGTCGCCAAGGTGTTCGAGGCCCTCGGGAAGGACATCCGTCGCGATGCCCTTCATTTAGCGTGAACGTAGAAGGCGCGTTTGAAGGGGTTGTCCCCGGCACGCAATTGCCTATGTTTGCCGCAGTTTTGGCGCGTATGGCCTAAATTTTGCAGGTTGGAACGGAATGAAAGTGATCTTGGCTCAGCCTCGGGGATTCTGCGCTGGCGTCGTGCGCGCCATCGAGATCGTCGAGCGCGCGCTCCAGAAATACGGGCCGCCGGTCTACGTGCGCCACGAGATCGTGCACAACAAGCACGTCGTCGAAAGCCTCAAGGCCAAGGGCGCGGTGTTCGTGGAGGACGTGTCGGAAGTTCCCGACAACGCCGTCACGATCTTCAGCGCCCATGGTGTCGCCAAGAGCGTCGAGGATGAAGCGTCCCAGCGAAACCTGCCGGTGCTCAACGCGACCTGTCCGCTGGTGACCAAGGTCCACAATCAGGGCAAGCGCTATGTCGGCCAGGGCCGCAAGCTGATCCTGATCGGGCATGCCGGCCATCCCGAGGTCGAGGGCACCATGGGGCAGATCCCGAGCCCGGTGATCCTGGTGCAGAACGAAGCGGACGTCGAAAAGCTCAATCTGCCGGTCGACACTCCGGTGGCCTATGTCACGCAGACAACGCTCAGCGTCGACGACACCCAGGGCATCATCCAGGCGCTGCAGCGCAAGTTCACCGATATCGTCGGTCCCGAGACTCGCGACATCTGCTACGCGACGCAGAACCGCCAATCGGCGGTTCGCGATCTGAGCAAGCTTGTCGATATCATTCTGGTGGTCGGCGCGACCAACAGCTCGAACTCAAATCGCCTGCGCGAGATCGGCGAGGAGTCCGGGCTGCCGAGCTACCTGATAGCCGACGGCAGCGAACTCAATCTGAAATGGCTTGAGGGCGTGGAAGCCGTTGGTCTCACGGCCGGCGCCTCCGCGCCGGAGGTGCTGGTGGAAGACGTGATCGACACGTTGCGGCGTCTGGGGCCGGTGGAGGTGTCGATCATGGACGGACGTCAGGAGAAAATCGAATTCAGGCTGCCTGCGGAGCTCGCGGTAGCGTCCTAGCAATCTGCGCCCGGTTCCGGGTAGCAACAGCAAGAAAGTGAGCGAATGGGCGTTCCATTCTTAAAGGAGATGCGCATCGGCGCATATCTGTTCAAGCAGAAGCTCATGGGCCGCAAGCGCTACCCGTTGGTGCTGATGCTTGAACCGTTGTTCCGCTGCAATCTGGCGTGCTTCGGCTGCGGCAAGATCGACTATCCGGACGCGATCCTGAACCGGCGCCTGTCTGCCAAGGAATGCCTGGATGCGGTCGACGAGTGCGGCGCGCCCATGGTGGCGATCCCCGGCGGCGAGCCGCTGATCCACAAGGAGATCGGCGAGATCGTCGCGGGCATCGTTGCGCGCAAGAAATTCGTTTCGCTCTGCACCAATGCGCTGCTTCTGGAAAAGAAGCTGCATCTGTTCGAGCCGTCGCCTTATCTCTTCTTCTCGGTCCACCTCGACGGCATCAAGAAGCACCACGACAAGTCCGTCTGCATGGAAGGCGGCTTCGAGAAGGCGATCGCCGGCATCAAGGCGGCCAAGGCGAAAGGCTTCATCGTCAACGTCAACTGCACGGTGTTCGACGGTCATCCGGCGGAGGACATCGCGGCGTTTCTCGATCTCTGCAAGGAGCTCGACGTCGGCGTGTCGATCTCGCCCGGCTATGCCTATGAGCGTGCGCCCGATCAGGAGCACTTCCTCGGCCGGCGCAAGACCAAGGAACTGTTCCGTGACGTGTTCGCGCGCGGGAAGGGCAGGAACTGGAAGTTCATCCACTCGCCGCTGTTCCTCGACTTCCTCGCCGGCAACCAGACCTATCATTGCACGCCGTGGGGCATGCCGACGCGCAACGTCTTCGGCTGGCAGAAGCCGTGCTATCTGCTCGGCGAAGGCTATGTGAAGACCTTCAAGGAATTGATGGAGAAGACCGACTGGGACGCCTATGGCACCGGCCGGTACGAGAAGTGCGCGAATTGCATGGCGCATTGCGGCTACGAGCCGACCGCCGCCGAGTCGATGCTGCGCAATCCGATCAAGGCGATGCAGGTCGCCCTTCGCGGTCCCCGCACCGAGGGCGTGTTCGCGGCGGAAATCCCGCTCGATAGCCAGCGGCCGGCCCAATACGTGTTCTCCGGCCAGGTACAGCAGAAGCTCTCGGAGATGCGCAAGGCCGAGGCGCAGGAAGCGGCTTCGAAGAAGGTGAGCCCCTCTGGCGCTGAGGCGCAGCCGGTCTGACGGGCCACCAAGCAATTGAATAGAAAATGGCCGGGCATCGACCCGGCCATTTTTCATTTGCGGACGCGGCGGACGCTACATCCCGTAGGCTACCGAGGGGCTGTTGGCGCGCTTGAGGTTGCGATAGCGCGCCATCGCCCAGACCGGGAAGTATTTCGCGTAGCCGTGGTAGCGCAGATAGAAGATGCGCGGGAAGCCGACCGCGGTGAAGCGTTCCTCCGGCCACAACCCGTCGGCGCCTTGCGTCTGCGACAGGTAGGCGATGCCGCGTGCGACCGCCGGATGGTCGACTTCGCCCGCGGCCATCAGGCCGAGTACGGCCCATGCGGTCTGCGACGGCGTCGAAGGCGCCGGCTCGTAGCCCTTGTAGTCGAGTTTGTAGCTCGCGCCGTCCTCGCCCCAGCCGCCGTCCGCGTTCTGGATCTTCGTGAGCCAATCGACCGCCTTGCGGACTTCGCGCGATTGGTGGTCGACGCCTGCGGTGTTGAGCGCGCACAGCACCGACCAGGTGCCGTAGATGTAGTTCATGCCCCAGCGGCCGTACCAGCTTCCCTCCGGATGTTGCGTTTTGAGCAGATAATCCACCGCCTGCGCCATCCGTGGATCGTTCTTGGCGCTGTCGCCGAACTGCGCGAGCATCGACACGCAGCGCGCGCTCACGTCTTCGGTCGGGGGATCGAGCAATGCTCCATGGTCGGCAAACGGAATGTGGTTCAGGTAGTAGTGATTGTTGTCGGCATCGAACGCGCCCCAGCCGCCGTTCTTGCTCTGCATGCCGTAAATCCATTCGCGCGCGCGCGCGATCGGTTCCCGGTAGGTGGTCTGGCCCTGCAGGTTCTGCGCGCGGTCCATGGCCATCGCGACCACCGCAGTGTCGTCGACGTCGGGGTAGTACGCATTGTTGTACTGGAACGCCCAGCCGCCCGGTCTCACGTCGGGGCGGGCCGCCGCCCAGTCGCCTTTGACGTCGAGGATTTGCTTGGTCTTGAGCCATTCGAGGCTCTTGTTGGCCTGCGCAATGGCATTTTCGCCGCCCACCTCGAGCAGCGCGTGACAGGCGAGCCCGGTGTCCCAGACCGGCGATACGCAGGGCTGGCAATAGGCCTCGTGCTCGTTCACGACCAGGAGCTTCTCGACCGAAAGCCGCGCGACTGTGAGGAGCGGATGGTCGCTCGGATAGCCGAGCACGTCGAACATCAAGACGCTGTTGACCATGGCCGGGAAGATCGCGCCGATGCCATCTTCGCCATTGAGGTGCTCGATGGTGAACGCTTCGGCGGCCTTGATGGCGCGCTGGCGCGTCGGCAGGCGCTTGAGGATCGCCGGCTCGATGGCGCGGAGCACATGGTCCACGCCACGGAAGAACGCGAACCAGAACTTGTTCTGATGCGGCGCGCGCGGCGTGAGCCGGGCTTGCTCCGGCGGACTAAGGAACAGCTCGTCGATCCGCACGCCCTTGGCGTTCTTCGCCCGCGGCTTCAGCGCGAGCAGCACCAAGAGCGGCACGATGACGGTGCGGCTCCAGTAAGAGATCTTGTCGAGATGGAACGGAAACCACTTCGGCAGGAGCATCACCTCGGCCGGCATCATCGGCACCGCGCGCCAGGAGATCTGTTCGTAGAGGGCCAGCAGCGTGCGCGTGAAGACGTTGGCGCGGGCGGCGCCGCCGCGGGCGCGGATCGCCTCGCGGGCGCGGCGCATGTGGTCGGCGTCGATCGAATCCCCGATCATCTTGAGCGCGAAATAGGCCTTCACGCTGGCGCTCATGTCGAACGCGCCTTCGTGGAACAGCGGCCAGCCGCCGTGCTCGCCCTGGATGCGGCGCAGGTACACCGCGATCTTGCGCTCGAGTTCGGCGTCGAGCGGCTCGCCACGGAAATGGCGCATCAGCACGTACTCGGCCGGAATGGTGGCGTCGGCTTCCAGCTCGAAGACCCAATGGCCGTCCGACTGCTGGCGTTCGAGCAGCGCGTTGGCGGCCCGCCCAATGCGGTCCTCCAAAGTGGAATCGCTTCTGTCGGCCGTCAGCACTGATTAATCGCTTCCAGGGATTAGTGTTGCGCGACCAGATCGGCGGCGCGGCGCCCGGATCGAATGGCACTTTCAATTGTGGCCGGCAAGCCCGTATTTGTCCAATCGCCGGCCAGGAAAAGATTGGAAAATCGCGTGTTCGGCCCGGGCCTTAGGGCGTCCTGTTCAGGTGTTGCTGCGAAGGTCGCCCGCCGTTCGCGTACAATCTGCCATGGTGGCAGTTCGCCCGGAAGGCCGGTCGCCGCAGCGACCTCGCTCCAGATCGTCCGCGCCAAAGCGTCTCGCGGTGTATCCAGCAAACGGTCGCCCGCGCTGATGGTGGTCGCGACTCGGCCGGGGAACGCGAATACCCATTCGGTCGTGCTGTTGACCAGGCCGAGGATCGGCGGCTGGTAGGGCGCCGGCTCGATGCGGAAATGCGCGTTGACGATGGCGCGGAATTCGGTCGGCGTTCCGAGGCCGGGCACCAGCGCCGATGCCGCGTAAGGCGGAACCGCTAGGATCACCGCGTCATCGTCGGCAAGTGCGATGCTGTCGCCGCCGAAATCGAGGGTCTCGACCCGGCGTGTCGCCGCGGCGCAGGCGATGAAGCTGGTGCCCGAGCCGCACCGGGCTGTTGCGCTCTTTGAGCAGCGCCAGCGCGGGTTCGACCAGTGCGGTGCCTAGACCGTCGCGGGCGATCAAAGGGCGGCAGGCCTGCCCGCCGGCGACAATGGTCTCGCGGATCACGGCGCCGGCGAGCGAGGCCGAGCCGGCCGAAGGTTCGATGTTGAGCGCCGCCAGCAGTAACGGCCGCATCAGCCGCTCATAGAGCGGCCCGGTGAACCGAACGACCTCGCCGACCGCGCGGTCTTTCTCCGCCCAAAGCAGACGCGACAGCGGAAGATAGTCGAAGGCGTGCGTGCCCGGCACCCGCATGCTCGACTTGAAAATCCACCAGGGAAACCGGCCGTCATTGATGCGCAGCGTCCATTGCTCGCGGCTCCCCAGATCGAAGAAAGGAAACTCGGACTTCGCAGGGCCGACCAGCCGGTCCTGCGCGCCCAAGAGTTGCAGATAGCGGAGTGCGGCGTGATTGCCCGACAACACGAGATGGTTGCCGTTGTCGATAGTCATCCCGAGAACTGAGTCGTGATAGGAACGGCAGCGGCCGCCGGCAAACGTCGTCGCTTCGTGCACGACGACGGT
>CAWKMR010000038.1:0-138691 GCA_963850705.1 uncultured Alphaproteobacteria bacterium | reverse complement strand
CTTGAGGTCGCCTGGACCCTGATTCCGGTGGTGATCCTGGTCATCATCGCGATCCCGTCGTTCCGGCTGCTGTTCTATCAGCTCACCATCCCGGCGATGAGCGCCGAGCAGGGCGATGTGACGATCAAGGCGACTGGCAAGCAGTGGTTCTGGACCTACAGCTATCCCGACCACGGCAACTTCGAATTCGAATTCGCTCCTGGTCCGCGATTCCGCGCAGCTGAAGGGTCGGCCGCGCCTGCTCGCCGTCGACAACGAGTTGGTGGTGCCGGTGAACAAGAACGTCCGCGTCCTCACCACGGGCGCCGAGGTGATCCATGCCTTCGCGGTGCCGGCGTTCGGCATCAAGATCGATTCGATCCCCGGCCGCATCAACGAGACCTGGTTCAGGGCGACCCGCGAGGGCATCTACTACGGACAGTGCTCGGAACTTTGCGGCAAGGACCACGCCTTCATGCCGATCGCGGTCCGGGTGGTGAGCGAAGAGCAATTCAAGACTTGGGTTGAGGGGGCGCGCAAGAGGTTCGCGCGCGAGGACGTAACGCCAGCCACGACGGTGGCAACGGTGGAACTCATCGGTCGCGCGCTGAACGGCGCGCGTTCGGACATCGGGCGGTAACGACGAAGTCGAAGGGACTGACAATGGCTACGACCGCACACACCCACGGCGCACATGACGGCCATGGCGCGCACGCCCACGCGCACGATAACGGTCATGCGACGCCCTACGGCTGGCGGCGTTGGGTTTACTCGACCAACCACAAGGACATCGGGACGATGTACCTGGTGTTTGCTCTCTTCGGCGGTCTGGTCGGCGGCATCCTGTCGATCGGCATGCGGCTCGAGCTGCAGGAGCCCGGGCTTCAGATCTTCCACGACGCCCACATGTTCAACGTGTTCACCACCGCGCACGGCCTGATCATGATCTTCTTCATGGTCATGCCGGCGATGATCGGCGGGTTCGGCAACTGGTTCGTGCCGCTGATGATCGGGGCGCCGGACATGGCGTTCCCGCGCATGAACAACATCTCGTTCTGGCTGCTGCCGGCCTCGTTCATCCTGCTGCTGACCTCGATGTTCGTGGAAGGCGAGCCGGGCGCGCCCGGCGTCGGCGCCGGCTGGACGATCTATGCGCCGCTGTCGACCACGGGCCATCCGGGTCCGGCGGTCGATTTCGCCATCCTGTCGCTGCATATCGCGGGCGCATCCTCGATCCTGGGCGCGATCAACTTCATCACCACGATCTTCAACATGCGCGCGCCCGGCATGACGCTTCACAAGATGCCGCTGTTCGTGTGGTCGCAGCTCGTCACCGTGTTCCTGCTGCTGCTGTCGCTGCCGGTACTCGCCGGCGCGATCACCATGCTGCTCACCGACCGCAATTTCGGCACCACCTTCTTCACCGCCGACGGCGGCGGCGATCCGATCCTGTTCCAGCATCTGTTCTGGTTCTTCGGTCACCCCGAGGTCTACATCCTGATCGTGCCGGGCTTCGGCATCGTCAGCCAGATCGTCGCGACGTTTTCGAAGAAGCCGGTGTTCGGCTATCTCGGCATGGCCTATGCGATGGTCGCGATCGGCGGCATCGGCTTCGTGGTGTGGGCGCACCACATGTACACGGTCGGCATGTCGACCGCGGCGCAGGCCTATTTCGTCGCCGCCACCATGGTGATCGCGGTGCCAACCGGCGTGAAGATCTTCTCCTGGATCGCCACCATGTGGGGCGGCTCGATCGAATTCCGGGTGCCGATGTTGTGGGCGATGGGCTTCATCTTCCTGTTCACGGTCGGCGGCGTCACCGGCGTCGTGCTGGCGAATGCGGGCGTCGACCGCTCGCTGCAGGACACCTATTACGTCGTGGCGCACTTCCACTACGTGCTGTCGCTCGGCGCCGTGTTCACGATCTTTGCGGGCTGGTACTACTGGTTCCCGAAGATGTCCGGCTACATGTATTCCGAGTTCATCGGCAAGCTGCACTTCTGGCTGACCTTCGTCGGCGTCAACATCGTGTTCTTCCCGCAGCACTTCCTCGGCCTTGCGGGCATGCCGCGCCGCATCGCCGACTATCCGGATGCCTTCGCCGGCTGGAACCACGTCTCCTCGTATGGGTCGTACATCTCGGGAGTTGGGGCGCTGGTGTTCTTCTTCGGCGTCGCGCACGCGTTCGTCCGCAAGCAGCGGGCGGCCGACAATCCGTGGGGCGCCGGCGCAACGACGCTCGAATGGACGCTGTCTTCGCCGCCGCCATTCCATCAGTTTGAGAAACTCCCGCTCATCAAATAGGCGCACCATCGATGACCATGATCGGCGACATCGCAAAGCTCCCGGCGTCCGTGCAGGACGCCGCTGCGCGTCCGCAGGTGAGCGTCGCGACCGTCGGCGACTATCTCGCGCTGTTGAAGCCGCGGGTGATGTCGCTCGTTGTCTTCACGGCGCTGGTCGGGCTCATGGCGGCGCCAGGCGCGATCCATCCGGTGCTCGCCTTCACGGCGCTGCTGTGCATCGCGGTCGGCGCCGGCGCGTCCGGCGCGCTCAACATGTGGTACGACGCCGATATTGATGCGCTGATGTCGCGCACCGCCAGCCGGCCGATCCCGCGCCGCCGTATCACGCCCGGCGAAGCGCTCGGTTTCGGCATCACGCTCGCCGGGTTCTCGATCGTCGTGCTTGGGCTGATGGTGAGCTGGCTCGCGGCCGCGCTGCTGGCCTTCACGATCTTCTTCTACGTCGTCGTCTATACGATGTGGCTCAAGCGCTGGACGCCGCAGAACATCGTCATCGGCGGCGCCGCCGGCGCGTTTCCGCCGGTGATCGGCTGGGCCGCGGTGACCGGCTCGATCTCGGTCGAGCCGCTGCTGATGTTCCTGATCGTGTTCTTCTGGACGCCACCGCATTTCTGGGCGCTGGCGCTGCTGCGCACCGACGACTATGCGCGCGCCGGCGTGCCGATGCTGCCGGTGGTCGCGGGCGCCGCCGCGACGCGGCGGCAGATCCTCATCTATTCGCTGCTGCTGATGCCGGTCGGCGCGGCGCCCTGGCTTCTCGGCTATGCCGGGCTGGCCTATGGCGTGACCTCGCTCGTCGCCGGTGCGTCTGATGGTCGCGTTCGCCTGGCGGGTGTGGACCTCAACCGAAGGCGAGCGCGCCGCCGCCGCGGCGCGACAGATGTTCGCCTATTCGATCGTCTATCTCTTCGGCCTGTTCGCGGTTCTCCTGATCGAGAATGTTGCGGGGCGCAGTTGCCGGATGAGGACGACATGGACAACAAGCTCGAACCGGTCGAACTCACCGAAGAGCAGAAGCGCAGCCGCCGCTCGCGCTCCATCGCGATTGCTGTCGTTCTCGGCGTCCTGGTCGTCCTGTTCTACGTCATCACGCTGGTCAAGGGACCGGCGGTGCTGAACCGTCCGCTGTGAATACGCAATGAGCGCTCAAACCGACCGAACACACCCGCCGCCGGCGCGATCTCCTGGTCGCGGCCGCCTGCGGCGTGTTCGCGGCCGGAATGGTGGGAATGGCGTTTGCCGCGGTGCCGCTCTACGACTGGTTCTGCCGCACGACGGGCTTTGCCGGAACGCCGATGCTCGCGAAAGCCGCGCCCCAGCACGCGCTCGACCGCAAGATCATCGTGCGGTTCGATGCCAATGTGGCGGGCGGGCTGCCCTGGCGGTTCATGCCGGAGCGGAGCTTCATCGAGGTCAAGGTCGGCGACGTGGTCACCGTGAACTACATCGTGGTCAATGAATCCGCCCGCGAGACCGTGGGCAACGCGAGCTACAACGTGTCGCCGCCGACGGTCGGCGCCTACTTCTCCAAGATCAACTGCTTCTGCTTCACCGAGCAGCGCCTCAAGCCCGGCGAGAAGCGCGAGATGCCGGTCGTGTTCTTCATCGATCCGAAGCTCGTCGAGGATGCCGAGCACGACGGTCTCAATACCATTACGCTGTCCTACACCATGTATCGGGTGCGCCAGAGCGAGCCGCAAACCGTCGGCAGCGCGACGCGGGCCCAAGGACAGACCAAGCACGACGAACTGACGGAGAGACTTCAAGATGGCCGACGCCCACGCCAAGCAACACGACTACCATCTGGTCGATCCGAGCCCGTGGCCGATCGTCGGCTCCGTCTCCGCATTCCTGATGGCGGTCGGCGCCATCTTCTGGATGCACCACTCATTCGCGGCGGCGCCGTTCATCTTCTTCGCGGGCGTCCTCGGCGTCGCTCTACACCATGATCGGTTGGTGGACGTACGTCGCGCGCGAGGCGACGCACGGGGGTCATCACACCCGCGTGGTGCAGATCTCCCACCGCTACGGGATGATCCTGTTCATCGCGTCGGAGGTGATGTTCTTCGTCGCCTGGTTCTGGGCCTATTTCAACGTCGCGCTGTTTCCGCACGACATGCATCAGGTGGCGCGCACCGAGCTGCTCGGCGGCGTCTGGCCGCCGAAGGGGATCGAGACCTTCGATCCCTGGCATCTGCCGCTGCTCAACACGCTGATCCTGCTCACCTCCGGCACGACCGTCACCTGGGCGCATCATGCGCTGCTGGAGGACGACCGCGAGGGGCTGAAGTGGGGCCTGATCCTGACCATCGTGCTGGGCGCCGCGTTCACGGCGGTGCAGGCCTACGAATACAGCCACGCCGCGTTCAAGTTCAGCGGCAACATCTATGGCGCCACGTTCTTCATGGCGACCGGCTTCCACGGCGCTCACGTGCTGATCGGCACGACCTTCCTGATTGTGTGCCTGATCCGCGCGCTTCTCGGCCACTTCACGCCCAAGCAGCACCTCGGCTTCGAGTTCGCCGCCTGGTATTGGCACTTCGTCGACGTGGTGTGGATCTTCCTGTTCGCCTGCATCTATGTGTGGGGCGCGGGCGCGCACAGCGCCGCCGCGCATTAGCGGCAGCGGCAACGAATTGCGAAGGGGCGGTCGCGAGGCCGCCCCTTTCGCTTGCCGCCGAGATGCTTAGATTGAGCCGCATGGCGGACGACAATCCGGCGCAAGACGACCAATCACTCCGCGCGATGGCTTGGCGAGGTCTCGCCGGCCGCTGCCCGCGCTGCGGGCAGGGCAGTCTGTTCGCGGGATTCCTCAAGGTCGCGCCGCGCTGCGAAAACTGCGGCCTGGACTTTTCCGCCGCCGACTCCGCCGACGGCCCGGCCTTCTTCGTGATGTCGTTCGCGGGTTTCGTGGTGGTGGTTGCTGCGCTCGTGGTTGAGATCCTCTTCCAGCCGCCCTACTGGCTGCATGCGCTGCTTTGGATTCCGCTGATCCTCGCGATGACGCTGCTGCCGTTGCGGCCGGCCAAAGGCCTCCTGATCGCGCTGCAATTCCATCACAAGGCTGCGGAAGGCCGGCTGGCCGGCGGCGACCGCCCGTGACCGGCAAGCGTAGCCTGCTGCTGCCCGGCGTCGTGGCTGCTGCCGGCTTTGCGGTCCTGATCGCGCTCGGCATCTGGCAGCTCGAGCGCAAGGCCTGGAAGGAAAATCTGATCGCCACGCTGGCGGAGCGGATGTCCGCACCGCCGTCGCGGCTTCCGCCGCCTGAGCAATGGGCAGGTCTCGATCAAGCCCGGGACGAATTTCGCCGCGTCGCGATGCGTGGAGAGTTCACGCCCGGCCGCGAGGCGCGCGTTTACAGCGGCGCTGCGGCCTTGCGCGAGGATGTTAAGGGGCCGGGCTATTTCGCTTTCTCACCCATGCGGCTGCCCGACGGCTCAACCGTCGCGGTCAATCGCGGGTATGTCGACAATCCCAATCCCGATGCGTCGCTCAAGTCGCTCGCGCTGCCCAAGTCGGCCGCTGAGATCGTGGGTGCGCTGCGCTGGCCCGAGCAGCCGGGCTGGTTCGTCGCGCCGTATTCGGACCGGCAGGACCTGTGGTTCGCGCGCGACCATCGCGCGATGGCCGCACGTTACGGATGGGGCGAGGTGGCGCCGTTCTATGTGGAGATGGAAAGCCCGGCACCGCCGGGCGGCATGCCGCGGCCCGGGCCGCTGACGGTAAAACTTCGCAACGACCACCTCGGCTACGCGCTGACGTGGTTCGGACTGGCCGCGGTGCTGCTGGGCGTGTTCGGGTTTCTGGCTGCGCAGCCGCAGCCCGCACGGACCGCGAAACGATCGATTCGCTTCGCGGACGAGCGGGATGGACGCTATTCTTCGCCCCCGCGATCGTCTTGAATTGCTCGATCACCTCCGCCGGTGTCGCTTGCATCTGCGCGATCACCTTGCGCACCGCTTCGCCGTCGATCGGGCTCAGCTCGAGGCTCATCTTCTCGGCTTCCGCGATGAAGGCCGGGTCCTTGGTCATCGCCATGAAGCCCGCCTGCAACGCCGCGGCGCGGTCGGGCGGCAATCCGGGCGGGGCAACCAGCGGCAGCGCCATGAAGAACGGCGCCTCTGCGAAGTCGAGCAGCCGCAACGCCTTCGGGTCCTTGGTGAGTTCGCGTCCGGTCGGCACATCGGGAAACTCGCCAAAGCGCGTGGTGCGTCCGAACATGACCAGCGGGCGGAATGCGCCCGCCTGCCACATCGCAGGCTGTCCGACCTTCATCGACGCGAGCCCCACGACCTGGCCGTCGAGCTCGTTGCGCTGCTGGGCGAGGAACACATCGGCGGCGCCGCGATAGCCGCGCACGTGCTGGATGTTCAGTCCGAGCACGTCCTTGGCGATGTTGGTGAAGATGCCGTTGGTCGCGCCGGCGCCGGTCGAGCCGATCTTCGCCGACGGCCGGTCGGGCTTGCGCAGGTCTTCCACCGTCTTGGCGTAGAAGCTCGAATTGACCGAAAGCGTATAGGCGTCGTTGCCATACGACGACACGCTGCCGAGCCAGGTGATCTTGAGCGGATCGAAGCGCGCGTTGGGGTCGCCCATGATGGCGACCTGCGGTACGCCGCGCTCGACGATCCCGATCGTGAGGCCGTCCGTTCCCGGCGTGTTGTAGATCCGGTTGACCAGGACCAGCCCGGACGACTGCAGGTTCTGCACTATGATATTGGGATTGCCCGGAACGTGCTTTCCGAGATGACGTGCAATCAGGCGGGCGGTCAGATCGTTGACGCCGCCGGGGACGCTCGCGACCAGGAAGTTGATGGTCTTCCCTTTGTAGAATTGCTCGACGTTCTGCGCTGCGCCGCTCTGGGCTGACAGCGCCAGCAAGCCGAGACCCATTGCAACCGGGCGGATGTAGGAACGGCGCGTACCCTGCATTGTCTTCTCCCTGGAGAAGGGTCTGCTATCGGGGGCGGCCGGGGCGGTCAAGGGACGCATCGCCGCGATGCAGCGCCGGCAGGGCCGATCCGTTGCGTCGCTCCCAGCCGAGGGCTAAGACGCGCAAGCTCTCTGCCGGGGAACACGCACATGCTCATCATCAACAATGACCTCGTCTCGCAACTCCTCACGATGGAGGACTGCATCCGCGTGCAGGAGGAGGCATTCAAGAAGCTCCCGACCGGCGGCTCGATCCACCGCCCGCGCATCGACATGTATTTCCCCTGCGAACGGCCCGACGGCTATTTCCGCTGGGGCACCATGGAGGGCGCCAACGACGGCTACTTCGCCATCCGCATGAAGTCCGACATCATGACCTGGCCGAAGGACGAGAACGGCAACTGGACCGAGGAGAAATACTGCCGCGAGCCCGGCACCTATTGCGGGCTCATCCTCCTGGTCTCGACCCGCAACGCCGAGCCGCTCGCTTTCATCAATGACGGCGTGCTGCAGCATTTCCGCGTCGGCGGCGGCGCCGGCATCGGCGTGAAATATCTCGCGCGCGAAGACACCCATGTCGTCGGCATGCTCGGCTCCGGCGGGATGGCGCGCACCTTCCTGCGCGCATTCAAGAGCGTGCGCGACATCCGCCTGTGCAAGGTCTACAGCCCGACGGCGGCGAACCGCGAAGCTTTCGCCGAGGAAATGAGCAAGGCGCTCAACATCGAGGTGCGCGCGGTCGACGACCCGCGCGAGGCGGTGCGCGGCGCAGACTTGTTGTCCTCATGCACCGACAGCATGGCGCCGGTCTACGACGCCGATTGGATCGAGCCTGGCATGCACGTCACCAATCTCGGTCGCCGCGAGATGCCGGACGACAGCGCCGACAAATTCGACGTGGTCATCCGCCAAGGCACGGCGGGCTTGCAGATGAAGCAGACCGAGCGTTTCCAGGCCGAGCGCGGATTGTCTCCCGCGGCGTTCATCGGCGGCACCGTCGAGGAGATGAAGCGCATCCCGGAGAAGAACCCGCAGCCCGGCTTCGGCGGCGACTCGCCGGAGTTCATGGATCGCGGCAAGGGCGGCGACAAACCCGACTTCGCCGATCTCGTCAGCGGCAAGGCCAAGGGCCGCACCAGCCGCGACCAGGTGACGTTCTACCGCAACGTCGGCAACCAGGGCCTGCAATTCTCGTCGGTCGGCGGCTTCGTCTACGAGCAGGCGGTGAAGCGGAAGGTCGGGCGCGTGATCCCGACGGAATGGTTCTTGCAGGACATCCGGGATTGATGATGACCTTGCGACCAGCGCGCGCGTCGCTCGCGATCGGCCTGCTGCTCGGCAGCGCTTGCGCCGCTGCCGCTCAGACGCCGGCCGAATTCTACAAGGGCAAGACCATCCAGCTTCTGGTCGGCTTCGGGCCCGGTGGCGAGGACGATGTCTGGGCGCGCACCATCGCGAAGCACATCGGCAATCATATTCCCGGCAATCCCGCCATGGTGCCGGTGCATGCGCCGGGCTCCGGCGGGCTCCTGGTCGTCAACCGGCTCTACAACGCCGCGCCCAAGGACGGCAGCGTGGTCGGCATGATCAACCGCGGCATCCCGTTTGAGCCGCTGCTCGGCGGGCAGGGCACGCAGTTCGACGCGCAGAAAATCAACTATCTCGGCAGTCCCGGCCGCGACACCACGGTCTGCGCCGCGCGTAAGGACGCAGCGGTGCAGAACGTGCAGGACCTCTTCAGCAAGGAACTCACGCTCGGCGGCACCGGCTCCGGCGCCGACACCGCGATCTATCCGGAATTCCTTGCCGCGTTGCTCGGCATGAAGATGAAGGTGGTGAAGGGCTACAAGGGCTCGCACGAGATCCATCTCGCGATGGAGCGCAACGAGGTGCAGGGCATTTGCGTCGCCTATGACTCGCTGTTGCGCGGAAATCTCGCACGGCAAGGCCAGATCAACATCTTGCTGCAAGCGGCGATCGGGCCCGATCCGCGCATCAAGGACGTGCCGCTCGGGCTCGAGCAGGCGCACTCGCCGGACGAGCGTGCGGCGCTGGAGCTGTTCTTCGCGCGCGCCTCCATGGGCCGCCCTTTCGTGGCGCCGGCCGAGGTTCCTCCCGACCGTGTCGCGGCGCTGCGCACGGCATTCCAGGCGATGCTGCGCGACCCGGCCTTCCTCGACGACGCCGAGAAGCAGCGACTCAACGTCGTGGCGATCACCGGCGAACAGCAACGGGCGATCATCGTCAACGCCTACAAGACGTCGCCCGCGATCGTGCAGCGGACGATCAAGGCGTTGGGACGCGGCAGCTAGGTGAGGATGTCTTGACCGAAGCCGTACATGCTCAGCCCCGTCATCGTGCCTTCGCCGCGCTGCGCCAGCCCGGCTATGGCGCCTATCTCACCGGCACCATGCTGGCGATGATGGCGGACTTGATCGAGCACGTCATCAGCTATTGGATGATCTACCAGAAATTCCACTCGCCGGCGCTTGCCGGCTACGCGGTGATCTCGCACTGGCTGCCGTTCCTGTTGTTTTCCGTCTGGTCGGGCGCGCTTGCCGATCGCTTCGATCCGCGGCGCCTCATCCAGTTTGGGATGCTGTTATTTATGATCTGCTCGCTCGGTTGGGGCGTGCTGTTCGTCACCGACACGTTGCAGATCTGGCACGCGGTCGTGCTGTTCACGGTTCATGGCATGGCCGGCGTGTTCTGGGCGCCGTCGTCGCAGCTTCTGGTTCACGACATCGCCGGCCGTGAGAACCTGCACAGCGGCGTGCGACTGATGGCGATGGCGCGCACGCTCGGGCTGCTCGGCGGTCCTGCGGTGGGCGGCGTGATGCTGCTCGTGTTCGGGCCCTCGCTCGGCATGCTGCTCAATGTCCTGATCTACGTGCCGCTGACCTGGTGGCTGTGGAAGGCGCCGTTCGGGCCGGCTTTCGCAAAGCAGCCGCGGATCGCGGCGAAGACCGAGGGCGGCTTCAGCGGCGTGTTCGCGACCGCGCGCGCGATCGCCGGCAACCGCATCGTAGTGTCGATGACGCTGCTCGCGGCCGCGTCGTCCTTTGTCATCGGCAACGCCTATCAGGCGCAGATGCCCGAATTCGCCGCCGACCTCGGCCACGACCACGCCGACTATCACTACAGCATGCTGCTCGCCGCCAACGCCGCCGGCGCGCTGGCGGCGGGGCTGATCCTCGAAACCTACGGCTTTATGCAGGCGCGGC
This sequence comes from uncultured Alphaproteobacteria bacterium, assembly GCA_963850705.1. Taxonomy (GTDB): domain Bacteria; phylum Pseudomonadota; class Alphaproteobacteria; order Rhizobiales; family Xanthobacteraceae; genus VAZQ01. The sequence continues at coordinate 128,250 of CAWKMR010000038.1, read as the reverse complement.
CGAAGCTGGCGGTGGTCCTGGTCATCCTCTGGGCGATCTGCATCGGCGGCTTTGCGCTCTCGGATATCTATGCGCTGTCGCTGGCTTTGCTGGTCGGGGCCGGCTTCCTCAATCTGGCGTTTAGCGCCATGGCACAGACGCTGGTGCAGTTGCATGCGCCGACGCACATCCGCGGCCGCGTGATCGGCCTCTACCAAATGTGCTTCAGCGGCATGCGCGCGTTCTCCGGCGTTACGGTCGGGATGGCCGGCAGCCTGGTCGGCGTCCATTGGTCGCTGGCGCTGAGCGCGGCCGCCATGGTGGTGGTCGCATTCGGCCTGCTCGCCTTCGAGATGCGTCCGCAGGCGCCGGAACCAGCGGAGTAACGGTTTCGCAGCGGCACGAAATCGGGCACAATAGGTCATTCAACAACCGGCACGAATCCGGCCGCCCGAGCAGGGAGAAATGAATGTTCTCGAAGATCAATCACGTCGCCATCGTCAGCCAGGACTACGCCCAGCTCGCGCAGTTCTATATCGCGGCGTTCGGCATGAAGACCTCGGACAAGACGCGGCCGGGCAGGGCGGTCACGGTGCGCGACGGCTATGTCGGCCTGAACATCAATCCGCGCCGCGCCGGACGTTCCGCCGGGCTCGACCATTTCGGCATCCAGGTCGAGGACACCGAAACCTGCTTCGAGCGCATGCGCAAGAAATACCCGACCGTGAAATGGCTCAAGCGTCCGTCCACGCGGCCGTTCGCCGGCATCAGCACGCACGATCCCGACGGCAATATGTTCGACATCTCGCAGAAGGATATGGCGAACCGCACGTCGGTCTATGTCGAGAACGACGGCAAGGCCAATCCGCGCCACATCAATCACGTGGCGTTCCGTACGATGAACCCCGACGACATGGCGGAATTCTACCGCGATGTGTTCGACCTCGCGCCGTCGAACGTCAAGAAGCGCGCCGACGATCCGAACCACTACCTGACTGACGGCCACATGACGCTGGTGATCATGCCGTGGGACATCACCGACTATGACGGCACCGGCATCATCACCGCCGGCATGGATCACATCGGCTTCAAGGTCGAGAGCGTCGAGGCATTCAAGGCCGACGTCGAGCGCATTGCCGGCGACAATCCGCGCCTGGCGCCCGCCCCGGTCCATACCGGCGCGGAAGGCGCCGCGCTCGACGAAGCTGTTCGCGCGGAGCTGCGCCATGGGACAACACCGGCTCGCGGACCCCGACGGCATCCTGATCGACGTAATGCAAGACTAACGAAGAGCAGGGCGGAACGCAGAGAGGGAGGCACCCATGCGGTGCAGGATCGTGGCTTGGCTCGCGGCGCTCGCGCTTTCGTGCGGCGCGGCATCTGCCGATCCGATCGCCGATTTCTACAAAGGGCGCGCCGTCAACTGGATCCTCAGCGCCGGGGCCGGCGGCGGCTATGCGAGCTATGCGCACGCCTTCGCGCCGTTCCTGAGCGCGCACATTCCCGGAAAGCCGAACATCGTGGTGCAGAGCATGCCCGGCGCCGGTGGCATCCGGGCGATGACTTATCTCAACGCGGTCGCACCCAAGGACGGCACCACCATCGGGCTCGTCCATTCGAGCGTTCCATTTGCTCCCCTTTACGGTACGCGCGGCGCGAATTTCGATCCGCGGCAGATGCATTGGATCGGCAGCATCACCTCGGCGTTCGGCATCTGCGTGTCCTGGGCCAAGTCCGGGATCACCCGCTGGGAGCACATGTTCGAGCGCGAGTTCATCGTGGGCGGAACCGGGGCCGGCTCGCAGATGGAAACCATGCCCGCCATGCTCAGGCAGCTGTTTGGCGCCAAGGTCAGGATCGTGTCGGGCTACAAGGGCGGCAACGACGTCTATCTCGCGATGGAGCGCGGCGAGGTGCATGGCCGCTGCGGTGGGCTTGTCTCCTCGATCAAGGCCACGCGGCCGGACTGGTTCCCCGAGAAGAAAGTAGCGGTGCCGATCCAGATCGCACTCCAGCGCGACCCGGAATTCCCCGACAGCCCGGCGGTGATCGAATTCGTCAAGGATGAGCGCACCCGTCAAATCCTCGAATTGATCCTGTCGCCGTTCGAGATGGACCGGCCGATGCTCGCGCCGCCCGGCACGCCGCCGGAACGGGTCGCGGCCTTGCGCAAGGCCTTCAGCGCCGCGATGCGCGATCCCGGCTTCATCGCGGAAGCGCAGAAGCAGAATCTCGAGATCAAGGAAATCTCCGGCGAGCGCGTGGCAGAGGTGCTCCGCCGTGCCTATGGGATGCCACCCGAGGTCATCAAGGCCGCCAATGAGGCCATGAACCTCACCGGAACCACGCAGTAGCGCCTGGGCGCCGGATTCCGGGCTCCAAACCCCCGGTTGGCCCCCATGGCGGCTAATTTACCAGCCGGTCCGACGCCTATTTCCCGTCCTTGTGCGGGGGGGCCCCACCCTCTAAGATTCCCCCTTGCCGCTGCCCGTCGCCTGCTGCTTCGGGTCAGGAACACAAGTAAAATCAATAACTTGTGCCGATCCCGCAGTTGCCGGGCAGGGGCGGGTGTAACGGCCTTCGTAGGTATTGGGTTGGGTTAGTCCGGCAGGTCGACAGTGCGTTATGTATCCACCCGCGGCGAGGCTCCGCCGCTCGGTTTTGTCGACGTGACGCTCGCGGGGCTGGCCCGCGACGGCGGCCTTTACGTGCCGGAATCCTGGCCGCGGCTCGACCCTCAGGACATCGCGAAATTCGCCGGAAGGCCGTACGCCGAGGTGGCGGTCGAGGTGATTCGGCCGTTCGTCGGCGACACCATTTCCGAGCATGACCTCGCCCGCATGGCGCGCGAGGCCTACGGCAGCTTCCGCCATCCGGCGGTGGCGCCGCTGACCGAATACGGCGTCAACGAGTTCATGCTGGAGCTCTTCCACGGGCCGACGCTCGCCTTCAAGGACCTGGCGATGCAACTCCTCGGCCGGTTGATGGATCATGTGCTCGCCGCGCGCGGCGAGCGCACCACGGTGGTGGTGGCGACGTCGGGCGATACCGGCGGCGCGGCGGTCGAGGCGTTCCGCGGGCGCGAGCCGGACCGACGTCTTCGTGCTGTTCCCGCACGGCCGGATCTCCGACGTGCAACGGCGCATGATGACCACCGCCGAGGACGACAACGTCCATGCGCTTGCGATCGAAGGCACCTTCGACGACTGCCAGGCGATCGTGAAGGGGCTGTTCAACCACCACGCCTTCCGCGATCGCGTATCGCTCTCCGGCGTCAACTCGATCAACTGGGCGCGCATCGTCGCGCAGGCGGTCTACTACTTCACGGCGGCCGTCGCGCTCGGCTCGCCGCACCGAAAGCTCGCCTTCACGGTGCCAACCGGGAATTTTGGCGACGTCTATGCCGGCTACGTCGCGATGCGCATGGGCCTGCCGATCGACCGGCTGGTGATCGCCACCAACGTCAACGACATCCTGGCGCGCACGCTGGCGACCGGTTCCTACGAGACCCGCGACGTGGTGGCGACCACCTCGCCGTCGATGGACATCCAGGTCGCCTCGAATTTCGAGCGCATCCTGTTCGAGACCGGCGGCCGCGACGACAAGTCGATCCGCGCGATGATGGGATCGCTGACACAGTCGGGGCGCTTTACGCTGCCGGGCCCGTCGCTGTCGGCGCTGCGCGCCGTGTTTGCCGCCAATCGCGCCGACGAGCAGGAGACCGCAGCCGCGATCCGTACCCAATTGCGCGAAACCGGCCGGTTCATCGACCCGCATACGGCCGTCGGCGTGGCCGTCGCCGAAAAGGAAACGCGCGACCCGGCGATGCCGATGGTCGTGCTCTCGACCGCGCATGCCGCCAAATTCCCGGATGCGGTCGAGGCCGCCTGCGGCCAGCGCCCGCCATTGCCGGAATGGCTGGGCGACATATATGCGCGCGCCGAACGCATCACGACGCTGCCTGTCGATCAGGCCGCCGTTGAACGCCACATCCTGTCCTCAAGTCGCGCCGCGCGCGAAGGAGCTGCCGCATGAGCGTCGAAATCACGCGCCTACCCTCGGGCCTGACCGTCGTGACCGACGAGATGCCGCACCTGGAATCCGCCTCGCTCGGCGTCTGGGTCGGCGCGGGCAGCCGCGACGAACGGCCGGACGAGCACGGCATCTCGCATCTGCTCGAACACATGGCGTTCAAGGGCACCAAGCGGCGCACGGCCCGGCAGATCGCCGAGGAGATTGAGGCGGTCGGCGGGGATCTCAATGCCGCGACCAGCGTCGAGTTCGACGTCGTACTATGCGCGCGTGCTGCGGGCCGACGTGCCGCTCGCGGTCGACGTGCTCGCCGACATCCTGTCGAATCCAGCCTTCGATCCGGAGGAATTGCAGCGCGAGCAAAACGTCATCGTGCAGGAGATCGGCGCGGCCGAGGATGCGCCCGACGATCTCGTCTTCGACAAGCTGCAGGAAACTGCGTTTCCCGGCCAGTCGGTGGGCCGTTCGATCCTCGGCACCCGGGAGACCGTGCGCTCCTTCGACCGCAAACGGCTCGCCGCCTATCTGACGCGCAACTATCGCGCGCCCGACATGGTGGTGGCGGCTGCCGGCGCGGTCGATCACGCCACGTTGGTCGAGCAAGTTGCCAAGCAGTTCGCGAGCTTCAGCGGGCCGGCAGCACCAAACCCTGAGCCCGCGCACTTTAGCGGCGGCACCTATATCGAGACCCGCGACCTTGAGCAGGTGCACGTGGCGCTGGCGATGCCGGGCCTGCCGCAGCGCGATCCCAATCTCTTCAGCATGCAGATCTTCACCAGCGTGCTCGGCGGCGGCATGTCGTCCCGCCTGTTCCAGGAGGTCCGTGAGATCCGCGGGCTGTGCTACTCGATCTACGCATTCCATGCGCCGTATTCCGACACGGGCATGTTCGGCCTTTATGCCGGCACGGACGCCACCGATCTTCCTGAACTGATGCGCGTCGTGGTGGCTGAGATCGCGAACGCGGCCGACACCGTCACCGAGGCCGAGCTGGCGCGCGCCAAGGCGCAGATGAAGGCCGGCCTGCTGATGGCGCTGGAAAGCTCCGGTGCGCGCGCCGAGCAGCTCGCGCGGCAGATGTTCGCATGGGGGCGCCCGATTCCGCTGGCGGAGCTGGTGGCGAAGATCGAAGCCGTGACGGTCGAGAGCGCACGCGCCGCCGGACGCGCCTTGATCGCGCGCGGTCGGCCCGCGATTGCAGCGCTGGGTCCGGGTCCCGGACTTGAAAGCGCCGCGTCGATCGTCGAAAGTCTCGTCCGGCGGGCGGCATGACAACGGACGACCGATGACGGGCAACGCGCGCCAGCAAACAAGAAGTCGCGCTGATCCCGTCCACTGCCGCCGGTCCTGCATCGGCTGAATCCATGGCGTTCTTCCGCAGCGTCAGCTTTTCCGAACAACTGCCCGCCATCCCGGGCGATACGGTGATGCTGCGCGCACCGCAGATGGCGGATCACGCGGAGTGGTCGGCGCTGCGGGCCGCGAGCCGCGACTTCCTCACGCCGTGGGAGCCGACCTGGCCGGCCGACGATCTGACCCGCGCCGCGTTCCGCCGGCGCATCCGTCGCTATGCCGAAGACCAGCGCAGCGATCTCGCCTATCCGTTCTTCATCTTCCGCAAGAGCGACAGCGTGCTGGTTGGCGGCCTTACGCTGGCGAACATCCGGCGGGGCTGCGCCCAGGCCGGGAGCCTTGGCTATTGGATGGGGGCGCCGTATGCGGGGCAGGGCTACATGACCGCCGCGGTCGCGACCGTCCTGCCGTTTGCGTTCGGCACGCTGCGGCTCCACCGGGTGGAGGCGGCCTGCATCCCGGGGAACGACGCGTCGATCCGCCTGTTGGAGAACACCGGGTTCCAGCGCGAAGGCTTTGCCCGGCAATACCTTTGCATCAACGGGATCTGGCAGGATCACCTATTGTTCGCCCGGTTGCGGGACGATCCGTCGCTATAGCCAAACCAGAGGCCTTGGGCCTGCCACGGTTGCTCTGCTATAAACCGGCCAGTGTGGCAGTTCAGAAGTCCGCAACGGTGTCGCGGCGAGTTCGAATAGCGGACTTCTGAACCTAAGCCACACTGGAATGAATGAATTGCTAGTGCCCCCTTGTTTCCGAAGTTCGTGTCAGAGTGTGCTGCGGCATATCACGAACTTCGAAACGGGGCACTAGGCCAGGGGAACTTCGTTTGTCAAAGCCGAGTGTCGTGATGCGGATCGTGGACCCGAACGACCGATTGCGTGGCGCAATCCGCCTTGCGGCTGCGCTCGGCGCCGGAGCGCTCGTGGCGAGTTGTTCGAGCTCCAGCTTGTCCTCGCTTGGCGGCACCCTGCCGAGCTGGTTCTCCAGGTCCGATTCCGCCACGCAGGCCCAGGCGTCGGTGCCGGGCACCAAGCAGCTCGACGAAGACTGCCCTGCGATCGATATCCGCAGCGGCGGTGGCACCCTTGCAGTCGCTGCCAAGCCCCAGGAACCGACCGCCAACGATCTGCGCTACCAGCTAACCTTCGTGGAACTGGCGCGCCAATGTATCGTGAACGGCAACACCGTGCAGATGCGCGTCGGCGTGCAGGGTCGCGCCATCGTCGGCCCTGCAGGCGCCCCGCCGCAGGCGAGCGCGCCGATCCGCTACTCGGTCGTTCAGGAAGGCGTCCAGCCCAAGACCATCGCAACCAAGTTCCGGCGCGTGCCGGTTGAGCTTTCGTCCGGCAATACCCTTTTCACGGACATCGAAGAAGATTTGAGCTTCCCGATGCCGCCGCTTGCCGCCCTGCAAAGCTATGTCGTCTATGTCGGCTTCGACGAAGCCGGCGACCGGGGCCAGCCGAAGGCCAAGAAGCAGGCGCCAGCAAAGGCGCAGCCGCAGCCAAGGCCTCAGAAAAAGCTCGAGCGGTCGGTCGCCCCGGAGTTTGCGCGGTGATTGCGGACCAGGCCTAGTTGAGCTTGGCTTTCACTTCCGCGATGCCCTTGCCGATCAGATCGTCGGCGAGTTTGCCCTTCACGGTTTCGGTCAGCACCCGCTCGGCGGCTGCGACGGCGGCCTCGGCCGCGGCGTTACGCACATCGGCGACCGCCTGCGCCTCGGCCTGCGCGATCTTGGTTTCGGCGAGCTTGGTGCGGCGGGCGAGGAATTCCTCGGATTTGGTCTTGGCCTCAACGGCGAGTCGCTCGGCTTCCGCCTTGGCACCCTCGATGATGGCGGCCGCTTCGCGGTCAGCTTCGCCCTTCTTGCGCTCATATTCGGCGAGCAGCGCCTTCGCCTCTTCCTTGAGGCGGCGCGCCTCGTCGAGCTCAGCCTTGATCTTGGCGGTGCGCTGGTCGAGCGCGTCGAGAATGTATTTGTGGGCCCCGACATAGGCCAGGATGCCGAGGAAGGCGAAAAAGGCGACGGCGACCCAAAATTCAGGAGTGAACATCGTCGCGTTCCTCAGCGCTTGAGTACGTCGGCGACCGACTTGGAGACGTCGGCTTTCGACGGTGCGCTGCCGATGAGCCGTTCCACGATCGCGGCGGCAGTTTCGACCGCGATGTCCTGGACATTGGCCATGGCAGCCGTTCGCCGCGCGGCGATGGTCCGCTCGGCCTCGGCAATACGCTCGTTGAGCGTGGCGTCGAGCGACTTGCGCGCGGCCTCGGCCTCGGCGGCGTACTTCTCGCGGGTCTCGTTGGCGAGCGCCTGGGCGCGACCGCGGGCATCCGCGAGCGCCTTCTCATAGGCCGCGATGGCGGCGTCCGAGGAATCCTTCAGCCGCTTCGCCTCGACGAGATCGCCATCAATGTGCTGCTGGCGATTCTCCAGAATTCCGCCGACGCGCGGAAGCGCAATCCGCGCCATCAGCAGATAGAGCGCGACGAAGATGACCGCGAGCCAGAAGATCTGCGACGCATAGGTCTCGGCCTGCAGCGGCGGAAACTTGTGGCCGCCGGATTCGGCAGCCCAAGCGCCGCCGGCCGCCAGGGCGAGCCCGGCAGCCGCAACGACCTTCGTGATCATCTGGCTCATTGTCGCCAACCGATCCGCTTTACACGCCGTAAAGCAGCAGGAACGCGATGGCGAGCGAGAAGATGCCGAGCGCCTCGGTCACCGCGAACCCGAAGATCAGGTTGCCGAACTGTCCGGCTGCGGCCGAGGGGTTACGCAGCGCGGCAGCGAGATAGTGACCGAAGATGGTGCCGACGCCGACGCCGGCGCCACCCATACCGATGCAGGCAATTCCAGCGCCAATGTATTTTGCGGCAACGGGGTCCATGTAGTGCTCCTTTTCCAGTTGGCTGTCGGGCCGCTAATGGCCCGGATGGATCGCATCGTTGAGATAGATGCAGGTGAGGATGGCGAAGACGTAGGCTTGCAGGAACGCGACCAGGAATTCGAGCGCGGTCACCGAAACGACCAGCGCGAACGGCACGAGCGCGCCAAGCCAGCCGAAGAAGCCGAAGGCGCCCAGCATGGTGATGAAGCCGGCGAACACCTTGAGTGTGATGTGGCCGGCCAGCATGTTGGCGAACAGCCGCAGGCTATGCGACAGCGGCCGCGACAGGAATGACATGATCTCGATCAGGATGATCAGCGGCATCAGCAGCAGCGGGATGCCGCTCGGCGCGAACAGCTTGAAGAACTTAATTCCGTTGCGCCAGAAGCCGTAGATGATGACCGTGAAGAAGACGAGCAGCGCCAGCGACGCGGTGATGATGATGTGGCTCGTCACCGTGAAGGTGTAGGGGATCAGCCCGATCATGTTCACCGCCAGGATGAACATGAACAGCGTGAAGACCAGCGGGAAGAACTTCATTCCTTCCGTGCCGGCATTCGACCGCAACGTGTTGGCGACAAACTCGTAAGAGACCTCGGCGAGCGACTGCAGCCGTCCCGGAATCAACGACCGCGAGGCCGTGGCCCCGATCATCAGCGCGGAGACCACCCCGAGGGCGATCAGCATGTACAGCGCGGAATTCGTGAATGCGATGTCGTGGGTGCCGACGCGCAGCAGCGTGAAGAAGTTCTTGATCTCGAACTGGTGGATCGGATCCATGTCCGTCTTCAGCCTTCATATCGCATGCCGACCGGTGCCCGGGCGGCGTTTGCCTATTTCGAACCGGGCGGGTCCAGCGGACCAGGCCGTACCAACCCTGCCGCCCGCATCACGTTGAGCACCCCCGCCGCGAAGCCGAGGAACATAAACACCAGCAATCCCCACGGCGAAATCCCGAGCCACCAGTCAAGCAACCGGCCGAGGCCGGCGCCAACCAGCACGCCTGCGACGAGTTCAGCCGAAAGCCGGAACCCGCGGGCGATTGCCGAAGGATCGGATGTCGGAGAGCCACCGGGCTGACTGCCGGAGGGCTGGCGTTGATCGCCGAGCCGTTCGCCGAGACGCTGGAACCGCGCGGAGAGCGCAGCCTCGTCGTTTGGCTGAAGCTTGCGATCGTCTTTGTCGTGTTTGTCGCGTGCGTCGTCGGCCATGCTTTCGACACCCGCAAACAAATACGGAGAGATCGCGGCAGTCTGCCGCCCTGAGGCCGCGCGGAACATACTGGCCGGGTCTGGTCAAGTCAAGAAATGCAGGACCCCGGCTAACCGCCTGAAAAGACGCCTGGATCGAGCGATTTTCACGGGTCGCGGATGGTTGCCGAATGAACCATTTGGCAGGCCGTTCGGTTGTCCCGTCAGCACCGCTTCGGCGCGGTTCTGCGGCGGCGCCCGAAATGGTAGCCTAACTCCGTCGCGTTCGTCCGCTCCGCCGTTGCGGAGCAAGGAGTTCAGTATGATCCGCTTTCGCCTGCTGGCCATGGTCATCGCCGGTTCGGCGCTTGCGGCGACCGCCGCACAGGCGCAGCCGGCGGCTCCGGAAGGCGGCGATTTACGTTTCACCTTCAACCGCGCCGACGACGGCTACCTGCGGCTCGACGGCAGGACCGGGCAGGTCTCGATGTGCTATCGGCGCGCGAGCGGCTGGCAATGCCAGCTCCTACCGGATGAGCGCACGGCGCTTGAAGCCGAGATTGCGCGCCTGCAAGGCGACAATGCCTTGCTCAAGAAGGAGCTGTTGAGCCGTAACCTGCCGCTGCCGAACGGCATGCGCCCGGACAAGGCGACGCCCAAGTCCCACGTCCAGCGCCCGCAATTCCCGGACGACGCCGAGCTCAACCGCATCATGGGCGCGCTCGAGAAGGTCTGGCGGCGGCTGGTCGAGATGATCGCGAGCGTGCAGCGCGACCTCCAGAAGCGAATTTGACGTGCCCGCCAACCGGCTGTCCGCGATCAACGGCGTGACGCCGCAGCTCATCGCCACGGCGACGCTCGGCATCGAAACCACCGGGCCGGGATTTTTCGACTTCACCCGCGATGCGGCGCGCTTCCTGACGGAAGCGGGCGCAGGCGAGGGGGCGCTGTTCGCCTATCTTCGTCATACGTCGGCGTCGCTGGTGATCCAGGAGAATGCCGATCCCGACGTGCAGACCGATCTCGTGACCGCGCTCGACCGGCTTGCGCCGGCGGATGCGCCCTGGGTGCACGATACCGAGGGACCGGACGACATGCCGGCGCATGTGAAATCCATGGTCAACGGCGTGTCGCTTCATATTCCTGTCATCGGCGGCAGGCTCGCGGTCGGGACCTGGCAGGGTCTCTATCTTGCGGAGCACCGCGCCGATCCGCACCGGCGCGAAATCGTGCTGCAATTCATCGGCAGCCGGCGCTGATCCTCCATAATGCGTGCGCTTACTTGCGGAGTCCGGGATTCGGCGTAGGTTTGAGCTTTCGCCAATGCTTGCCGGTCGTATGTCCGGAGTTGGGCCATGGCTCTTATCGATCGCTTCCGCCGCCGCGCTACCCGCGATCAGTTTTCCGCCGGCGCCTTCATCGACGAACAATCCTTCCTCCTCGCGCAGACCTGCGTGCAGGATTATTGCAGGCTGCGGGCCGGCGACGGTGCGGACGCGCTGCTTGCCGACGTGTTATTCGCGCCGGCGCTCGACAAGGCGTGTTGGGAGGCGTACCCGCGCGCGCTGACCATGGTGGGTACGGTCGTCGGGGCCGCGCTGCACCCCTTAGCCGGGGAAAATTCACACGCCATGCTGTTCGGGCTGATCGCGGAGATCCTCGAGAATTTCGACCGGCGGCCGGTGCCGCGGGCGATCGGTGACGCTGACTGGCGCGCGGCGCGCGCCGATATTGAGCGCTCGCTCAGCGATCTCTGGGAACTGCGGCCAAGGGCCGCCGAAGCGGTCGCGCGCGACCATTCCAGCTTCTATCTCGCGATCATGCCGCTGCATCCGAAGCTCGGCGCCGACGATTTCCCGGCGTTGCGCAACCAGCTCACGCGTGCATTGCTGCAAGTTCAGGAAGCGTTCGTACAGCGCGCCAACCTGATGGCGCTGGCCGGTGAACTTGCGGCGCGCGTGAAGAAGGTCGAAGCGAACGAGGCACCGTCAGTCGAGGCCAGCCAAGCCCCATCGGTCGAGGCCAGCGAAGCCCCATCGGCCCCGCAATAGGCCCCGGCCTGGCATATGCGTCCTGCGCGGGCGTCATTTGACGCGTCGCCATGCGCGCGGCATTGATCGCGGGCGATGCCGCTCGTCATCCCTCCGCGCAACGTCATTTTGCCGCCCATCGAAACCCTGCTGATCGCAGCGGCAGGCGGTATCACCTTCGCGAAGCTCGGGATTCCGGCCGGTCTGGTCTCCGGCTCGGTCCTGGCGGTGGCGATTGCGGCGCTCGCCGGCCGCCAGATGCGGGTGCCGCCGATGGTCCAGCGCATCTGCTTCGTGCTGGTCGGCATCCTGCTGGGCACCATCGTCACCCCGGAAACGCTCAAGGGCATGGTGACCTACCCGCTCAGCATCGCGATGCTGGCGGTCGCCACCATCGCGATGATCGCCGCCACCACGTCGTACCTGCGGTTCGTGCACGGCTGGGACTGGGCTTCGGCCTTTCTGGGCGCGTCGCCGGGCGCGATGGCGCAGGTCGTCGCGCTCTCGGCCGAGTTCAAGGCCGATCTGCGCGGCGTGGCGATCGTGCAGGTGATGCGGGTGCTGCTGATCATGATCGGCCTGCCCGGCAGCCTTGCGCTCGCCGGGCTTTGGGCGGGTGCGGTGTTCGGCGCGCCGGAACCCGCGGGCGGGAACTCCTTGGCCGAGCTTGCGGTGCTGGTTGCGGTCTCCACGGCGCTGGCGCTGTTCCTGCGCTGGATCAAGTTCCCCGGCGGGTTGTTGTTCGGCGCGATGGCAGGGTCCGCCATCTTGCATGGTACCGGATGGGTACACGCGATCTTGCCGTGGTGGCTTGGCGGCGGCGCCGTGATCGTGATCGGCGCGGTGGCGGGATCGCGCTTCTCCAACACAAGCTGGCGCACGGTGGTCGATTATCTCGGCGCGGCGATCGGATCGTTCGCGGTGGCAATTGCAACGGCTGCATGCTTTGTCACGCTCGTCATCGTGCTGCTGCCGTTCCGCCCTGCCGACGTGGTCATCGCGTTCGCCCCGGCGCGCAGGACCAGATGATGCTGCTCGCGCTCGCGCTGACGCTCGACCCGGTCTATGTCGGTGCGCATCATGTCTCGCGCTGGCTGATCTGCACGTTCTCGCTCGCGATCTTTGCGAAGTCGATGACGCTCGGCAAAGGCGAGCCGCCGCCCGAGCAAAAGCCCTGGACGCGCCCGGGGCAGGGGATGACCGACGACTAGAACATTTGCCATTGGGTGACTCATCCCCGCTCATTCCCGCGTAAGCGGGAATCCAAATTTGCTTGTGGCTCCTGGGTCCCCGCTTTCGCGGGGACGAGCGGAGGGGCCGAGTCTTCACTCCGGCTTGATGCCCGCGGATGCGACCACCTTGGCCCACTTCCCGGTTTCTTCGCTGATCATCTTGCCGAACTCTGCGCGCGACATCGGCATCAGCAGGCTGCCAAGCTCGGCGAGCCGCGCCTTGATCTTGGGATTGTCGAGCCCGGCGTTGATCTCCGTATTGAGCCTGTCGACGATCTCGACCGGCGTGCCGCGCGGGACGCCGATCCCGGTCCAGTCGCTCACCTCATAGCCCGGCAGGAACTCCGCCACGGTCGGGATGTCCGGGACGACCTCGAGCCGCGTTGCCGTGGTCACGCCCAGCGCGCGCAGCCGTCCCGCCTTGAGGTGCTCGATCGACGAGATGATCGGCAGGATCATCACCTGCACCTGCCCGCTGATCAGATCGGTCAGCGCCGGCGCCGCGCCGCGATACGGCACGTGCACCATGTCGACGCCGGCCATGATCTTGAACAGTTCGCCGGCCACGTGGCTGACCGTGCCCGGGCCGCTCGATGCCAGGTTGATCTTGCCGGGATTGGCCTTCGCATAGGCGATGAATTCGGGGATCGTCTTGGCCGGGACCGCCGGGTTCACCTCCATCACGCCCGGTCCGCGGACGACGCTTGCGACCGGCGTGATGTCGCGGATGAAATTGAAGCTGAGCTTCTCGTAGAGCGAGGCGTTGATCGCGTTCGCGGCGGTGATCCACAGCAGCGTATGGCCGTCGGGCGCCGCGCGCACGACCGCCTCGGTCGCGATGTTGGTGGCGGCGCCCGGCCGGTTCTCGATGACGAACGGCTGGCCGAGCCGGTCCGACAGCCATTGTCCCATCAGCCGCGCGAGCACGTCGCCGACGCCGCCGGCCGGAAAGCCGACGATCAGGCGCACCGGCCGGGTCGGATAGGCCTGCGCGCGCGCTATCCGCGGCATCACCGGCAGCGCGGCGGCGCCCGCGGCCAGATGCAGAAATTGTTGGCGGGTCAATGTCATGTCGGGTCTCTCTGAAGTCACTCGGCCTTGATGTTGGCGGCCTTGATGATCGGCCACCACTTCTCGATCTCGGATTTCTGGAACGCCGCAAGCGCCTCCGGCGTCTGTTGATCGCGCGGAAAAATCTCCTGCCCGATCGCAGCCAGACGCTTTTGCACCGACGCATCGGCCAGCGCCGACACGACGGCGGCATTGAGCTTGGCCACAACGTCTTTCTGTGCGCCCTTCGGGAGAAACGCGGCCTGCCAATTCAGCGCGTGGAGCCCGGGCAAGCCGGCCTCATCGACGGTCGGGATATCGGGCGCCTGCGACAACCGCGTCTTCGATGTCACCGCAAACGCCTTGATCGCGCCGGCACGAACCTGCGGCAACGAATTCGCCGCGGTGTCGATCATGAAGTCGATCTGGCCGCCCACCAGATCCTGCATCGCGGCAGCAAGACCCACGCGGTAGGGCACGAACCTGAATCGCGTGCCCGTCGCCCGCTGGAAGAAAAGCCCGCCGACCGTCGAAATGCCGCCTGCGCCTGTGGTCCCCTGCGTTGCTTGATCGGGATTGGCCTTCAGCCACGCGACAAATTCTTTCAGGTCGTTCGCCGGCAGCGCTTTCTTTCCGACGATCATCAGCGGATCGCTGGAGACCAGCGCAACGGGCTCGAAATCGCTGACGAGGTCGTATTGCAGAGAGAACATCGGGCCGTTCAGAACATGCGTGGCCCAATTGCCGAGCACCAGCGTGTAACCATCAGGCGCAGCGCGAGCGACGCGGCCAACACCGATGGTGCCGGAGGCGCCGGCAATATTCTCGACGACGACAGGTTGACCGAGCGATCCTCGCATCGCGTCAGCCAGGATGCGTGCGATGACGTCCGATGGCCCGCCTGGACCGAACGCGACCACCATCGTCACCGGCCGCGCCGGATAGGTTTGCGCCGCGGCGATGCGAGCCATGGCCGGCAGCGCCATGGCGCCCGTTGCCAAACCAAGAAATTGCCGGCGGGGAAGGGTCATGGCGGGGCCTCTTTCATCTCCATGCAAGCTTCATCGTTCTCGCGAGGCATTGGCCCTCCGAGGTTTGCACGGCTCCCTCTTCAGACAAAGAGGGAAGCGGAGCGCCGACAGGCGCTCGGGTGCAGCGGCACCCGTCGGCGGGCCAGTAACGTAGGCCCGCAGGCGCCCATAGCGCATGAAGACGCGCGTAACGCCTTCGCGGGCACCTTGCGTCCCGCGCAACCGCTCACGCGTCCGCGCGCGGGGATGCTCGCCTCTCGGCGCTCCACCGCGGCGGTTTGTTGGCCCCGAGCCCGCCTTGGCGAGACCTTGGGCGTTGCAAATGGGCGGTGCCCTCGTCTCGCATTGGTGCATTCGCACGTTCCGCTCGTAGTGGCGGAAGGGCGGTGTTGCCGGGCGCCTCCCGGGGGATTGCTTGCATGGGCAACCCGCAGGACGCCGCATCCCGTCCTGCCATCGCAATGCCTCGCGAAAGCACCCTGACGCGAACGGGACAAGCGAAGGTGGCATGGAAAATCGCGATCGTCAAGTCGAAGGCGCGCGCATCTGTTGATAGCCTGTCGATAGCGACGCGCGTCGTGGACGCTTGCGCGCGCATGAAAATGCAACAGCCGTCGCACTTTCTGTTGCGGCGAGCCTATGAACAGAATTCTGCGCGGTGTCGATAGCGAACGGGTCAAGAATAGAACGGCAGCTTCCCAAGCTGCATACGAGGGTTCGATTCCCTTCGCCCGCTCCAGCTACTTCCCTTACGCAAGTCGGCAGAACTAGCGACCATCGGCGCAGGTCGCAGGTCGCCTTCCTGGGGCGAGGAAGGCTGTAGGAAGCCATGGCGGGCCGGCGCACGGTCGACGGGCGTGGTAGGGTGCGGCCAGCGGGTACGGATGCGGGCGGCAGGGCGCGGGAGGACGAGCCACACCCATGGTCGAGTCTTATTCAAAGCTGGATATTGCGAACCAGTACCTAGACGCTGCAATGCAGATGTATCTCGAACATCGAAATTACTTCTGCGCAATTCATTTAGCGGGCGCGGCGGCGGAATTGTTTGACCGCCAATTACCACAAGGGATGAGTACCTATGAAATTGCATGGCGCGCTCAAAGGGCGCTCCACCGAGTTCGAGACTAACAAAGACGCTACTAACGAAGAAATCAAACGGGTCATCAACGGAACGAAGAACGCCATAAAGCACATGAACGATGGGGAGCCAAAAGTGACCATCGACCCGATTTTCGAGGCGAAACGCCACATCGATGATGCCGTGGTCAGTTCGGAAAAGCTAGGACTAGAGAAAACACCGACTGCCTGGAGGTATCAAGACTACAGAAATACCGAAATGCATTCGAACAGAGTTCTAAACCAACTCCTTGTCGTCAGGTCCGCATGATTTTTTCGCTCGGCCGAAAGTCAAAAGTCAAAAAGCTACTAAAGGAGCTGCAGATAGAGATTGCTGCCGAGGCTCTCAAATTCTCAGGCGATGTTATGAGCCGATACGGCGAGATGATTAGAACCGGCGAGCTAAATCAAATGGTCCTAAGCTTGGGCGCGTTGAGCTTCTTTGTGCATGCTCTCGACCGGGTGTCTTTTCGCCCACACAGTGAGACATTGAGAGCGACTATCTTCGATGACACTGTGCTTGAGCTATCACGTTTGTACGGGAAAATGATTGGGGCGGTCGACGCGAAATTTGCAGAAACGGCGGAGGGAGATACGTTGAACCACATGAATCTTCGAAATTCGCAATTTTCTCAAGCTGCTAGCCTCTTAGGAAAAAGTGCCGAGGATAGAAACTGTGCCGTGTGGCTCGCGACCTCCACGATTTCCGAGGATGTCGGACACCCTAAGCAAATTGCATTAGCTCTCCTCATTCAAAATCGATTGCTGCAGGGTCTAATCAATCTGAATCTTGCGGAACGTGTTAAGGCCATGGAAATGCTCCTTTAGATTTCCGACCATCGCGTGCGCATCACATCGAAGCGAAGGCGACCGCAACGCTGGCGTGCCACCGGACCAGCGTGCGGGAGCCGAGGGCCAGCGGCTAAGACGTGGCCGACGTCACGCGCGAATTGTAGCGTTGCGATAATATATCTGGTCGAAGGAATCCGCGCCCCAAAAGAAGATGAAATCGATTATTTGCTCTTCCCTCAGAATTCAACGAGGCAAGCGTCGACATGTCTTCAGGCCGGTCGGCGAAGAGATATTGATTGAGGACAATCAGCCCGCGCTTGTTGTACCCCTCCAACGACTCTCAGAATAAGTTTTTTTCTGTCAAACACCTCGCGCAGCATTTCGTCTTGGTTGCTTGCAACATCATACAATGGATGACCTGCCGGAGTACTGGCTTGATGCTGCCCGGAGATAACGTGAAGGTCTGGCAGCGATTTCGTCGCTGGCGGTCAATTCTCCAGGGTTAAGTCGCAGCGTATCAATAGCGCCCAACCTAATGTGCTGGACCACTGACTTGAACACGCGTCGTCGATACGAACTGAGGTCTTCGCCGGCAGGTGCCGATAAGCGTAGTACATAGTAATGCGGAAAGTTACCTCCAACGGTACTCGCGATTTTTCTGCGGAGCCTGTGGAACGTTACATCTAACCCGTACCTCGACATGGAGTCATGCCCCACGCGCACATGCTGGTACCCTCGTGTGACTTCCACGGCCCAGCGCTGAGACCCAATAGTAACGACTAAATCAGGAGGGTCATGGCCGCGCTCCCAATGCGCATTAAGCAAACCATCGCCGCGCAGATGGTTCATTAGGCATTCGGCCGCTTGCGTCTCCTCTTCAAGCGAGCGCTCGTTCATAATTTTCACCACCAAGGTTGTTTTGACGGCATTCGCGCAATGCGAAATGAGTGCAGCTAGAAATCAGCTTTTGGAGGCGCGAGTAAGGTGAAGGGTAAAACAGTCGGCCCCACGGTATGCGCGCTTGAACGCCGCGCGTTGCTCCCGCCGGTCAGATTCGAACGCCACGCTTCGCCAACATCTGCCCCAGCAGCGTGCCGCCGGCCGTGTCGGCCGGCGCGGCCGGAATGCCGGGCACGGTCGTCGGCGGCTCGTATCCGGGAGGCCATGCGGACGTCGGGATGCCCTCCAATATGTCGCGCTTGTTGAGAAACTCCACGAACGCCTTCTGGCCCGAGGCAAGCGCCTCGTCGGTGCGATGCGATAGCCACGCCGCGCGCCTGCGCTCCTCAAGCTCTGTAGCCGTCGCCTGCTCGCGCTCAAGCTTGTCGCCCTCGACGGCTTCTGCTGCCGCACGGTCGATGGCTTCCTGCCGCGCGCGAACTTCGTCCATGTCGCCATTGCGGTGACACGATAAGGTGTCACGTAATGCCGAGTGAGGCCAACCTGCAGACGACGGCGCGCGCTAACCCACATGCTTCCACAAAAACTCCAGCGTGCGCCCGAGCGCGATCTGCGCCGAGGCCGGCACATAGTTGGCCCGCGCGTCGCAGTTGAAGCCGTGCTTGCCGGGATAGACGTAGATCGCGACTTCCGGGCGCGCTCGCCGGATCGTCTCGACGTCGCTCAAGGGAATGCTGGCGTCGTTGTCGCCGAAGTGCAGCATCAGCGGAATTCGCGGCACCTCGTGCACGCCGGGAACGATCTGGCTGCCGTAGTAGCCGACGGCGCAGACGATGTCGGCGAGACGCGTCGCGGCGAAGAAGGCGAGCGATCCGCCCCAGCAATAGCCCACGACGCCGACCTTGCCGTGCGGCTTGACGAAATCGATCGCGGCCTTCGCGTCCAGCAGGCTCTTCTCGAACGGAATTTTGGCCCGCAGCGCGTGGCCCTTGGCGATGCCTTCCGGGTCATAGCCGAATTCGGCGCCGCGCTCGGCGCGATCCGAGAGGCCGGGCACGATCGCGCCGAAGCCGAGCGCCGCGAAGCGGTCGGCGACGCTGCGGATGTGATCGTTGAGCCCGAAGAATTCCTGCAGGACGAGAAGCTGGCCGCGCGCCGGGCCGTCCGGTGTCGTGTGGTAGGCCGGCAGGGTGTGGCCGTCCTCGGCCGTCAGGGTGATGGTCGCGCGCATCCCGATCTCCGGTTCCATCATGAACCGAATGACAGAGATTTGCATGATGATCTTGCAAGCGAAGAGCGCGACAAGAACGAGCAGGCGGTGTTCGCTCGGCCACGTGCATTGACGGCGGCTAGAGTACGATGAGTTTAGGTGGATTTGAGACGGTGCAGCGAGCCCGGTTACCTCCCCTTGAAAGGGGAGGTCGGCGAGCGAAGCGAGCCGGGTGGGGATCAAAATCGAGCGCTGTTTGATCCCCTCCCCAACCCTCCCCTTTGCAAGGGGAGGGGGCGCACCGCCGCCGCGGCAACCGCCTCGATCAAAACTTATCACTCCGACGCGCCAGCCGGAGCTTGATTATTCCGCCGCGATGGCGCGCGGCTTGAGCGGCAGTTCGAGCCGCTCCCAGACATCGAGCAGCGCTTCCGCCAGTCCGTCGATCAGCGCGTCCTCGTGATACGGCGAGGGCGTGATGCGCAGCCGCTCGGTGCCCTTCGGCACCGTCGGATAGTTGATCGGCTGGATGTAGATGCCGTGCTCGGCGAGCAGAATGTCGGTCGCTTCCTTGCACTTCTCCGGATCGCCGACGAACACCGGCACGATGTGGGTGTCGTTCATCATCACCGGCAGGCCGGCGGCGCTGAGCACCGCCTTCACGCGCGCGGCGCGGTCCTGATGGCGGTCGCGCTCATAGCTTGAAGTCTTGAGATGGCGGATCGCCGCCGTTGCCGCCGCGCATATTGCGGGTGGCAGCGCGGTGGTGAAGATGAATCCGGGCGCGTAGCTGCGCACCGCGTCGATCAGGGACGACTTCGCGGCGATATAGCCGCCGAGGCAACCGAACGCCTTGGCCAGCGTGCCTTCGAGCACATCGATGCGCGCCATCGCGCCCTGCAGCTCGGCCTGGCCGCCACCGCGCGGGCCGTACATCCCGACCGCGTGCACCTCGTCGGCATAGGTCATGGCGCCGTAACGCTCCGCGAGATCGCAGATCGCGTTCACCGGCGCGACGTCGCCGTCCATGGAATAGAGCGTCTCGAAGATGATCAGCTTCGGCTGCTTCGGATCGGCGGCGCGCAGCAGCTCTTCGAGATGCGCCATGTCGTTGTGGCGGAAGATCTGCTTGTCGCATTGTGACTGCCTGACGCCTTCGATCATCGAATTATGATTGAACGCGTCGGACAGGATCAGGCAGCCCGGCATCAGCTTCGCCATCGTCGAGATGCCGGTCTCGTTCGAGACGTAGCCGGAGGTGAAGACCAGCGCCGCGTCCTTGCGGTGCAGGTCGGCGAGCTCCCGCTCCAGTTCCACCAGCGGATGGTTGGTGCCGGCGATGTTGCGGGTTCCGCCGGCGCCGGTGCCCATCCGGGTCGCGGTCTCGACCATGGCGCCGATCACCTTGGGATGCTGGCCCATGCCGAGATAGTCGTTGGAACACCACACGATGACGTCGCGGGGCCCGTCGGGCGAGTGCCACACGGCGCGGGGAAAGCGCCCGGCCTGCCGCTCAAGATCGGCGAAAACGCGATAACGGCGCTCTTCCCGCAGGCGGGCCAGAGCATCGTTGAAGAACGCATCGTAATTCATCGAAACAGCACTCCCGACCCGGCGCACGGATGCCTGTTTTCTCGTCCAGCCCCCCTTTTTAGAAGGGTTCCAGCCGGTTTGTCGAGACGCTGTTTGAAGGGGGCGGCGAGTAGCGGCTATGCCGCTTTGCTGCGGGCGGTTTTACCGCCGGCGAGCCAGGGGCTGAACGGCTGCGGCGGCACCAGGCCGTCGGTAACGGACACCGGCACGATGCGGCCATCCTTGGTGATACGGCCGATCATCGCCGGCTTGTAGAGGTGGTGGCTTTGCCCGTCGAGCTTCACCTCGAATCCGGACGGCGCGATGACGCGGCGGCCGGCCAAGGCGCGGCGTACCTGCTCGATCTCGGTGGTGTCGGCCTTCTCGACCGCCGCCGCCCAGAGATGGAAGCCGATCCAGGTCGCCTCCATGGGATCGTTGGTTACGGCGTTCTCGCGGCCGGTGAAGCGGCGCCAGGCGGCGAGGAAGTCGCGGTTCTCCCGCCGGTCCCACGCTTGCAGGTAGCTCCACGCGACCAGATGGCCGGTCAGGTTCGAGCGCATCAGCGCGGGCAGCTCGGCTTCGGTGATGGTCAGCGACATCACCGGGATTTTCTCAGCGCGCACGCCCTGCAGCGCGAGCTCGCGATAGAAATGCAGGTTGGCGTCGCCGCTCACCGTCGAGATGATGGCGGCATTGCCGCCTTTCGCGAAGGTGCGGATGTCGTCGACAATGTCGTGCCAGTCGGCCTGGCCGAAGGCCGTGTAGCGCTCGGCAATGCTGTCGCCAATGACGCCGTTGGCGGCGAGGTAGCCCTTGAGCACGGCGTTGGTGGTGCGCGGATAGACGTAGTCGGTGCCGACCAGGAAAAACCGGCGGCAACCCTGCGAGCGCAGGTAGTTGATCGCCGGCAATCCCTGCTGATGCGGCGTCGCACCGGTGTAGTAGATGTTGGGCGACGACTCTTCGCCCTCGTACTGGCTCGGATAAAACAGCAGCCCCTTGCTGCGCTCGACGACCGGCAGCACCTCCTTGCGCGAGGCCGAGGTCCAGCAACCGAAGATCGCCGCGACCTTGTGATCGGCGAGCAGAGCGCGCGCCTGCTCGGCATAGATTTTGGCGTCGGAGCGCGGGTTCATGATGATCGGCTCGATCGGACGGCCGAGCAGGCCGCCGTCGCGGTTCTTCTGCTCGATCAGCATCACCAGGAGCTCCTGCAGCGGCCGCTCGCTGGCGGTCATGGTGCCGGAGAGCGAGTGCAGGACGCCGACCTTGATCGATCCGTGCTCGAGATCGGTGAAGTAGCTGGAGATCGCGCCGGACAGCCATTCGGAACGGCCGACCAACTCCTCAGCCGTGACGAGCACGGTGCGGCCGCTTTCCTCGACTTCGGTGACCGCCGTGCAGATTTCCGGCAGCACGTTGGCGAGGGTCCCTGCGACAGTCTCGGCGCGGGTGCCGATGTGGTCGATGTCTACCGCCTGGTGGTCGAGGATGCCGGTGAGCTGCCGGTTCGCCTCGCTCATGGTGGTCACGCTCGACGACACCGCCTCGATTGCGGTCACGGTGTCGCCAACCGCGTGCTGGATGTCGCGGATCAGCGCGCCGATCTCGCCGGTCGCCTTGGCGGTCTGCTGCGCGAGCGACTTCACCTCGCTGGCGACGACCGCAAAGCCGCGGCCGGCGGCGCCGGCGCGGGCGGCCTCGATCGTTGCGTTGAGTGCAAGCAGCGAGGTCTGCGCGGCGACGCCTTCGATCAGCTTGACGACGGCGCCGATGCGATCGGCCGCTGCCGCGAGACTTCGCACCGTGCGGTCGGTGCGCGCGAGCTGATCGACCGTGCGGTCGGTCGCGGTTTTCGCGGCGGCAACCTCGTTGCTGGAGCGTGCGATCAGATCGAGCAGCGCGCGCGCGGCGTTGGCCACGGCGGTGACGTCGCGCGCCGCGCGCTCAGCGGCGTCGGCGGCATAGGTGGTGCGCGAATGCATGTCCTTGTTGCGGACGCCGAGGTCGGTGGCGGTGACCTTGATCTCCTCGCCGGCCTTGTCGAACGCCGTCACCAGCTCGCTGACGGTTGCGCGGAAGCGGTGGGTGAAGAACGCCCGGCCGGCATGATGGAGCTTGGTCTCCGCCTCGCGGCTGCGCTGATCGACCGCGAGCGCATCGGCGTCGATCAGCGACTGGCGCATCCGCTCGGCCGCCGCAGCGATCTCGGTCATGGCGCCGCCGCCGAGGCGCTCGGGCAAAGCGGCGTAGCGGTCGCCGCCGGCGATCAGCGAAATGGCGTCCACCACCGAGCACAGCCGCCGCTCGATCCACAAGGTGGCGAAGGTGACTGCCGGGATTGCTGCGGCGAGGCCGGCGAGCCAGGAGCCGGCGACGGTAGCCGCGATGATGGGGATGGCGGCAGCCAGGAAGACCGGCAGGACGATCCAGCCGGCGGAAACGACCCTGCGAAGCGCAATCTTCATCGCGGAAATGATCTCAAGGAATCTCGCCGGCTCCTTTGAAAATTGAGTGCATTCGCTTACCAAATCCTTTTCAATAGTGGGTCGCGGACGCATTAATTATCAGCATGTGCGTACAAATTGTGCGCTGCGAGGAAATGCCCCAAGGAACGACGTAAAATGGTTGAAAGCGCTACCGGCCTCAAACACGGCCTCACCAACTACGGCGACCGGGACTTTTCGCTGTATCTGCGCCGCTCCTTCGCGCGCTCGATGGGATATTCGCGCGAGATGCTGGAGCGGCCGGTGGTCGGCATCGCCAACACCGGCTCCGGATTTAACAACTGCCACCGGCATTTTCCGGAGCTGCTCGACGCGGTGAAGCGCGGCGTGCTGGCGGCGGGCGGATTGCCGATCGATTTCCCGACCGTGTCGCTCGGCGAGGTGTTCCTCAATCCGACCAGCCTGAAATACCGAAACCTGATGTCGATCGACACCGAGGAGATGATCCGCGCGCAGCCGATGGACGCGGTCGTGCTGATGGGCGGCTGCGACAAGACCGTGCCGGCGCAGCTCATGGGCGCGGTCTCGGCCGGCCGGCCGGCGGTGATGCTGGTGGCCGGGCCGATGATGACCGGACGCCACAAGGGCGAGCGGCTCGGCGCCTGCACCGACTGCCGCCGCTTCTGGGCGCGCTACCGCGCGGGCGAAGTGAGCGCCGACGAGATTGCAGAGGTCGAGGGCAACCTCGCGGTCACCGCGGGCACCTGCGCGGTGATGGGCACGGCCTCGACCATGGCCTGCATCGCCGAAGCGCTCGGCCTGATCCTGCCGGGCACCGCCGCGATCCCGGCCGTGCACGCCGATCGTCTGCGCGCTGCCGAGGCGACCGGCATGGCGGCGGTCAACCTGATCGGCTCGCAGGTGACGCCCGACCGCATCGTCAACGAGAAGTCGGTCGAGAATGCGCTGCGCGTGCTGCTTGCACTTGGTGGCTCCACCAATGCGATCATCCATCTCACCGCGGTCGCCGGACGCGCCGGCGTCAAGGTGACGCTCGACCAGCTCAACCGGCTCTCCGACACGACGCCGGTGCTGGTCAACCTCAAGCCGGTCGGCAACGGCTATATGGAGGACTTCTTCGCCGCCGGCGGCATGGGCGCGCTGCTGCGCGAGTTGAAGCCGCTGTTGCATCTCGATTGCCTGACCGTCACCGGCGGCACGCTCGGCGAGCGCCTCGCAGGCGGACGCCGGCGGCTATGTCGATCGCACCATCATCGCGGCGCGCGACAAGCCGTTTGAGCCGCAAGGCGGGCTGGTTGCGTTGTTCGGCAATCTCGCGCCCAAGGGCGCGATCCTCAAGCGCTCGGCGGCCGATGCGAAACTGTTCGAGCACGAGGGCGTGGCGGTGGTGTTCTCCTCGCTCGCCGATCTCGCCGCGCGCATCGACGATCCTGCGCTCGAGGTGCGGGCGGAGGATATCCTCGTGCTGCAGAACGCCGGCCCGCATGCGCCCGAGGCGATGCCGGAGGCCGGCTATCTGCCGATCCCGAAGAAGCTCGCGCAGAGGGGCGTCAAGGACATGGTGCGCGTTTCCGACGCGCGCATGAGCGGCACCGCCTTCGGCACGATCGTGCTGCATGTGACGCCGGACGCCGCGTCCGGCGGTCCGCTCGGGCTCGTGCGCAACGGCGACCGCATCCGGCTGTCGGTGAAGGATCGGCGCATCGAATTGCTGGTCGACGACGCCGAGCTGAAGAAGCGCGTCGCGCCGGTTCATCCCGATAGCGAGAAGCCGACGCGCGGCTATTCCAAGCTCTATGCGGAACAAATTCTCGGCGCCGACGAGGGCTGCGATTTCGCATTCCTGCGGCCGCAATAGACCAAGAGGGGAGACGACGGTGAAAAGCGAAGCGGTGAGCTATTCGGTCGGCGGCGCGAGCCACCAGGGCCAGATCATCTACGACGAGAGCAAGAAGGGCCAGCCGCTGCTGATGGTGGCGCCGAACTGGCTCGGCGTGGTGCCGCAAAACATTGCCATTGCGCAGAAGCACGCGAGCGACGGCTATGTCGTGTTCATCCCCGACATGTTCGGCGCCGGCAAGGGCCCGAAGGGCACCGAGAACCCGATGGAATTTCTCGCGCCCTTCATCGAGGACGTCGCCGGCACGCGCCGCGCCATCGTCGGCGCGTTCGACGCGATGACCGCCGAGGCCGGCAAGCGCGGCATCGGCGATGCCAAGCGCCGCGCCGCGGTCGGCTACTGCTACGGCGGCGCCAATGTGCTCGATCTTGCGCGCGAGGGCGCCGACGTCGCCGCGGTGGTGTCGATCCATGGCGTGCTCGCGACCGCGAAGCCGGCGCCCAAGGGCGGCATCAAGGCCAAGGTGCTGGTGCTGCACGGCGCCGCCGATCCGGTGTCGCCCAAGGCGCATCGCGACATGTTCGAGGCCGAGATGGACGCCGCCGGCGCGCGCTGGATGCACCTCAGTTTCGGTGGTGTCGTGCATGCCTATACCGACCCGAATGCCAACTTCCTGCCGGTTGCGAAATACGACGAGCCGGCGTCGCGCTACACCAGCGCGATGCTGGATGCGTTCATCACCGACGCGTTCAACGGCAAAGCTCTAGGGTAGGGCGCCGCGGAGCCGCACCATGATCCGCACCGTCACCGGCGACGTCGAGACGATCAGCGGGCGCATCCTCGCGCACGAGCACCTGCAGATCGATCTCTCCGCGCAGAAGGGCCCGGCGAACAAGGTCGGCGCCGGCGAGGAAGACGCCGTCGTCGAGGACCTGCTCGCGGCCAAGGAATTCGGCCTTGCCGCCATCACCGATCTCAGCGCGCCGCGCTGGGGCCGCGATCCGGCGGCGCTGCGCCGGATCAGCGAGCGCGCCGGCGTGAAGGTCGTCTGCGCCGCCGGCTACTACTGGGACCCGTTCCCGGACATCGCGCTCGCAAGCTCGGTCGAGGAAATCCGCGACGCCATGATCGCGGAGATCGAGCAGGGCACCGACGGCACCGACGTGCGCTGCGGCGTCATCAAGGTCGGCACCGCGCGCGAGCCGAACGAGCCGGCCGAGCGGCTGTTCAAGGCGGCGGCGCTCGCCTCGCGCGCGACCGGCGCGCCGGTCATCACGCACACGTCGAACACCGGGCAGGCGGCGTGGCACATCCGCGTGCTGGAAGGCGCCGGCATGGACATGACGCATGCCGTCATCAGCCACATGGGCGCGGCCAAGGATATTTCCGAGCTGGTCGAGGTCGGCCGCTGCGGCGCGTTCATGGGGATCGACAAGGTGAGCTTCCCCAAGGGGCCGACCAATGTGGAGCTGGCCGATCTCGTGCGCGACGCCTGCGACAGGGGCCTCGAGCGCCAGCTCATCCTCTCGTCCGACGTCGCGCGGCGCACCATGCTCTCGCGCTACGGCGGGAAGGGCTATCCGACGGTGCTGCGCGACTTCGTGCCGATGCTGAAGGAGCGCGGCATTCCCGCCGCCACCATCGAGACGATGCTGTCGCGACAACCCGCGACGGATGCTGACCTTCGCGAAATAACGGATTGACCGCGCGCGGCGTTGGCCCGATCATCGCGGCATCAGCGAGGGCTTGGGCATGTCCGACCCCAGACAGGGACCGCGACCGCAGCATCGGCACGCATGACCATGATCGCGTTCATCCTGGCGGCGCTCGCCGGCCTGCTCTCGATCATCTATGTCCGGCCGACGCCGGCGCAGGATGCCAGCCGACCCGAGATCACGAGGAGCCCCTGATGCACAAGATCGCCATTCCGCAGTCGGTCGTCGATCGCGTGATTGCGCGGCGCGGCCGCGAGCACATCCACGACGATCTCGATCCGGCGCGCACCGCGCTGGTCGTGGTCGACATGCAGAACGCCTTCATGCTGCCGGGCGTCGCGCATTCGCTCTGCCTGGAGGCGCAGGAGATCGTGCCCAACATCAACCGGCTGGCGCAGGCGGTGCGCGAGACCGGCGGCGCGGTGGTCTGGATCCAGACCGCCTACACCGACGAGACCAGAAAGAGCTGGTCGGTCTACTACGACATCAGCAAGCCCGAGCAGAACGCCAAGCGCGCCGAGGCGCTCGCGCGCGGCAGCAAGGGCTACGAACTGTGGGAGACGCTCGACGCGCGGCCGGACGACATCTTCGTCGAGAAGAAGCGGTTCTCCGCCTTCATCCAGGGCTCGTCGAACCTCGCCGAGGTGCTGCGCGCGCAAGGGCATCGACACCATCCTGGTCACCGGCACGGTCACCAATGTGTGCTGCGAGTCGACCGCGCGCGACGCCATGATGTGCAACTTCAAGACCGTCATGGTCACGCGACGGCAACGCCGCGGTCACCGACGAGGACCACAACGCCTCGCTGGCGGCGTTCTACCTCACCTTCGGCGACGTGATGTCGACCGACATGCTGATCGGCTGCCTGCGCAACAACGCGAAGAAGGGCCTGGCGGCGGCGGAGTAGCTGACTGCGATCGCAGCGCCTGTCCTCGCATGCGGTGCAGCACGAAGTGCGCTCGGCGACTCCGAGCGCCACGGTGACCGCTCGCACGATGCTCGGTCCCGGGTCTGCACAGCGAGCGACTGCGTGCTGCAGCTCGCGCCCGGGACGACGAGATCAGCGGCCGTTGCGCGCCGCCTCGATCGCCCGCCACACCTTCTCCGGCGTCGCCGGCATTCCGCACATAGGGCGCGCCGATGCGCGCCAGCGCGTCGTTGACCGCGTTCATCACCGCCGGCAGCGCGCCGACCGTGCCGGACTCGCCCGCGCCCTTGACGCCGAGCGGATTGGTCTTGGTCGGCACCTCGTTCTCGCCGGCGACGAACGTGGCAGAAATTGTCGGCGCGCGGCATGCCGTAGTCCATGAACGAGCCGGTGACGATCTGGTCGCCCTGGTAGACGATGTTCTCGATCAGCGCCTGGCCGACGCCCATGGCGATGCCGCCGTGGAGCTGGCCCTCGACCAGCATCGGATTGATCATGTGGCCGACGTCGTCGACCGCGTGATAGCGCACGATCTCGACCGCGCCGGTCGCCTCGTCGATCTCGACCTCGACGATGTGGCAGCCGTTCGGGATAGGTGCGCTCGCCGCCGTCGAAGGTGCCGCTCTCGAACATGCCGGCTTCCATGCCCGGCGGCAGCGCCTTCAGGTTGAACGACCGCTTGCGCGACCTCGCTCGAGGTCGATCGTCTTGTCGGTGCCGGCGACGGTGAACTTGCCCTTCTCGAACACGATGTCGTGCTCGGCGGCCTCCAGCGCGTGCGCCGCGAGCTTCTTGCCCTTGGCGATGACCTTGTCGGCGGCCATCAGCAGCGCGGTGCCGCCGCAGGCCATCGAGCGCGAGCCGAAGGTGCCGGTGCCGATCGCGACCTGGTCGGTGTCGCCGTACTGGAAGCGCACGCGGTCGGGCGGGATGCCGAGCTTGTCGGCGATGATCTGCCGGAACGCGGTGCCGTGGCCCTGGCCGTGGTCGTGCGTGCCCATCGCGACGGTCAGCGTGCCGGACGGATCGAAGCGCAGCTCGGCATGCTCGATCAGGCCGGCGTTCGACGCTTCGACGGTGCTGGAGATGCCGATGCCCGCGCAGCTTGCCGTGCTTCGACGAATTCGCGCGCGCCGCGCCTCGAAGCCGTCGTAGTCCGCCATGCTCGAGGCAGTCGTCGAGGTTCTTGCCGAAGTCGCCGCAGTCGTAGGTGTAGACCAGCGCGGTCTTGAACGGCATCGCCTCCGCCGGGATGGTGTTGCGGCGGCGCAGCTCCGCGCGGATCGATGTCGAGCTTGCGCGCGGCGAGGTCGACCAGCGTCTCCAGCACATAGGCGGCTTCCGGCCGCCCGGCGCCGCGATAGGGGCCGGTCAGCATGGTGTTGGTGAAGGTGCCGTTCACCTCGACGTGGCCGGCCGGGAACGTGTAGGTGCCGGCGAGCACGCCGATATTGTTGGTCGGCGGGCCGGCGCTGCGGTCGGAGGCGTTGTAGGCGCCGATGTTGCAGTAGTTGCGCACGCGGATGGCGAGGAATTTGCCGTCCTTGTCGAGCGCGAGCTCGGCTTCGGTGACGTTGTCGCGGCAGTGCTCGTCGGAGAGGAAGGACTTCGCTGCGGTCGCCGATCCATTTCACCGGCCGGCCGGTGAGCTTCGCCGCCAGCATCGCGAGCGGATATTCCGGATAGACGCCGCCCTTCATGCCGAAGCCGCCGCCGACATTGTCGGAGATCACGCGGACCTTGGTCTCCGGAACGCTGGAAGATGTCCTGCGCCAGGGTGCGCCGCACCTGGTGCGGCCCCTGCACGGTGCAGCGGAGCGTGTAGCGGTCGTCGCGCGGATCGTATTCGGCGAGGCAGCCGCGCGGCTCCATCGAGGCGGTGGTGAGGCGGTTGATCACGCATGCGGTGGCTTGATGACGTGGTCGGCCGTGGCGATGGCCTTCTCGGCCGCGGCCTTGTTGCCGGCCTCGTGGAAGAAGGCGAAGTTGTCGGGGCACTCGTCCCAGACCGCCGGCGCGCCGGGCGCGATCGCCTCTTCGAGCGTCGTCGCCGACGGCAGGTCTTCGTATTCGACCTCGATCAGCTCGGCGGCGTCCTTGGCCTCGTTGAGCGTCTCGGCGACCACCATCGCCACCGGCTGGCCGATGTAGCGCACGCGGTCGCGCGCGAGCAGCGGCATGCGGCGTGACGAATTGCGGCGAGCCGTCGCGGCGCTTGCGCGGCTGCTTCGGCTGCTGCAGGCCGAGCGCGAGCACGGCGGGATCGTTGCCGGTCAGGATGTGCAGCACGCCGGGCGACTGCCGCGCGCGCTTCACGTCGATCGAGACGATCTTGGCGTGCGAGTGCTGCGAGCGCAGCACATAGGCGCGCGCCTGGCCGACGAGGCTGACGTCGTCGACATAGCGGCCGGCGCCGCGCACGAGATACGGGTCTTCTTCCCGCGGGACCGGCTGGCCAATTCCAAATTCACCCATGATGTCCTGAAGTCGTCTGCGAGTGCGGCGCGCGAACGGGCGCCGGAATTGCGGAATGCGGCGAAATGTATCGCGGCATTGCTTTCGGGGGTCAAGGCCTGTCAAATTCGCCGGTGCGATGACCGGCACGCATGCCTGCGTTGCGACTATTGATTGGGCAATCGATGCAGTTCCTGCGGTTGCTGATGGTGGTCGGCATCGGGGCCCTGGCGCATGGCCGGCCGCGGCCGCCGCCGATTTCTACCAGGGCAAGACGCTGACCGTGATCGTCGGCTATGCGCCGGGCGGCGGCGTCGACGCCACGGCGCGCGCGGTGACGCGCCACCTCGGCCGCTTCATCCCGGGCAACCCGACCGTCACGGTCCAGAACATGGAGGGCGCCGCCGGCATCGTCTCGGTCAACCATCTGGTCCGCCGCGTGGCGCCGGACGGGCTGACGCTCGGCATCCCGGGCCGCTCCTGGTTCGTCGAGGCATCGTCAAGCGGCCGGGCATCGCCTTCGATCCGGTGACGCTCACCTATATCGGCAGCCCCGGCTCGGTGACGTCGGCGGCCTTCATCCGCACCGCGCACCGGGATCAAGACCTTCGACGCAGCTCAAGGCGTCGAGCAAGCCGGTGACCTTCGGCGCGCTCGGCGCCGGCTCGCAGACCGCGATGGTGCCGAACCTGCTGGCCGCCGCCGGCGCGCCGATCAGGGTCGTGCTCGGCTATGTCTCGACCGCGCGCATCCTGCTCGCGCTGGAGCAGGGCGAGGTCGACGGCTCCTTCACCACCGGCAACGGGCTCGCCAGCCGCCCGGCGCTGGCCGAAGCAGGTGGTGCCGATCGTGCAGTCGGCGGCGCGCTATCCGGGCCTGCCGCTGCTGCGCGACGTGATCCGCGCCGAGCATCGAGCCGGTGCTCGATCTGGTGATGGCGACCGACACGTTCGGCGTGCCGATCGTCGGGCCGCCCGGCATGCCGGCGGAGCAGACCGCGATCCTGCGCAAGGCGTTCCTCGCGATGGCGCAGGACAAGGACTATCAGGCCGACGCGCGGCGGGTGGAGCTGCCGGTCGGCAGCCCGATCGAGGGCGGCAAGCTCGCGCGACATGATGCGCGCGCTGGCGGCGGCGACCACGCCGGACGTGATCGCCGAATTCCAGAAGCTCGCGTCGGGCAAATAAGTCGCGCTCACGCCGCGTCGCGCCGCGCGGCCGGGCTGAGCATGTCCATCAGCGCGCTCACCGACGGCAAGCTGCTCGAGCGCGTTCACCGCCGCGATGATCTCCTCGATGCGCGGACGCCGGCAGGCGGCCCTTGGCATAGACGCGGAACTTGTCCTCGACCTCCTTGCGCGACAGCGGGTTCTCGAACGATCCCTTCGGATGGTCGCTGCGCACCGTGTGCACGGTGCCGTCCGCCATCTCGACCTCGACGGCCGTCTGCAAGATGGTTCATCGACGGATCGGCGCGCACGACCACCTGATGCTCGGCGAACTTCCGCAGCTTCGGATCGTCGTAGCGCGCCGGCTCGAACTCCGCGAGCGTGAGCGAGCGGTCGTGCAGGATCACGGCCGCGGTGTAGTGCGCCGGAGATCAGCGCCTCGAACTTGCCTTTGTAGACGCGGCAGCTTGCCGTGCATGTCGAAGGCCATCGGGCGGCAGCGTCACGCGCACGGTCTTGATCTTGGCCGGATCGATCGGCGTGCTTCGCCAGGATCTCGAACAGGGCGGTGTTCATGCCCTGCATCAGCGACGCCGACGGCCACAGCCGCAGCGCGATCTGCTCGAGCTCCCAGCGCTTGCCGAGATCGCCGATGGCGAGGTCGAGCCGTCCGCCGTTGGCATAGGTGTTGAACAGGCCGCCGTCCTTGGCGGTGAGGAATTCGCGCGTCGCCACGAACTTCTGCTCCGCCAGCAGCGCCGCCATCAGGCCGGAGAGCGCGCCGCGGCACTGGTGGAATTTCACCGTCGGCGTGCCCCAGGCCGCGAAGGTGCCGGCGGCCTGGCTGCCGGCGAGCCCGAAGGCGCGCGCCATGGTGTCGGCGTCGAAGCCGCGCAGCCGGCCGACCGCCGCGGCGGCGCCGAACGGCCCGAACACGCCCGGCCCGTGCCAGCCGCGCTTGCGGAATTCCGGATAGTCGATCCCGTTGCCGATCCGCGTCGTCACCTCGCAGCCGGCGGCGATGGCGGCCAGGAGGTCGCGGCCGGAGTTGCCGTTCTCGTTCGGCGATCGCGAGCGCCGGCGGGACCACCTCCGGCGTGACGTGGGTCATGGTCGCGCGATGCACGTCGCACATGGTGGTGGCGGTGATCAGGTAGCCGTTGAGCAGCGTCGCGCCGGCGAGCGACAGGCGGCCGCCGCCGATGACGCTCGCCTCGCTGGATTGCGCGAGCGCGCCCGCCAGCGCCGCCATCTGATGGGTTTCCTCGCCCTGGTGGCCGGCGAGCGCGCAGGCCAGCGCATCGAGCAGCAGGTCCTTGCAGTGCTCGCGCACGCTTCGCGGCAGGTCGTCATAGCTGAGCGAGGCCGCGAACTGCGCCAGCACTCCGGTTGCCTCGCCCGCCATTTCAAACCTCCCGCCGTTGTCATCGTTGGTCGTCGTTGGCGCGATCCTACGACGGAATGTCGCCTGGCGACACTGGCGCCGATCATCGCCGCATGACCTACAATGATGCCAGCAAGATCATCCGGCCGGCACGGAGGAACAACACGTGTTCTACGAAACCGCCAAGAACAACCACGGACTGCCGTTCAATCCGTTCAAGTCCTGCGTGGTGCCGCGGCCGATCGGCTGGGTCTCGACCGTGAGCCATGACGGCATCGTCAACCTGGCGCCGTTCAGCATGTTCAACCAGCTCAACTACGATCCGCCGTTCGTGTGCTTCTCCGGCTCCAACCGTCCCGGCACCGGCCAGCGCAAGGACTCGCGTCACCAATGCGGAGGAGACCGGCGAGTTCGTGGTCAACATGGCGACCTACGAGCTGCGCGAGAAGGTCTGCATGACCGCGCAATTCGTCGATCCGAGGTCGACGAGTTCGAGCTCGCCGGCCTCACCAAGCTGCTCGTCCAATCTGGTGCGGCCGCCGCGGGTCGCCGAATCGCCGATCCATCTCGAATGCCGCTATCACGGCACGCTGACGCTGCCGGCGAACCGGCGGCACTCGACCCACCACGTCGTGATCGGCGAGGTGGTCGGCATCCATATCCGCGACGACGTGATCGGCGCCGACGGCAAGATCGACATCAAGAAGATCCGCCCGCTCGCCCGCCTCGGCTACATGGACTACACCAGCGTCACCGAGGTCTTCACCATGAAGGCGCAGGGCAACGCCGCCGGCCAGATCGGCGAGGCGGTGGCGAAGCAGAAGGTCGCGGTCTGAGCGGCGGCGTGACGCGCGTGCGCCGCGCGCAACGGTTGTCGTCGATCGCGGCTGCGCTGGCGTCGGCCGGCACCGGCCGCGGCCGAGGACGCGGCGAGCTTCTACGCCGGCAAGTCGATCGAGCTCGTCATCGGCTATCCGCCCGCCGGCAGCAACGACATCTACGGCCGCATCGCCGCGCGCCATCTCGGCAAATACATCCCGGGCCAGCCGTCGATCATCGTGCGCAACATGCCGGGCGCCGGCAGCCTCGTCGCCGCCAACCACATCTACAACCGCGCGCCCAAGGACGGCACCGTGCTCGGCGTGGTGTCGGCCGGCATTCCGCTGCAGGCGCGGCTCGGGCAGCCGCAGGCGCGCTTCGAGCCGGGCAAGTTCTTCTGGATCGGCCGCATCCAGTCGTCGTCGAGCGTCACCATGGTCTGGCGCACGTCGAAGATCATGTCGCTCGATGACGCGCAGGCGCAGCGAAGTCGTGCTGAGCGCGACCGGCGCGGGCTCGACCGGCTCGCTCTATCCGAACGTCATGAACGAGGTGCTCAAGACCCGCTTCAAGCTGGTGCAGGGCTACAAGGGCACGCACGAGGCGATGCTGGCGCTGGAGCGCGGCGAGGCCGAAGGCCATTCGACCACCTGGGAGGCGGTGAAGTCCGTCAACATGCGCTGGGTCAAGGAAGGACTGATCCGCATCATCGTGCAGCACGGCCTCAACCGCGCGCCCGACCTGCCGGACGTGCCGACCTCGGTCGAGCTTGCGACCTCGCCGGAGGACCGCGCGGTGATGCGCGCCATCATGGGCGCCGCCGAGATCGGCAAGGCCTATTTCACCACGCCGGAGGTGCCGGCCGACCGCGTGGCGGCGCTGCGGCGCGCCTTCGACGCCATGCTGAAGGACGCGGCCTTCATCGAAGAGGTGAAGAAGGTGCACGGCGACATCGAGCCGATGACCGGCGAAGCAGATGCAGGCGCTGATCGGCGAGCTCGATACCTTCCCGCAGGCGGTGATCGACCGGGTGAAGGTGCTGTATAAAGAGTGACGTTTCGGACGCACCGGCGGCAGCGATCGCCGGTGAAAACAAGGCATCAGGGAGGATTGTCATGAAAGCCATTCGCATGGTTGCGACCGTGCTCGCTCTCGGCATCGGCGCGAGCGCCGCCACCGCCCAGCCGGGCAAGACGCTGCGCGAGCAGATCGTCGGGACCTGGGACTTCATCATCGCGGAGATCGTGACCCAGGACGGCAAGAAGACCTTCCCGTTCGGCGAGCGGCCGAAGGGCATGCTGGTCTTCACCGCCGGCGGGCATTTCTCGCAGGTGCATGTGTCGGGCGACCTGCCGCGGATCGCGTCGAACAACCGGCTCGCCGGCACGCCCGAGCAGAACACGGCGATCGTGCACGGCAGCCTCGCGCTGTTCGGCACCTACACGGTCGACGAAGCCAAGAAGACGCTCACCTTCCACATCGTCGCCAGCACGTTCCCCAACCAGCAGGGCACGTCGCAGACGCGCACCATCGACAAGCTCACCGCGGACGAATTCGTCAACACCAACCCGGCGGCGTCGCGCGACGTGCCGGCGGTGGCGTCGAACCGCTACCGGCGGGCGAAGTAGGCGGTGCGTTACGCCGGCCGGAATTCGCCGGTAGGCCTTCACGCACAGCCAGATGATGATCGCCAGCAGGACGCAGCTGCGCGGCGACGAACTGCGGCTCGTTGCTCGCGGTCGGCGCGCCGAGCGCCGGCACCTTCTTGAACAGCTGCGCGATGGCGACCAGGGCTCGGTATAGAACGCCAGCACGACGCTGAGCGCGAAGATCCAGCGCCAGGGGCCCGCGAGCTTGAACACGTAGAGCCCGAGGATCGCCCCCGCCAGCACGATCAAAGAGATGATTGCGGTGTAGTGGGACTCGGTGAGGCGGCTGAACGGGAAGCCGAAGCCGGTGACGTTGGTCAGTACGCCGGTATCAGGAAGACCGCCATCCAGCTGGCGTCGACGTGCGAGCGGAGCAGGTCCTTCACGACCACGAAGCCTGCGACCAGCATCACGAGGCTCAGCAAGGTATGAAACCAGGTGAAAGGTGACAGACCGAGAATTGTCATGACAGGAGCCTCCAGGGCGCTCGCGCAAGGTTAGGACGCTGACGCGCGCGGCGGCCAGTGACAATATGCGTGCATCGGCGTGTGTTGCGGCGCTGCCTGCAACTTCCTAGCATGATCCCCAATCAATCAATTCATTGGGGAGAATGCCTATGGATAAGTCGGACAAGACCATTTGCAGCCCCGTCGCGACGCCGCGTCATCAAGGGCGCGTCTGGCGGCCGGCATCGCGGCGCCTGCGATCCTGCGCATCACGCCCGCGTTCGCCGCCTATCCGGAACGGCCGGTGCGGATCATCGTCGCCAACACGCCGGGCGGCCCGTCCGACATCATCGCCCGCATCATGGCGGCGGCGATGCAGCAGGCGATGGGCGGCTCGTTCTTCGTCGAGAACCGCGGCGGCGCCGGCGGCAATATCGGCATGGGGCTTGCCGCGCGCTCCGATCCCGACGGCTACACCATCCTGCTGACCACCAGCGCCTATTCGGTCAATCCCGGCCTCTACAACACGCTGCCCTACGATCCGTTCAAGGATTTTTCGGCGATCTGCGAGCTTGCAGTCTCGCCGCATGTGTTTGCGGTCAGCCCCGGCCTCGGCCCGAAGACGATGAAGGAGTTCGTCGCGCTCGCCAAAGCCAATCCGGCGAAGTTCAACGTGTCGACGCCGCCGATCGGCACGACGCCGCAGCTTCAGGCCGAGGTGCTCAAGCAGCGCGAAGGCCTGCAGGGCATGGCGACGGTGGTGTTCGCGGGCGGCGGCGATGCGCTCCAGGCGTTGATCGGCGGCACGGTGCAGCTTTCGTCCGGCGTGCTCGCGCCGGCGCATCCGCACATCAAGGCCGGGAAGATCCTCGGTCTCGCCGTCACCGGCACCAGCCGCTGGCACGACCTGCCGGAAATCCCGACCATGATCGAGGCCGGCTACAAGGATTTCGTGTTCGACACCTACACGGCGCTGATGGCGCCGGTGAAGACTCCGCCGGAGATCGTGCGGGAGCTCGAGAAGGCGTCGCTCGATATCCTCAACCAGCCCGAGATGCGCGAAAAGCTCACGCAGTCCGGCTTCGACGTGACGGCGCGGGACGGCAAGGGCCACATGGCGCGCGTCGCCAAGGAGGTGCCGATGTTCCGCGACATCATCACCCAGGCCGGGATCAAGAAGCTTGTCAGCCGCGCGGCCATCCGACCTCGAGACGCGTCGCGCCCAATGAGGCGGAGGATCACCATGTATTCACCGTCCGCGCCTCGATCTCGGCGCGCACATGGGCGTAGATGCGGGGATTGCGGGCGGAGAGGATGTTGCAGCGCCGCCAGCACCGCGTTCGACGGCTCCAGCACCGTCATCACCGGCACCTTGCTCGGCGCCCGCAACGACGACCAGACGTCCTCGGGAAATTCCTTGCCGCTCGCCGGCACCGTGATGACCGGGACGGTCGACATCGCCGACAAGCGTCGGACCGGCGCCGTTCGAGCGCCCGATATAGGCGATCATGAGCGTGTCCGGCACTTCCTGCGCCATGCGATAGAGCGTGGTCGCGGCCCTGACCGGCTCCTTGTGCACGGAGCAGGTGACGACGGTCATCAGGTCCTTGAGCTCGCCGAGCGCCGCCGTCGAACGGCTCGGTCTTGTCGCTGTCCGATCCGCGCCAGAGGATGATGCGCTGGCGCGGCAGCTGGAAGCGGTCGGTGATCTCCGCCACGCGGCGGTATTTCGCGGCCACGTCGTCGAGCGCGCCGCCGTCGCGATAGACCTGCTTGTCGATATAGGAGCCGTCCTCGATCACCCGCCAGGAGTTGTTGTCGATCACGTCGGCGAGCAGCAGGCGCCCCTTGGTGTCGTAGCCGAACTCGACCTTGAGATCGACCAGCGTGCCGCCCTGGAGCTGCCAGGCCTTCTCGAGCACGAGAAAGGCCTGGCGTGCGATCCGCCGCATCTCCGGGAAGATCTTCCACTCGTCGTTCGAGCTCAGGACGTCGGACGCCGGCAGGATCAGGAACGGCTCCTGTCCGACCACCGGCTTCGCCGGATTGAGCAGCCTGATCTGCGAGCCGCCCTCGGAAAAATCCATCAGCGGATCGTCGGCGACCAGCGGCTTGCCTTTCCAGTCCTTGTCCTTGGTCTTGAGATAGAACTCGACGATCAGCTGCGGAAACAGCTGGCCCTTCGCGATGTGCGGATGGCGCTTGAGATAGGAGCCGTGCGCCTCGCGCCGCGTCACCACCTCGTAGGGCAGCATCGTGCATCCCGGCGCGATGAACGAGGTGTCGCTATCCTGCTCCTCGAACGCAACCGGGAGGCCGCACGCCTTCAGCAGGCGGAAGACGTTGCAGGTCGTGCGGTTGGCGAGCCGGCCTTTGTCGGGAATGACATCGTGCTTGGCGCCGTCGCCGGCGGTGATGTCGTCCTTGGCGATCAGCGTCACCAGATCGGTGCTGCCGGCGAGCTTATGGATCCGCTTGGTCTTGCCTTCGGTGACCAGCGCGCCCGGGGGGCGCTTCGCGGCGGTTGGCGTCTTGGCGTCCACGGCTGTCTTTGCCTCTCTGTTCAGAGAAGCGGCAGAGAATAGTCTGCGGCGGCCCTGATACCAAGGGTATTTAGCGGCCCATCCGGGCCTTTCAACAGTGCAAGTGTGGCTGCGGAATTGCCGCAGCGCACGGTGAATTCGCCGCTTCGGATGAAGTTCCTTGAGCAGTGAGCGAAGCTGGTGCTGCCGGACAGGATTGAACTTTCGACCTCTCCCTTACCAAGGGAGTGCTCTACCACTGAGCTACGGCAGCATGGTCGCGAACGTCGCGGAATTGGCATTCCGGGCAGGCGCAAATCGCGCCGGAACGCGGCGATCCTTGCCACAAGGGCGCCAGTGGCGCAACCTTTCGCCATGACCGGAGCGGCCTAAGGACCAGCAGAAACAGAACCGCGACGCGCCGCCTGTCGGCGGCGCTGCGGGACAATCTCAAGCGCCGCAAGGCGCAGGCCAAAGAGCGCAATGCCGGGCGCGCCGTCGGACAGTGCCCCGGCCGGGCCCTCCACCGAGACCCACGATTCCGCCGGATTTGCCGAGGACAAGCGGAACAGTTAGGCCCGCCGTGCTAGGGTGGCTGGCGGCGGGCCTGGCCGGGCGGGCCGCCGTTCGGTCAGTCCCGGCACAGCCGGTACCGGCGTCAGGAGCAGGGGGCATGGATCGCATTCGCATCGCGGGCGGCAAGAAGCTCAACGGATCGATCCCGATCTCGGGCGCGAAGAACGCGACGCTGCCGCTGATGATCGCGAGCCTGCTCACCGATCAGACGCTGATCCTCGACAACGTCCCGCGGCTCGCCGATGTCGGGCTGCTGCAACGCATCCTCAGCAACCACGGCGTCGACGTGATGACCGGCGGCAAGCGGCCGGGCGAAACCCAATACGACGGCCAGACGCTGCACATCTCGGCCGAGCGCATCATCGACACCACCGCGCCCTACGAGCTGGTCTCGCGGATGCGCGCGAGCTTCTGGGTGATCGCGCCGCTGGTGGCGCGCATGGGCGAGGCGAAGGTGTCGCTGCCCGGCGGCTGCGCCATCGGCACGCGTCCGGTGGATCTTGCTGATCATGGCGCTGGAGCGTCTCGGCGTCGATATCGAGATCGACGGCGGCTATGTCATCGCCCGCGCCAAGAACGGATTGAAGGGCGGCGAGATCAAATTCCCCAAGGTGACGGTCGGCGGCACCCACACCGCGCTGATGGCGGCCGCGCTCGCCAACGGCACCACCGTGATCGAGAACGCGGCGCGCGAGCCCGAGATCAAGGACGTCGCCGACTGCCTCAACAAGATGGGCGCGAAGATCACCGGCGCCGGCACCGTCGCAGATCGTGATCGAGGGCGTGGCGAAGCTCAACGGCGCGCGCCACCGCGTGCTGCCGGACCGGATCGAGACCGGCACCTATGCCATGGCGGTCGCCATGACCGGCGGCGACGTGATGCTCGAGAACGCGCGCGCCGAACTGCTCCAGGAAGGGCTCGACGTGCTCGCCAGCGCGGGCCTCGAATACAACGAGACCAACCGCGGGCTTGCGCGTCGCGCGCAACGGCGGCGCGCTCAAGCCGGTCGAGGTGACCACGCAGCCGTTCCCGGGCTTCCCGACCGACCTGCAGGCGCAGCTGATGGCGCTGATGACGCGCGCGTCCGGGACTTCTCGCATCACCGAAACCATCTTCGAGAACCGCTTCATGCACGTGCAGGAGCTGGTCCGGTTCGGCGC
This sequence comes from uncultured Alphaproteobacteria bacterium, assembly GCA_963850705.1. GTDB lineage: Bacteria > Pseudomonadota > Alphaproteobacteria > Rhizobiales > Xanthobacteraceae > VAZQ01. Next base: position 88,739 of record CAWKMR010000038.1, on the reverse strand, counting down.
GCGCATCAATCTCGACGGCGAGACCGCGACCATCGAAGGCGTCGACAAGCTCAAGGGCGCGCCGGTGATGGCGACCGACCTGCGCGCCTCGGTGTCGCTGGTGATCGCCGCGCTCGCCGCCGAAGGCGAGACCATGGTCAACCGCGTCTACCACCTCGACCGCGGCTTCGAGCGGCTGGAGGACAAGCTCTCGGCCTGCGGCGCCGATATCGAGCGGATCGTCGGGTAGCTGTCGCAATCTAGCCCGTCATCCGAGTGCGGCGCGAGCGCTCGCCTCGAAGGACGACGGCCAGCGTGCGCATCGGGGCCGTGATCCTTCGAGGGCCGCTCGCGCCACCTCACGGATGAGGGACAGACTGGGCGACGCTCGCTACTTCGTCACCTGATACATCCCGATCAGCCGCTTGCGCACGTCGGCCGGCGCGGCATAGGCGCGGCTGATCAGCGCGCCGAGTTCCTCGCCGCTCCTGGGATCGTCGCATTCGAGCCGCTGCTTGGCGCAATCGGCGAGGAACGCCGGGTCCTTGAACGTCGCCATCATGGCGGCGCGCAGCGCGGCGAGCCGGTCGGCAGGAATGCCGGGCGGCGCGCCGAACGGCCGTCCGAGCCCGAGCGGCGCCGCCGCCACCACCAGCAGCGTCTTGTCGGCTTCGGTCTGCAGCAGATCGAGCGCAAGCGGCACGTCCTTGAGCTCCGGATGCGCGCTCGGAGCCGCCGTACTGGAACAGGAAGCGGATCTTGCCCTCCTTGTACCAGGCCGGCCGCGACGTCTTCAGCTCGACCAGAACGGCGACGCCATCGCCTCGACCTCGCCGCCCTCCAGCGCGTGCAGGATCTCGTTCTGGCCGGGATAGCCGACGATGAAGCGCGCCTTGAAATTGAAGATCTGGTTGAACACGCGGCCGTAGAACGCCGGCGTCGAGGCCGCGCCGGCGGCGCCCGCGACGATATTCCTGCGTCTGCGCGTCCTTCAGCGTCCTGATCTTCGAGGTGTGCCAGAACATGTAGAGCGCGACTTCGGTGGTCGGCGTGCCGAGCCAGCCGAATTGCGCGGCGTCGAACTGCGCCTGCTTGTTCTCGAAGAACGGCTCGAGCGGCACGGTGTTCTGGAACAGCGTGATGACGGTGCCGTCCTTGGGCGCGACGTTGTAGGTGTGGTTGGCGGCGCCGAGCCCGCCGGCCGCCGGCATGTTCTGCACCACCACGGTCGGCTTGCCCGGGATGTGCTCGCCGAGATGGCGCGCCACCGTGCGCCCATAGGTGTCGTAGCCGCCGCCGGTCGAGGCGGCGACGATCAGGCGGACCTCCTTGCCGCGGTAGAAATCGGCGGCGCTTTGCGCGCTGGCCGGCGTCGCTCGCCGCGAACAGCAGCAGCAGCGCGGCGATCGGCTGACGACAATGACGTGCGCATGGAAGCCTCCGGAGCGGACAGCGAGCGTCCGAGCTCCGGAGGCTAATGCAAGGTCCGGGCCGACTCCAGAAGCCGGCTCGCTGGCGCGACTCGGCTACGTTCCGCTTGCAGGAAGATCAGCGGCAGTGCCGAGCAGCAGCACCACCACGCCGATGATCGAGCCCCAGCCGGCATAAGCGAGGCCGAATAGAACATCCAGGCGCAGGCGGCGGCGAGGATCAGCGGCGGCAGCGGATAGAGCGGCACGCGGAATGGCAGCTCGCGGCCCGGCTCGCGCTGCGGAAGACGATGATCGAGATCGCCACCAGCAACATGAACAGCCAGAACACCGGCGCGGTGTAGGCGACCATGGCCTCGAAGCCGTCGCGCGTCGTCGATCCGAACAGGATCAGCACGATCGGCGATGATGCCCTGCACGATCAGGCCGTTGGCCGGGGTCTGCGCCGCGCTCCTCCCAGATGCCGAGGCGGTGGAAGACGCTGACGTCGCGGCCGAGCGCGTAGTACGAGCGCGCGCCGGTGAAGATGGTGCCGTTGAGCGTGCGTCAGCGCGGTGATGCACACGATGATGCTCAGCACGATCGCGCCGCTCGTGCCGGCGACGATCCGCATCAGGTCGGCGCCGACGGCGTTGCTCTTGCGCAGGCCTTCCAGGCCGAGCACGTGCAGATAGGCGAAGTTGATCAGGAGATAGAGCGTCACGATCACGGCGACGCCGAGCATCAGCGCCCGCACCATGTTGCGCTTGACGTCCTTGCAACTCGCCCGAGAGATAGGCGGCCTCGTTCCAGCCGCCGTAGGTCAGGAGCACGAACACCATGGCAAGGCCGGCCATGCCCCAGACCAGGTCCCGCGGCGGTGCCGGCGGCGCGGACGGTGCCGGGCGCCATGAAGCCGGCGACAGCGACAACAAGGACCGCCGCGACCGTGAGCAGCGACAGCACGAGCTGGGTCGACTTGCCTTGCATGGTGCCGACGAAGTTGATGCCGGTGACCGACGAGCACGCCGATCACGGCGTAGATCGCCGGGTCCATACGGCCCGAGCGTGCAGCACGACATTGGCATAGTCGCCGAGCACGAAGGCGACGGCCGCGATCGCGCCCGGCTGGATCACGCTGCAGCGCGCCCAGGCGAACAGCACGCTGACCTTCGGGCCGTAGGCATCTTTCAGGAACTGGTATTCGCCGCCGGCGCTCGGCCGCGACGCTGCCGAGCTCGGCATAGCAGAGCGCGCCGACGAAGGTGACGAACCCGCCCAGCAGCCCACAGGCCGATGAAGTATCGTCTCGTTGCGGCACGAAGTTCGCGACCAGCGACGGCGTCTTGAAGATGCCGATGCCGATGACGATGCCGACCAGCATCGCGGCGGCATCGAGCGTGGACAGGCTGGCGCGGGGCGCCGCGGTCGCTGGTTCGGCCATGTGAGGAGATCTCCGGCAGGTTCGAGCGCGGCGGCGTGAGGAAGGCCCGATCGGGCGCGGCCGCCGCTTCCGATGGTTACATGCCCAGCGGCGGCGTCAAGACCGCGTGGCGCGCAGGTTGCCGCCGTCGATGGCGTTGCCCTTGATCTCGCCGCGGAGCGGCGTCGCTCCGCCGCCGAGGTCGGCGGACAATTCGATGGCGTTGCCGTTGAGCTTGCCGGTCACCGGCACGGACTTGCCGTCGACGGTGGCGGTGCCGGTGAGCTTCTGGAACGCCTGCTTGAGGTTGAGCGTGAACTTGCGGCCGCCGCTCTCCGCCTGCCAGGTGCCTTCGGCCTTGCCGGGCACGATCCAGAGATAGAGGTTGCGGCCGTTCAGGTTGACGTGCTGGTCCGGCTCCCACTCGTTCATGCTGAAGGCGTGGGAGACGACGCGCGAGCCCGGCTGCAGCTCCGCGAGGATGCGCGGGCGGAGCTGCAGATTGACGCCCTGCAGCAGATACATCGTCAGCACATTGGCCTTGCTGATGTTCTTCTCGAACAGATTGCCCTGCACGAAGGTGACGCGGTCGGTGACGCCGGCCTTCTTGGCGTTCTCGTTGGCCTCCGCGATGCGGGTCGGATTGAGGTCGACGCCCATGGAGCGCGCGCCGCGCTTCGCGGCGGTGACGGCGATGCGGCCGTCGCCGGAGCCGAGGTCGATGTGGAAGTCGTCCTTGGTGAGCTTCGCCATGTCGAGCATGCGGTCGACGACGTCCTGCGGCGTCGGGCACATAGGGCACGTCGAGCCGGACCTGCGCGTAACTCATGCCGGCAAGGCAGGCGAGCAGAACGAGCCCGAAGACGATGCGGGCGGCGGTCGATACTGGCTTCGACATCAGCGGTCCTTTGTGGCGGTGGCACGGATAGGGGGCGGGTCGGCCGGATGGTATGTCAGCCGGGGACGGGGGGACAAGCAGGTGCTTGCGCGGCGCTGGTTAGCTTCCTAACTACCTTCTATCCTAGGGGGATGGCATTGTGGGGTAGCACGTTGAGGCAGCCTTGGAGCCGGTCATGGAGCCGTTGAAATTCGTCGCCCTCGACCCGGACGATCTCGAGGTCGTGTCGACCCATCTGCAGGATGCCGAGGTCAAGGTCGCCGACGTGCATTGGCGCCCGCAGGAAAAGCGCCTGGTGATCGGCCTCGACCGTTTCGACTGGCAGGCGTGGAATGCATCGAACCCGGAAATGCGCCGCCGCCGCGCGGCGCTTCGGTTCGACCGGGTCCTGAGCTGCAAGTGCAAGCAGGTCCAGCCCGGCGGCAAGGACACCGTCCTCAACCTCCTGGCCGTCGAGTTCGAGCCGACCGATACCCCCGCCGGTGTCGTGACGCTGGTGTTCTCGGGCGGCAAGGCATTGCGGCTCGAGGTCGAGTGCCTGGAGGTCGAGCTGGTCGACCTTGGCCCGAGCGGGTCGTCGAGACGCGCCTGCCCAGCACGCGGAAGCGCCGCGCGCCGGCATTAAGCCGTCTCGAGCACTACTCTCGCCGTCATGGCCGGGCTCGTCCCGGCCATCCACGTCTCAAGATCTCGGATCTAGACGTGGATGCCCGCACAAGCCGGGCATGACGGAGTGTGCGAGGCATCTCCCCTTTTTCGGACGGGTGCTCTATGAAGGGGCATGCCGATCCGTCTCGATGCCCAATCCCCCGATTTCGCCCAACGATTCCGCGCCTTCCTCGACACCAAGCGCGAGGCCGCCGCTGACGTCGAGGCGACCGTCCGCACCATCATCGCCGACGTGGTCGCCCGCGGCGATCAGGCGCTGGTCGAGCTGACCAACAAATTCGACCGCGTCTCCATCGAGCGCGAAGGACCTGCGCGTCACCGCGGCCGAGATCGATGCCGCGCACGCCGCCTGCGACCGCCGCGCGCTCGATGCGCTGCAGCTCGCCAAGCAGCGGATCGAGGTCTACCACAAGCGCCAGGTGCCCTCGAACGACCGCTTCACCGACGCGCTCGGCGTCGAACTCGGCCACCGCTGGACCGCGATCGAGGCGGTCGGGCTCTACGTGCCGGGCGGCACCGCCGCCTATCCGTCGTCGGTGCTGATGAACGCGGTGCCTGCCAAGGTCGCGGGCGTGCCGCGCATCGTGATGGTGGTGCCGGCGCCGGACGGCAAGCTCAGCGCCGCTGGTGCTGGCGGCCGCAAAGATCGCCGGCATCGACGAGGTCTATCGCGTCGGCGGCGCGCAGGCGGTGGCGGCGCTCGCCTACGGCACCGACACCATCAAGCCGGTGGCGAAGATCGTCGGGCCCGGCAACGCCTATGTGGCGGTGGCCAAGCGGCTGGTGTTCGGCAAGGTCGGCATCGACATGATCGCCGGTCCGTCCGAGGTGCTGATCCTCGCCGACAAGAGCGGCAATCCCGACTGGATCGCCGCCGATCTGCTGGCGCAGGCCGAGCACGACGCCAGCGCGCAGTCGATCCTGATCACCGACGATGCCTCGCTCGCGAGCGCGGTCGAGACAGTCGGTCGAAGTCGCAGCTCAAGACGCTTGCCGCGGGCGCCAGTGGCGTCGGCGTCGTGGCGCGATTTCGGCGCCATCATCAAGGTCGGCAAGCTCGACGACGCGGTGCCGCTGGTCGATGCGGTCGCGCCCGAGCATCTCGAGATCGAGTGCGACGACGCCGAGCGTCTCGCCGGACGCATCCGCAATGCCGGCGCGATCTTCCTCGGCGCGCACACGCCGGAAGCGATCGGCGACTATGTCGGCGGCTCCAACCACGTGCTGCCGACGGCGCGCTCGGCGCGGTTCTCGTCCGGCCTGGGCGTGCTCGATTTCATGAAGCGCACGTCGATCCTCAAATGCGGGCCCGAGCAATTGCGCACGCTCGGTCCGGCCGCGATCGCGCTCGGTGAAGCCGAAGGGCTCGACGCTCACGCCCGCTCGGTCGCGATGCGCTTCAATCCGCAATGACGCGCCGGCCACGCGCCGCCGGGAATTCCCGCCGCCTCGTGGCCGTGACGCTGGACGAGGCCTCGATCGGCCGCTCCGGTCCCGACGTCGAGCATGAGCGCGCGGTCGCGATCTACGATCTGCTCGAAGCCAACAGTTTCGATCCGGCCCATGGTGCGCGCGGGCCGTTCAAGCTGCATCTGAGCATCACCGGCAACCGGCTGGTGTTCGACATCCGCCGCGCGAACGACGAGCCGGTGATGGCGCATCTTTTGTCGCTCACGCCGCTGCGGCGCATCGTCAAGGACTACTACATGGTCTGCGACAGCTATTACGACGCGATCCGCACCGCGACGCCCGATCGGATCGAGGCGCTCGACATGGCGCGACGCTCGCTGCACGACGAGGGCTCGGAGCTTCTGAGCGAGCGACTCAAGGAAAAGGTCGCGATCGATTTCGAAACCGCACGCCGGCTGTTCACGCTGATCTGCGTGCTGCACTGGAAGGGCTGACCGTGGACGGGGGCGGGGGCACGTCACGGCCGCAGGCGGTGCTGTTCGTCTGCGCGTTCAATTCGGTGCGCTCGCCGATGGCGGCGGCGCTGCTGCGGCAGATGGCCGGGGAGGGGATCGCTGTCGCGTCGGCCGGCGTGCGCAAGGACACGCTCGATCCATTCGCGGCGGCGGCGATGATGGAGGCCGGCATCGACATCACCGAGCATGAGCCGATGACCATCGAGGAATTGGAGGACCTCGAAGGGCTCGACTTCGACCTGATCGTAACCCTGTCGCCGGAAGCGCACCACACGGCGCTCGCGCTCACCCACCGCATCGCCGCCGCGATCGAATACTGGCCGACCGCCGATCCGACCGCGACCGAAGGCAATCGCGAGCAGCGGCTCGACGCCTACCGCACGGTGCGCGACCAGCTCACGGCGCGCATCAAGGCGCGGTTCTTCGGGGCTGCATAAGTGCCGATCGGGCGCTCAAGAACGGCGCCAACCGTGGTTATCCGGTTGTCGAAAAGGTCACCTTCCGGTAATTTTTGCGGCAAATTCGAGTCTTCTCACCAACGGCCGCATTACATACCGCTTCAAGTCGCGTCTCGTCATGCGTGGGCTTGACCCGCGCATCCATCGCCTTACGAAGAGATGCATCGCTGGATCAAACCCGGCAACTGAAAGTCCTGTTCCATGATCGGCCGGCCCAAACTCGTCCTCGCTTCCGGTTCCCCGCGCCGCGTCACGCTGGTCAACCAGGCCGGCATCGAGCCCGATGCGCTGCGTCCGGCCGACATCGACGAGACGCCCAAGCGCGGCGAGCTGCCGCGCGCCTGCGCCAACCGGCTGGCGCGCGCCAAGGCGGAGGCCGCGCTCGCGCTCGTCAACATGGATGAGGAGCTGCGCGGCGCCTACATCCTGTCCGCGGATACCGTGGTTGCGGTCGGGCGGCGCATCCTGCCCAAGGCCGAGCTGCTGGACGAAGCGGCGCAATGCCTGCGGCTGCTTTCGGGGCGCAATCATCGCGTCCACACCGCGGTCTGCCTGGTGACGCCCAACGGCGCGTTCCGGCAGCGGCTGGTGGAGACGAAGGTGCGCTTCAAGCGGCTCAACGACGAGGACATCGAAGCCTATCTCGCCTCCGGCGAATGGCGCGGCAAGGCCGGCGCCTATGCGGCGCAGGGGATCGCCGGGAGCTTCATCGTCAAGCTCGTCGGCTCCTATTCCAACGTTGTCGGCCTGCCGCTTTACGAGACCACCACGCTGTTGCTCGGCGAGGGCTATCCGATCCGCTTCGGCTGGCTCAACGCGGTCTGAACGGCTCCGGCGCAAGGCTACGGCCTTTATGCCAAGAAGGCGCTCGACCAAGCAAAGCGTTGCGCTAATATGCTGGTAAGGCCAGCACTTCCTGGGCGTTGTTCAGACCACCGGTCAGGCAACGAAGCGAACGAAGCAAAGAAGGCAAAAGAACAAGGAGAGGATTCGATGCACGGCACCCTCGAGGGATATCGCGCCATCACAGTGACGCGTTGCAGTCCCACCGTCGGCGCGGAAATCGGCAACATCGACCTGACGCGACCCCTCAGTGAATTGGAATTGGCCGAACTGAAACGGGCTTTCACCGAGAACCTGGTGATCTTCTTCCGCAACCAGAAGATCAGCTTCGAGGACCACGTGCGCCTAGCCGAATACTTCGGCCCGGTCGGTGAACATGTCGGCAAGAAGACGCACAGCAAGGCCAGCGACGACGCGCGGGTGCGCAAATTCCATTTCGACGAGAACTCGAAGGAGATTTCCGGCAACGCCTGGCACACCGACCAATCCTGCGCGCCGATCCCGCCGCTCGGCAGCATCCTTTATATGCATACCGTTCCGCCCGACGGCGGCGGCGACACCATGTTCGTGAGCATGTATGCCGCCTATGACGCACTGTCGGACCGCATGAAGGCTTGCCTGGAAGGGCTGACCGCGCTGCACGACGGCGTGTTGATCTTCGGTGATGGCACGCCGCGGACGCGGCATCCGGTCGTGGTCCGTCACCCGGTGAGCGGCCGCAAGGGCCTCTACATCAACAACTCCGTGTGCCGTTGGATCGATGGCGTGCCGAGGACCGAGGGCGTTCACCTCCTGCGCATGCTGGTCGAGCATTGCCGTGCGCCGGAATTCTCGTTCCGCTTCCGGTGGGAGCCGCACTCCATCGCGTTCTGGGACAACCGCTGCTGCCACCACTACGCCACGGCGGACTACTGGCCGCACACGCGATCCGGTTATCGCGTACAGATCGAAGGCACCGAAGCTCCCGTCGCCGCCTGACGCAGGCAACCCACACCGCCTCGCCGGGCTGTGCTGTGTGGCCGAGCGAAACAACAAGAACGGGGTGAGTGCGGGATGAAAGCGTCAACGGCGGTGTTGCTGGCATTCGGACTGGCTCTTAGTGCGTATCCGGCAACGGCTGACGACGTCGCCGACTTCTACAAGGGGCGGACGATCACCATCACGACCGCGAGCGGCATTGGCGGCGGTTATGGTCTCTATGCCACGCTGATCCGCGAGTACATCGGCAAGCACATCCCGGGCAATCCGAATGTCATCGTCAGCGCCAGTCCGGGCAGCGGCGGCACGGCCGCGGCCGACTACGGCTATCACGTGGCCCCGAGGGATGGCACGTGGGTGCTTGCTCCGCTGCAGAGCATGCCGACGCTGCAGCTCGTCGGAAAGACGGGCATCCGCTACGATGCGGCGAAGTTCCAGTGGATCGGCCGCGCGGCCGAGACGACCAGCGGGTTTGTGGTGAGCGCCAAGGTGGCGGGCAGTCTCGAGGCGCTGCTGGCGCGCCCGCAAGAGATCGTCGTGGGCGTGACGCAGCCCGGTGCGCCCAACCATCTCCTGCCGGCGCTGCTGCACTACTGTCCCGGCATCAAGATGAAGCTGGTCTCGGGCTATAAGGGCTCGTCGCCGCTCGCGCTGGCGTACCAGCGGCACGAGGTCGACGGGCTCGGGCTGCCGCTCAACTCGCTGCGGCTCGTTTATCCTGACCTCTTGAAGGACACGATGATCGCGCAAAGCGGGCTGCGGCGGGCGCGCGACTTTCCCAACGTGCCGCTCGCGACCGAGCTGTGTACGGACGCGGAGAAGCGCAAGGTGGTCGAGTTCTTCCAGGTGCAGGAGGAGATGGGCCGCTCCTACGCGGTACCGCCCGGCACGCCGCCCTCGCGGGTCGCGGCGCTGCGGGCCGCTTTCGATGCAGTGATGAAGGATCCCGCCTTGCTGGCCATGGCAGAATCGCGCCGCCTCGACATCAACCCGCTGTTCGGCGCCGAGGTGCAGCAATTGGTGGAGCGCCACATCGCCACGCAGAGCGACGTGGTGGCGCTCGCCAAGCGCGCCGTGGGTCTGCCGTGAGCAGCCGGCTTGCCGTAGGGAACGGGGGGCGCCTCTATTCGGCTATTCGGCGCGCCGCTGCCGTCCTCGTTCCGAGCACGATCAAAATCACAACCAAATAATGTCTCGCCGAGATGCAAAATTGCGCATTCGGTTGCTAACAATTGGGCACCGCAGGCCGTCCGATATTGGATAACTTGTGACGAGAAGCCGTGCCGTGGTCGGCGTTTCGTCCATGGTATCGTGCCGCAGCTCCGCTCAAGAGAACGCGAAAATGCAAATGATCGACCGCTTGGAACAATTAGCACGCTACCTCAGGGCTATCGCGCTCACGGTCGTGGCTATGACCACGCTGACAAGCGTGTCACATGCCCAGCCGGCGCCAGACTACTTTCGCGGCAAGACGATCTCGATCGTCGTCGGCACCGGGGACAGCGGCGCATACGTGATCAATGCCCGGATCCTGGCCCGGCATTGGGCCAAGTACATTCCGGGCAACCCGAACATCATCGTCCAGTCCATGTCGGGTGGCGGCGGCCTCAGGATGGCGGGCTGGTTCAATCATGTCGCGGCACGCGACGGGACGGTCGTCGGCATGCCGGTGCAGACCGTGGCGATGTCGCAGGTGCTGGAGCCCAAGGAGGCGAGGTACGACGTCCGCACCTGGAGCTGGCTCGGCATCCTGACCGAGACGCGTCAGGCGATGATCGTTTCTCCCGCCACCTCGGTGCGCTCCATGGAGGATGCCCGCAAGCGCGAGGTGATCATCGGATCGACTGCCCCCGGCGGCAATCTGTTCATCGTGCCGAAGCTGACGAAGGAGCTCGCCGGCGCCAAATTCAAAATCATCCTCGGCTATCGCGGCGGGGCCGATCTCGACCTGGGCATCGCCAACGGCGAGCTGCAGGGGCGCGCCGGCTCCTGGAACGACTGGAAGCAGCTTCATCCGGACTGGGCCAAGCACGAGAGCATCGTCCCGCTCGCCCTGACCGGCATGAAGCGCGACCCTGACGCCCCCGACCTGCCGCTGTTGCGCGAGCAGGTGGCGGACCCGGTCGACCAGCAGGTGGTCGACTTCTTCAGCCAGACCGACGTGTTCGCCCGCTCGTTCGCGCTTCCTCCCGGGACGCCCCAGCAGGTGGTGGACCTGCTGCGGACGTCGTTGGCGGCGGCGTTGAATGACGAACAGCTGATCATGGACATAACCAGGCGCCGCTGGGCGATGGAGCCGAGAAACTGGCAGCAGGTGCAGCAGGCGGCGAACGACACCCTGAACGTCACGCCCGCCGTCGTGGCGCGCATGCACGAGGTGCTGGCGCGTTAGGCGCAGCGTCTTGCCTGCGCGTGCTCGCGCCAGGGTTCGCTGTTTATAGGTGCTCTCGCGGAGACGCGCGCGGCACTCTCGGCAGCGGGCGGCGTTTGTTGGCATGGCAGAGCAACTCTGCTTAGCTTGTCGCCGACAACGCACATCGCGAGCCCGGAGACCTCATGAGCAGAGATGGCATTTTCGAAACCGCGCGGGCCTGGATCGATGGCAACGCCAAGGATGTTGCCGCGCTCAGCGACCGCATCTGGGACTATGCCGAGCCGAGCTTCTGCGAGGTGCGGTCGGCGGAGGCGTTGTGCGGATTGCTGTCCGCCAATGGCTTCGCGGTGGAGATGGGCGTGGCTCACATGCCGAGCGCGTTCGTCGCGCGCTTCGGGTCCGGGACGCCTCGCATCGCCGTCATGTGCGAATACGATGCAACGCCGGGCGAGGTCCAGGCGCCGGTCGCCTTTCCACAAGCCCATCCGGGCCGCCTGTCCGGCTTCACCGACCTGCATAACGGCATCGGCGTTGCGAGTGCGGCGGCCGCGGTGGCGATCGCACAATCCATGAAAGCGAATGGCATCGCGGGCACCGTCGTGGTCCTCGGCACACCGGCCGAGAAGCTCTGCGCCGGCAAACCGCTGATGGCACAGGCCGGCCTGTTCGACGGGCTCGATGCGGTCGTCGCCTGGCATCCAAGGCCGTACTCGACGCTGGAATGGGACCTCGGACCCGCCATCCAGCAGGGCGAGATCTACCGCTTCATCGGCAAGAGCGGCTATTCGGCACGGCCGTGGGTCGGGATCAGCGCCATCGACGCCGCGGTGCTGGCGCATGTGATCCTGCAGTTCCTCAAGGACCACCTGCCGCGCGACGACCGCGCCTCGGTGGCCGAGATCATCGCCCGCGGCGGCGACCATCCGACCTCGATCCCCGGCAGCACCCAGAGCTGGTTCGTGCTGCGCGCTGCGACGCGGCCCGGCATCGAGCGCACTTCTGCGATGCTGGCACGCGCGGTCGAGGCGGCCTGCCTCGCCGTCGGCGCCACGTTCGAGCGGCGCATCTTTTCCGCCACCCGTCCGTGGCTGCCGAACCATGCTCTTGCCGAGCTGTGCTATCGCAATCTCGCGCGCGCCGGCGCACCGCAATTCTCCGCCAACGCCAAAAGCTTCGCCGCCGAGGTGTTGAAGAACCTCGGGGCGCCGGCCGACGCCGAGCCGTTCGACGAAACGCTGACCGACCCGCGCGAGGGCATCACCAGGGACTTCGCGGGCGGCACCGACGACGTCAACGAGTTCTGCTGGCACGCGCCGACGGCGCGTATCTATGTTGCGCACGGGCTGCGCACGACCGCGATCCCGAACTGGGCGCGCGCCGCATTCTGTCGTGGCGACACCGCCTGGCCGACGGTGCTTTGCGCGGCCCGTGCCGTGGCATTCAGCGTCCTCGACCTCATGACCGACGCCGCCGCGCTCGCGGCGGCCCAGGAGGAGTTCAACCGCCGCGCCGATGCCGGCGGTCGGCTCGCTCCGCTCATTCCGGAGGGAACGCTGCCACCGCTCGACGCCGACTATGCGCCGGCTTTTGTGCGCGATCATCAGTTGAGCGCTGCCACTCGCGGCGTTGCTCCGTAACACGATCGGCAGCACCTCGCCGTCATGGCGCGGCTGGACGCCCTTGTGTCCCGGCCATCCACGTCTTTCTTGGAGCCAAGACGTGGATGCCCGGCACAAGGCCGGGCATGACGGAGGAGAGATTGAGCTACGCCATGCGACGCGCTCCATCGTGTCGGCAATACCCCCTTGGCGCGGCGGCCGTTGATGTCCCATATGACGAGCATGGAGGACCAGGCTCGCCCCGTTGCGAAATGTCCGATCTGCGCCAAGCTGGCCGCGGAGCCGTTCCGGCCGTTCTGCTCCAAGCGCTGCCGTGACGTCGACCTCAATCGCTGGCTGTCCGGGGTCTACGCCGTGCCGGGGAAGGAAGAAGAGGACGAGGACGGCCTCGGTGGCGAGCGCGCCGGCGAGGAAGATCGCCGCAGCTAGAGCATGATCCCGAAAAGTAGGCACCGGTTTTCGGAAAAAGATCATGCTCAAAACAGCATGATTTCCGCGTTCCGGCGCTGTTCTGGACAGTGCCGCCATCAGCCTCTATAACGCCCCGCGCTTCACACGCCCGTCGTTCGGCGGGTTCTCGGCGCCCAGGTAGCTCAGTTGGTAGAGCACGTGACTGAAAATCACGGTGTCGGTGGTTCGATCCCGCCCCTGGGCACCATTTATCGTGGTTCGGTTCCTGTTCACGGTCGGTATGTGGCGCTTTGTGACTCTAGGCACGCCCTAGTCGCCGCCACCAAGCGAATGAACCGCGCAGCGTCACCCGCACCGGATGCTCGACCAAGTTGATTGTGAAGGTGCCGCCCGGCGGCGCGACCGACACTATGAACGTTTATTGTCTGCCAGCGGCTAACGCTATTTAGATGGTTTTTGCTCGACACGGTATACCGCATCCGACAGCCGTACATGATGATAGGCTACGACCATCGTTTTGAGGTCATGGAAATAGCGTTCCGTGAGCAGAAGGCCACCGGAGGCATGCCACCCGAGCCGAACGTGGTCATAGACCTTCCCCTTGCTTTGGAACTGTACCGGGTCCGACGTCGGTTCACCGTACGTTTTCTTTAGCGCCGCAGCGATGGCATCAAAGTGTTCGGTTGGGGCCTCCAAGGCGATCATATAGAGCCGCGAGCGCTGCTCTTCCGGAAAGTTGGCCGGCGTAAAAAAGAGCAAAGCTTGCATTCGCGTGACGCCGACAAAGTCGAGACCCCAGTAGGAAAAATTTCGACCGGTGGGGCGGTAATAGCCGCAAGCAACAACGCCGATCTTTAGGAGGTTGTCATCGGGAGTGGACCACTCGGACGAAACCCGCGCACGTTCCTTGTCGCCAGTGCAGATCAGCTTCACATCGGGCCATAGGGCTGCATCGGGATAAGGGATCTTTCGAATTTCCGAAAGCAAGGCACCGAGACGGAGGCCCCTGAAGTCGTACATGTCTTGCGCATAAGCGGAAGAGTGAGTGAGGACAGCGAGGATCGCGATTGCAAATCGTTTCATGGAGACGTCCTAAATAGCACTAGCTATATCGCGGCGCCTGCAACGGCCAACAGTGCGTTCAATTGCGACTAAACTAATGGACGCATCCTGGTGACGCCAGACCGCGCAAAACGTACAGGTATCGGTATGGATAGCGCCATTTCCGCAATCGAGAAACCATCTACGCTGTCGATTAGCTAGTCGAGCAGATACGTTCCGCCCCTGGGCACCATCACCTCTTAAGCCATAGCGACGCCGGATAAAGCGCAAGTCCATCGACAATCGCTGTCTGGGTATTCGATCTGGAAAACAGTTGAGGCAAGCGACCTTGCGCACCGCGCTGCTGCAGCGTTACGGGCCAGCGAGCGAGCGCGCCACCCGCAGACCCATAATGCCGCGGACGTCGGTGTCGCCGTAGTAGCGCATGGCCGCGCGCAGATATTTTTGGTAGTCGTCCCAGGCGCCGCCGCGCAGCACCCGATTGCTGCAATCGCCGTGCAGCCAGGCCGCGCCATCGGCGGGCGCGCCGCGATAGCTTGTGTTCCAGCAGTCCTCCACCCACTCCCAGACATTGCCAAGCATGTCGTAGAGGCCGAAGCCGTTGGGCAGGAAGCTGCCCCGCGGCGAAGCGACCGGATATCCGTCATCGCAAGGGAGAAAATACCGGTCGGCGGCAAGCGAGCGCGCCTTGCGGGCCGACTGGTCCGCCACATTGCCGTGCCGGCACACCTCCTTGTCGTCGTCGCCGAACAGGTAGCGCGGCGCTGGCCCGGGTTCGGTGCGGGCGCGTGCGGCGTATTCCCACTCCGCCTCCGAAAGCAGACGGTAGGGCTTGCCGGTCTTTTTCGCGAGCCAGGCGACATAAGCCTTGGCGTCGTTCCAGCTCAGGCAGGAGACTGGGTGCGCGCCGGTCTGCGGATAGCCGGGGTTGCGCCAGGAGCGGCCTTTGCGCACGCCCTCGATGCCTTTTTCAATGGTCCAGCATTCGGTACCGCGCCGGTACTTGGTCTCGTCGACAAAGGCGGTGAACTCGCCGACGGTCACCTCGTACTTTCCAACCGCAAAGGAGCGCGCCAGTGTAACCACGTGCTCTGGGCCTTCGGCGCGGTCGCGATAGCGCTCATTGGCGGGAGAGCCCATGATGAACGCGCCCGGCGGCACCACAACCACCTCAGGACAGACGTCGCATTCCCGGAAGCTGTCCGTGGGTTTCAGCGCGCGCTCGTGCTCCGGCGTGAGCGGCTGGGCCGGCGCAGCCGTGGCGAAGCCGCAGGCAATTGCGAGCACCGTGGAAACGACCAAGCTAAAACGCCGCATGCATCGCATTGTTTCGATGGCGCCGAATTGGCGGCTATACCGATGGAACTGCGAACTTGAAATGTTAGATGATCGATACGCGAGAAAAGTTGATTTACATCAAGATCAAGTGCCGCTGTGTGAATTCAAGTAAAGATCGACTTGGATTGGAGCTCAAGGAATGTCATCCGGCGCACTTGCCCGTGAAGAGGCCAAAGAGGCCTACGACGTCGCGATCCTGAAGCAGGACGAATCGAGCCTTGCACGCTGCTATGTGGAGCTCTACCGCGCCGCGCACAGGGTATGCTCAAGCAACTCGTCGGGCTGCAACCACGATGCCGCCACGGCAGTCGAAGCGCTTCGCAAGTTAGTCTTCTAGCGTATGCTCAACGCTGCTCTCGCGCGTTTCCTGGTGTTTGCGATCATCGCACTGGGGTTGAGTGCTTCCGTTTGGGCGCAAGACCGCGATACAGGTAGAATTGAATTTCTATCGAAATGCGCTACATGCCACGGCGCCGATGGCAAGGGTGACGGTCCGTTCGGTGCTAAGCTGAAGATCAGGCCTCCGAATTTGACGACGCTCGCTAAGCGGAACAAGGGCGTGTTTGCGCAACGCGCTATCTATGACGCCGTCGACGGCAGGCAAGCTTCGAAGTCGCACCGACTTTCTGAAATGCCGATCTGGGGCTGCCGGCATGCCCCACCTCCCAGCGTTGCGAAGAAATCGGCTGGCAAACGCGCTGGCCGCCACAAGAAGAAAAGCCTGAGCGAGCAGGAGAAACAGCAACGGCTTGGGAATCGTCCCGCAGCCATTCTCGACCTCGCGTGCGATCCTGAGCCTGTCATTCGCAGGCGAATACTGGCCGTAGTCGACTATCTGCGTGGCATTCAAGAGAAATAAGGTTGTCGCGCGGTAGCGCCTCAAGGTGTCGCCACCGAGGGGCCGCTGTGAGTGGGATTCCTGACGTCTCGCCGCTTGCACCCATAGGCTGTAGGTTGCCTCGTTGTTGAGCAAGCAATGAGGCGGGGGTTGAGCCGCAACAGTCCGGGTCTCGCACAAGCCTGGGCTGCGCCGAGCCTGTGGCATGATGGTTGCAGCAACTGCTGACCATCAGCCCTCAATCCCCGTGATGGAAGGAGCGAATATGAGGACGTCCGTTGCCACGCTCGCACTTGCCGCTCTGGCGATTGCCTGCGCCGCGCATCCTGTCGCGGTATCGGCGCAAACAGTCGAGGAGTTCTACAAGGGCAAGACGATCGACATGGTCATCGGCGCCTCTCCGGGCGGTGGCTACGACATCTATGGTCGCGCCGTGGCCCGCTACTGGGGCAAGCACATCCCGGGCAATCCGACTGTGGTCGTGCGCAACATGCCGGGCGCGTCGGGCATGGCGATGCTGCGCCACACATCCAAGGTCGCGCCGCGCAATGGCCTCACCGTCGGCACGAGCTTTCCGCTGGCGATCCTGAAGCCGCTGATGGACAAGCGCGACGACTATCTGCCGACGGCGTTCTCCTTCATCGGCAGCGCGAACCAGGAGTCACGCGTCTGCCTGGCGATGAAGAACCAGCCCGTGAAGACGATGGACGACGCATTGACGACAGAGATGGTCATGGGCGGCAACGCGCCGGGCGGCGCGCCGCACGATACGCCGATCATGCTGAACAACATTGTGGGAACGAAGTTCAAGCTGGTCGCCGGTTATCCCGGGACCCAGGAGATCGCTCTCGCGGTCAATCGCGGGGAGGTCGGCGGCATTTGCGGTTTTGGCTGGACGAGCTTGATGAGCCAGCAGCCGCAATGGGTGACGGAGAACAAGATCAATATTCTGGTTCAGATCGCGATGGAGCCCTATCCCGCGCTGGAGAAGATGGGCGTTCCGATGATCTGGAAGTGGGTGAAGACCGACGAGCAGCGGCGGGTCTTGGAGTTCCTCATGGCCGAGCAGGTTTACGGACGCCCGTTCCTGGGCCCGCCGGACATCCCGGCCGATCGCCTTCAAGCGCTGCGCGAGAGTTTCCTGGCGACAATGAAAGATCCCGAGTTCCTGGCGGAAGCTACGAAGCTCGGTATCGAGATCGATCCCGTCAGCGGTGAGCAATTCGAGGCCTTGATCAAGCGCGTCGCTTCGGCGCCGCCTGAGATCATCGAAAAGGCCGTGAATGCGCTGAAAAGGCCCTAGGCGACAAGACGCGCAGGTTTTTCATAGTCCGGCGCGCTGGTGAAGGCATCTCAATTTGAGTGCAGCGCCGGATTACGAATCTGGGGCAGGCGGCAACCGCTCTGACTGTCGCGAGAGCGGTTGCCGTTCGTGAATCACCAACGAGCTGTCGCCGGACGATCAACGAATTTGTCCGGCCATGCATTGGGTCATGAATTCACGATGGGTCCGTTGTCCGCTATCGGTGCCTGACCCTCTTTGTTCGGAAAGTGCCTCGCACCTGTTATAGCTTTCAAGATGTGCGGCCGGCGCTGGGGCAGACGCTGGTCCACCGACAGTGACCGGGATTTTCCCAGCCAGGCACTCGCGCATGAACTCGCTATGGTTTCTCCGACCGCTTCCGACACCCGCTCCTCTTTGTTCAGAAAGTTCAATGCAACCGTCGTACGTCGCCGATTGCTGAGCAAACACCGACGTGGCGGAGGCGCCGATCACAAGCGCAGCAGCGATTGGAATGATAGTGAAGCGCATGGTCATCTCCTCCTTTTTTGAGAAACAAGAACAAGAGACATTACCATTGCCGGAATGCGCTTGATACAGAATCGATCGGCCCGCAGCATTCTGATGCGATGCTAAATTTCATAAATAGTTCCATTTATTCCGCCGGTACGACGTTGCAGATGCGTTGTGTATGGAACTGCGCGGAGACACTACACAATGAGATTGGTGCCGGTCACCTTGCGGACGTGATGCGCGTCCTTGAGCCCAAGCCCGGCAATCGGTTCGCAAGTTCCTTGCGGTCCCCTTAGCCCCGTACCGTACTTGAGAGGATATGAGAGGCGCTGCGTTTCGCGTGGCGTTGCCAGCCAGGATGGCGTTCAAGGTGAGCTCGGCGCCGTTGTCGCTCACGATCATGCAGGGATGGCGCATACAAGCTTGGGTGGTAACTTCGCCCGCGATCGGGATCGAGGCACAAGGCAGTTCATGTGAGCGTGAGACTTTTGCTGGAAATGCCGGAAAATGCCGGTCGTGAGACTTGTAACCCATTGATACAACACGCTAGACGGATAGCTGAAAATCACGGTATCGGTGGTTCGATCCGGCCCTTGGTTATCCCTTCAAGACCAAGGGCTTGCCCAAAATAGTGCCGGATGTTGAACAGCAGATTCTCTTGAGGCTGGAGCCTGAACTTGCTCGAATGGCTCCGGCGCTCGCAGTGGTCCCAGGGAGGGGCTGACGATGAACTCGATGAATGACTCTCTGCCGTCCTATGTGGTGAACCCGCCTGCCGTCACGTCGCTTCCGGTGCGCGGGACGAAGGCCCGTTTCCCGATCCGGCGCGTCTACTGTGTCGGGCGCAACTATGCCGCTCACGCCATCGAAATGGGCCGCGATCCCAACAAGGAGCCGCCGTTCTTCTTCCAGAAGAATCCGGACAATGTGATCGAGGCGGGACAGACCTTTCCCTATCCGCCGTTGACCAACGACCTGCACTTCGAGATCGAGCTTGTTGTCGCGCTCGGCAAGGGCGGCGCGAACATCACCACCGCGAAGGCGCTGGAGCATGTGTTCGGCTACGCCGTCGGCCTCGACATGACGCGGCGCGATTTGCAGAACGAGGCGAAGAATCTCCAGCGCCCGTGGGAAGTCGGCAAGGCGTTCGAGAAGTCCGCGCCGATCGGCGAGATCATCCGGGCGTCCGAGATTGGCCATCCCGACCAGGGCGAAATCTGGCTCGACGTCGACGGCAAGCGCCGGCAGACCGGCGACCTCAACCAGCTCATCTGGAAGGTGCCGGAAGTGATCCAGCACCTCTCGGCGCTGTTCGAGCTCGCGGCCGGCGACATCATCATGAGCGGCACGCCCGCAGGCGTCGGCGCCGTGAAGAAGGGCGAGGTGATGCACGGTCACGTCGCCGGGGTCGGCGACATCAAGGTTCCGGTGGGCTGATCCGTACTATAAGGATCGCCTCGTCATGTATTGAGACCGCAAGGCGCTCGCGCCCCGCTCTCCGTGCGCGGCAGCGGCGCGCGGTCAGGGGTTCTTTGGCAATCGCGCTTTGAAATTATCCCATGGCCGCTCGGGGACCAGCTCGTTCACGTGGTACTTGATCTCGTCGTCATCGAGATAGACCACCTCCTGATCAAGTGAGAGAGCTTCTAGCAGGGTCCGCGCATTGATTTGCGTATAGACGGCCCGCAGCACGACCCAGGGCAGTGACGAGCCGACAACGACATTTCCGTGTCCACGGATGAGCACAACGAAGTTTGCGCGGAGCGTTTGCGCCAGCGCTGCACCAAGCTTCGCGTTGCTGACCAGCAGCTTCCCGCGTTGGCTTGGATCGTCCTTCGAGACGCTCCGATGATCGAAGACGGAGACCCTCTCAGGAAGAAATCCGGCAGTATGAATCACAGGGCGGAGCGGCCGCGCTGGGGTGAGGCTGAACGGAACGACCGCCGGAGAATGGCTGTGCACGATTGCCTGAACATCTGGGCGCGCTTTGTAGATCTCGCTGTGAATGTATCTTTCGCCATTCGTGCGCGGCGCATTGGCATCGATCGGTACAGCCTCAAGGTTGAGCTCGACGATGTCTTTGGCCGTCACGAGTGCCGGGGGCATTGCCCGGGGCATGAAATAATGCATCGGGTCTTTCAGCGAACGGACCGATACGTGCCCGAAGCTGTCGAGTACGCCTTCATTGAAAAGAACGCGACTCGCGAGAACGAGATCCGCGATGCGTTGTTCATTGGAGTCCGGTGGTGCTTGCGGGCGGTCCGACCTCGTGACCGGCTGCGCTGCGGCCAATATGCAGGCGGACGCAAGGATGCTTGCAACGAGCGATACCTGCCTCAAGGACATCATTTCAATTTCCTCCCTGTCTTATTGGTCGATTAGCGACCTTGCAGTGGTCGGGCATTTTTCCGGCGATCACTGCTGGGGAATTTTCGCGTCCGCGATCACCTTGCGCCAGCGGGCCTCGTCGGCATCGTAGGTCTTCTGCAGCTCTTCGGGCGAGCTGGCGCGCGGATCGACCGCCAGCTCCTGGAATCGCTTTCGCACATCGGGCGCCGCCAGTGCCGCGGCGACCTCCTTGTTGAGCTTGAGCACGATCTCGCGTGGGGTCTTCGCCGGGACCACGAACCCGTTCCAGGAGACGATGTTGTAACCCGGCACGCCGCTCTCGGCGATCGTGGGTACATCCGGCAGCGATGCCGCCCGGCGGTCCGACGAAACCGCCAGCGCCCGCAATGTCCCGGCGCGCACCTGCTCCAGGACACCCGGCAAGGTTTCGAAGCCCGCCTGGATATTGCCGGACAGGAGCCCCGCGACCACCTCGCCCGTGGTCCGGAACGGAACGACCGGCACGCTCAGCTCCGCCATCGCGTTGAACAGCAGCGCCGTCAGATGCTGCGCGCTGCCGGCGCTGATGGTGCCGACATTGAACTTGCCCGGCTCCTTCTTTGCGGCGGCGATCAGATCGCCTACCGTCTTCAGCGGACTGTTCTTGTCCGCCACGATCACAAAGTCGAACGAGCCCATGTTGGACACCGGCGCGAAATCGCGCCGCCAGTCGTAGGACATGCTCTTGAAGATCGACGGGCTGATCGCGTTCTGCCCGCTCACCAGAAGCATGGTATGGCCGTCGGGAACTGCGCGCGCCACCGACGTCGCCGCGGTCATGCCGCCAGCACCTGGCATGTTCTCGACGACCACCGGCCGGCCGAGCGAATCCTGCATCTTTTGCGCAACCGCGCGCACCGTGATGTCGCCCAACCCGCCGGGCCCGAAGCCGACCACGATTTTCATCGGGCGGCTGGGAAAATCCTGCGCCGAGGCCGGAAGCGTCGTGCCGAGCAACGCGAACAGGCCGGCCAACGCGGGCGCGAGGCGAAAACAACCCATGCGATCCTCCCGTTTTGTGGCGCATGATGGCCGCATTTCCCCGCAGTCGCAACGCGGCCCGGTTGCGGGCCCCTTGCACGGCCGCGCAGCGGGCGGGATGATGACGTCCCGATGGCGAAGCATTTCCTTCATGCAATCTGTGTCGCGACCTGTGTCTCGGCGGCCGCTCCGGCGGTTGCCGTGACGCCGCGCGATCTCGCGGGCTGGTGGCTTGCGATCGACGGCGCAGTTCCCGGCGAAGAGCTCCTGGTGCAATGAAAGCCGTGGCAGCAGAGCGCACACGCCGCGTGCGCGACCGATGACATTCACGCCCGGCCGCCTGTTTGCGCCTGCGCTCGCCTCGATCTCGTTGATCGGGCCGCTGGTCATTCATTTGTATCTGCCGGTCATTCCCGTGGCGAAGGTCGCGCTTGGCCTCACCGATGCGCAGGCGCAGCTCACATTCAGCGTCGCGCTTTTCTGCATGGCGTTTGCGACGCTGGGCTATGGCGCGTTCTCCGACCGCTACGGACGCCGCCCGTTATTGCTCTCGGGGCTGAGCCTGTTCCTGTTCGGAAGCGTCGTTGCCTTCATGGCCAACTCCGTCTTCACGCTTTTGCTCGGACGATCGCTGCAGGCCGTCGGCGCCGGATGCGGCGTGACCCTGGTGCGCACGATTGCTTCCGACGTCTACGGCCCCGGACGCCTGGTCAAAGCCATCGCCTATCTGACGATGTTCTACACGCTGGGGCCGATGATCTCGCCGATCGTCGGCGGCATTCTCATCGATACGCTGGGATGGCGCAGCGTGTTCGGCTTCGCGCTGTTTTTCGGCAGCATCTTGTGGCTGAGCGTCTACGTCGCGATACCGGAGACGCGCGCGCCGGGCCCGATTTCCCGGGCGAATTTCTGGCGAGGCTATTCCGAACTCTTGTCTTCGGCCCGCTTTCTGCCGTTCGTCCTGCAAGGCGGCTTCAACACCGGAACCTTTCTGGTGCTGGCGACCGGCGCGTCCGTCTTCATGAAGGAATTGCTGAACCGTCCCTCGGCGGAGTTTGGATTTTATTTTCTGCTGTTTCCGTTCGGATTCCTGGTCGGCAATTTCGTGTCCACGCGGTTGAGCGGGCGCGTCGCCAATGAGACCATGGTGCTCGCGGGATCCTTGTTGTCCTTCGCCACGGTCGGCGTGTTGTCCGGCGTTCTGCTGTCCGGACATATGTCGCCGCTCGTGCTGTTCCTGCCCGGCTTCTTCATCACTTTCGCGCAGGGCATTTCGCTTCCGTTCGGCCAGGCTGCCGCGATGGCGGTCAATCCGCAGCTTGTGGGCATGGCGGCCGGTCTTGGTGTGTTCATGCAGCACTTTGGCGGAGCGGCTTTCGCTCAGTTCTATGGCTTGATATCGAGCGGCACGCCGGGACCACTGATCGTGACGATGGCGGTCACCTCCGTACTCTCGGTCGCGGTCGCGGCGATCCCGTTTTCTCTATCGATGCGGAAACGAAAATCTGGCCCCGACGGCGATGGACGTTAACCAGCCGGTGTGAACGGATCGTGAGTGCTACCGCGCCAGCGCCCGCGCCATCCCTTCGATGATGTCGGCGAAATCGGCAAGCGCATTGAGCCGCGGCTGCGCCGGCGAGGTGCGGCACCAGGATGACGTTCTTGAGTTGCAGCAGCTCGTCGTCGTCGCGCGCCGGCGCCTGATAGAGCGGATCGAGCGCGAAGCCGCCGAGCCGGCCGGATTTCAACGCCTCGATCAGCGCCGCGCGGTCGATCACGTCCGGGCGCGACACATTGACGATGAAGGCGCCCGGCTTCATGCGCGCGAGCTGCGCGGCGCCGATCAGGTTCTTGGTCGACGGACCTTCGGGCAGTTGCGGGATCAGCCAGTCGGCCTCGGCCAAGAGTGTGTCGAGCGGCGCATAGGTGACGCCGAGCGCGCGCTCGTCGGCCTCCGGCAGCTGCCGGCGCTGGAAATAGAGCACCCGCATGCCGAAGGCGACCGCGCGGATCGCGATCTCGCGCCCGATCTCGCCCAGTCCGATCAGGCCGAGCGTCGCGCCGTGGAGCATGCGGATGCCCGCGATGCGCCCCCAGTTCGAATTGGGCGTGTGGCGCCGGTCGAACGGCCTGTAGGGATAGCCTTCCTCGGCGAGCTTCGCGGCGGTGACGCGGCCGATCACGCGGTCGAGCTTGCGCGCCTGCGTCAGCATCAGCGCGAGCGCGTGCTCGGCGCAGGCGATGTTGGCGCGGCGGCGGATGGTGAGCACGGGCACGCCGCGCTCGGCGCAGGCGGCGGTGTCGATGGTGCCGAGCCCGAGGCCGTATTTCTGCACGAACTTCAGTTGCGGCGCAGCGGCGAGCTCTTCGCGCCCGAAGCTGAGCGCCTCGACCGCAACGCCGCGCGCCTCGGCGAGCGCGTCGCGCAATTCCTCCTGGGTCTCGACCATGCTGCACCCGCGCCGGAAACAGGCCGCCCGCCGTGGCGCGCACGCGCGCGCAGTAGTCGCCGAAGTCGGCCTCATGCGCGAAGAAATCGGCGAAGGCGGCATAGCGTTCGGCCGGCGTTCCGGATCGAGCACGACCTGCAGCACGCGCAGGAACGGATCGTCTTCGACGACAAGGAGGGGCGCGTCGGGCACGGCGTTGCTCAGGGGTGATGCGGCTCGGGATCGATCTGCAGCGCCTGGCCGACCCGCGTGTGCATGTTGTAGGTGCCGATCAGCACCGTCAATTCGACGATCTGGCGCTCGTTGAAATGCTTGCGCAGCTCGGCGAACACCGCGTCCGGCACGTCGATGTCGCGGGTCACGGCGTCGGCATAGGCCAGCGCCGCGCGCTCGCGCGCGTTGAAGAACGGCGAGGCCCGCCAGTCGGCGAGCGCGGCGCATTCCTCCTTGGTCAGCCCTTCCGGCGCGGTGAGCTCGGGCACGTGCTGGTTCACGACATAGGCGCAACGGTTGAGATAGCCGATGCGGACGATCACGATCTCGCGCAGGCGGCCTTCGAGGTCGACCTTCCAGCGCACGACATTGACCAGATCGAGCCAGACGCTGGCGATGTCCGGGCTGTGCAGCAGCATCTTGTAGACGTTGATGACGTTGCCGCGCCGGCCCTTGCGGATGCGGTCGATCAGCGCGGGCTGGTCCGGACAGTCCTCCGGCTGGAGCAGTTTCACGCGGGCCATGATGTTCTCTTTCAGGAGGGGACTGTCATTTCACCCGGAACCGCTCGACCGCCGCCTCGTCCACCTCGACGCCGAGGCCGGGGCCTGGCGGCAGCGACACGGCGCCGTCGCGGATCGCGCAGCGGGTGCCGCACGATGTCTTCGGCAAGATAGAAATGCGTGAGGCTCACGCCCCAGTCGACGTTCGGCACCGCGCAGGCGAGATGCACGGCGGCCGCGGTGGCGATGCTCGATTCCGCGATCTTGGCCGCGACGTTGACCTTGAGCCGCAGCCGCCGGCAGAGCTTCGCGGCCTCGTAGGCGGTGGTGAAGCCGCCGAGCTTGATCAACTTGAGCGACACGCCTGCCGCGCCGGCGCGGGCATTGGCGCTGACGTCGGCGAGCGCATGGATGCTCTCGTCGACCCCGATCGGCAGGCGCAGCTTCGCGCGAGCGCCTTGAGCCCGGCGAGGTCGTCATGCGGCAGCGGCTGCTCGACGAAGGCGAGCTTGGCCGGCCGCGTGCGCTCGACATAGCGCTTCGCGTCCGCGAGCGTCAGCCCGCCATTGGCGTCGGCGCAGAGCGGCATTTTCGTGCCGAGCGCCTCGCGCACCGCGAGCGTCGGCGGCGATCTCGTCGGCGAGCGGCTTCACGCCGATCTTGAGCTTGAAGAAATGGAAGCCCTCGCGCTCCTTGGCGCGCGCTTCGGCGATGTCCTGCTCCGGCGTGCGCATTGCCGAGCAGCCACATCGGCTTGACGCGTCGTGCGCCGCGGCTTCGGCACGACGGCGTCGACCAGCCGCGTGTTGCTCGCGCGGCCGGTGAGATCGAGCAGCGCCATCTCGACCGCGGAATGCGCGCCGGTGTTGCCCATCAGCGCGCGCCGCAGCGCCGGCATGAGGGCAGGGCGGTCGAACGCATCCTGCCCGACCAGCATCGGCGCCAGATGATCGCGCACCGCGGCGACCAGCCCGCCCAGCGTGTCGCCGGTCATGGTCGGCGCCGAGGCGGCTTCGCCCCAGCCGACGCTGCCGTCGGCGGCCTCGATCCGCACCAGAACGTTCTCGGCGGTGGCGATGGTGATGCCCGACATCTTCATCGGGCGTCTTGAGCGGCAGCGCCACCGGGATGGCGTCGACGCGCCGGATCGGCAGCGGCGAATGCGCTGCGTGCGCCCTTACCCCTTGCCTGCGGCCGCTCCAACATGCGGCAGGAGCTTACACCTTGAACCGCGGGTCGAGATAGTCGCGCAGGCTGTCGCCGAACAGGTTGAAGGCGAACACCGCGAGGCTGATGGCCAGGCCCGGGAACAGGATCATCCACGGCGCCTCGCGGTAGAAGTCGGCGGCGTTGCCGGACAGCATCAGTCCCCAGGCCGGCGTCGGCTCGGTGACGCCGAGGCCGAGGAAGGAGAGCGAGGCTTCGAGCAGGATCGCCTGCGCCATGAAGGCCGTGAACATGATCAGGTAAGGCGCGACCACGTTGGGCGCCATGTGGCGGAAGATGATGCGGCTGTCGGAATAGCCGGCGGCGCGCGCGGCATCGACATAGGGCATCACGCGGACGGTGAGCGCCGCCGCGCGCACGACGCGGCACACCCGCGGGATGATCGGGATGGCGATCGCGATGATCAGGTTGATGTCGATGCCGAACAGGACGAAGGTCTTCAGCGCCGCGACCACCACCAGCGCCAGCACGATGATCGGGAACGCCAGCAGCATGTCCATGAAGCGCTGGATCCAGTCGTCGATCCGGCCGCCGAAATAAGCCGAGGCGACGCCCAGGATGGCGCCGAGTGTCGAGCCGACGAATGACGAAGTCAGGCTGATCACCAGCGCGGTGCGCGCGCCGTAGATGATGCGGGAAAGGATATCGCGGCCGTAGGCGTCGGTGCCGCCCCAATGCTCCCACGATGGCGGCTGGAGGATGGCGGCGAAATCGATGTGCAGCGGGTCGTAGGGCGCCACCCATTCCGAGAAAATGCCGGCGACCGTCATGGCCAGGATGACGACGAAGCTCGCGGTACCGAGCGGCTGCTGGGCCACGAAGTCGAGCACGAACCCGCGCGGTTGGGCGACGGTGGAGGGCTCGACAGTCGAAGGTGCGGAGGGCGCGATGGCGGTCATGCCGTCACCCGTACCGGATGCGCGGGTCGAACACCGCATAGAGGAGATCGACCACGAGATTGACCAAGACGTAGACCAGCGCGATCAGGATCACGATGCCCTGGATCATCATGAAGTCGTTGTTGGCCACGCTCTGCACGAGCAGCTTGCCGATGCCGTTGAGGTTGAACACCTGCTCGGTGACCACGAGCCCGCCGATCAGGAAGGCAAACTCGATGCCGATCACGGTGATGGCGGGCAGGAGCGCGTTGCGCAGCGCATGGCGCGAGATGACGACCTTTTCGTACACGCCCTTGGCGCGCGCCGTGCGGATGTAGTCCTCGTTGAGCACTTCGAGCAGCGAGGAGCGGATCATGCGCGCCACCACCGCGCAGTAGCGGTAGCCGACGGCCATCGCCGGCCAGATGAGCTGGGTGAGGTTCGCGACCGGATCGACATAGATCGGCGTGAACGTGATCGGCGGCAGCCAGTTCCAGAAATGCAGCAGCGTCATCATGATCAGCATGCCGAACCAGAACGAGGGGATCGACAACCCGCCGATGGTGAAGATGCGCACGACGTAATCCACCCAGGTGCCGCGCATCAGCGCGGCCGTCGTGCCCAATGGTATTGCGAGCAGCACCGCGAAAATGGTCGCCATGATCGCGAGCTGAAGCGAAAGCTCCAGCCGGATGCTGATTTCCTCCCACACCGACCGCTCGGTTCGCATCGACTTGCCAAGATCGAACCTGGCCAGTCCCATCATGTAGTCGGCGAACTGCACCGCCCAATGCCGGTCGAGGCCGAGCCGCTGACGCTCCGCCTGAATCACTTCCTGTGAGACCGTGCCGCCGTCGACCGCGCAGCTTCACTTCCACCACGTCGCCGGGCAGGATCTGCAGCATGACATAGATGAGCACCACCACCCCGAGGACCGTGGGGATCATCAAGAGCAGCCGGTGCAGCGTATAGCGGAGCATCAGGTCACTTCGGTTGCCGTGCGGGTTCCGTCCTCTCCCCACCGGAGCGGGGAGAGGCGGCATGCATCACTGGTTCAGCCACACGCCTTCGAGCTGGGCGCCAAGATTGTGGCTTGGCGACATTTCCCAGCCCATCACGACCTTGTGGGTCGGCACGATGCGATGCCACCACAGGATCGGCTGCTGATAGGCCTGCTCGAACACGCGGCGTTCGAATGCCTGGATCATCGCCTTGCGTTTGCCGACGTCGCGCTCGCGCACATGCGCGTCGTAGAGTTTGTCGAGTTCGCGGTCGATCGAGCGAGACAGGTTCTGCGGCGAGCGGTCGAACGACAGGTACTTGGCGAGCGCGAGCGTCGAATCGTCCATGAACAGGTTGGAGAAGTCGATCGCGACTTCGTAGTTCCCCGCGTTCAACGCGGCGATGTAGGGACCGGTATCGTACTGCTTGTGATCGGCGGTTACGCCGATCTGCCGCCACTGGTCGACCAGGAAGATGCCGGCCGGCGTGTAGGGTTGTGCGAGATTGCGGTTATGCAACACGAACTTCAGGTTCGGCACGCCGGCCTCTGCGAGGAGCTTGCGCGCCTCGGCGCGGGCAGCCGACATGTTCTTGGAGTAGCCGGGGAGCTTCGCAAGTTCCTCCGGCGGCGTCGCCAGCGGCGAACCGGGCCGGATCACGCCGCCAACCGAACGCAAAAGCGAAATTTTCGACAGGCCAGCGCTGCCGCCCCAGCGATCGATCGACATCAGCAGCGCGCGGCGCACCCGCACGTCGTCAAACGGCTTCTTCTCGGTGTTAAAGGCGACGAGGAGATTGAGCGTCCAACTGTCTTCCTCGATGCGGATCTTGTCGCCCATCGCCGCGACCAGGCGGTCGCGCTCGGCCGGCGAGATGCCGCGGAACTCGCCGAGCAACTGGCCGCCCTGCACGGCGTTCAGCATCGCGGCGGCTTGCAGCGTGAACACGCCGCGGAAGCCGTCGAGATAGGGCAGGCCCTGCTTGAAGTAGTTCTCGTTGCGGCGGCCGGTGACGTGGCTGCCCTTGACATGCTCGCCGAACACGAACGGCCCGGTGCCGTTGATCTTTGCTCGTGGCGCGTTCGGATCCGCCGCCAGATCTTTGGCCGAATAGATGCAGTTCCACGGCGACGCGAAGTGCTCGATCATCGAAGCGTTCACCGCCTTCATCTTGAAGATGACGGTCTGCGCGTCTGGGGTCTCGATCGTGCCGATGTCGGCAAAAGTCGCCTGGCGCGGCGACACCACGCCTTTCGGCGGGTTGCGCATGCGGTCGTAGGTCGCCTTCACGTCGTTCGAGGTGAGCGTCGTACCGTCGTGGAACTTCACGTTCTGGTGGAGCTTGAACGTATAGGTCATAGATCGGGCGCGATCGTCCACGACGATGCGAGGTCGCCTTCGAGTTCCGGGAATTTCTTGAGATTGAAGCGCAGCAGCGTCGAATAGAACGGCGCCGAGAAATGCAGTGTCGCGTAGGTCTCGCTGGCGTGGCAGTCGTAGTGCGGCGTCTCGGCGCTGATCGCGAAATTCAGCGTGCCGCCGCGCTTGGGCTGCTGCGCGTCGGCCGGCGCGACAGCGCCGGCAAGGACAAACGCAAGCATCCCGGCAAATCCGAGGGCCGATTTCATGGTGTTTTCTCCATTCGTTGTCCCGATGGTCATGCTTTATGGCAGGCGACGATGTGTCGAGGACCAATCTGTCGCACTTGCGGAACTTCGCGCCGGCAATACTCGTCGGCGATCGGACAGCGCGTATGGAACACGCAGCCCGACGGCGGATTGAGTGGCGACGGTATCTCGCCCTTGAGCGCGCGCGGCGCCCGCGCACGCTCGACGCGCGGGTCGGGGATCGGCGCGGCGTCGAGCAGCGCCTTCGTATAAGGATGCTTCGGATTGGCGTAGAGCTCGTCGCGATCGGCGACCTCCGCGATACGGCCGAGATACATCACCGCCACCCGGTCGGAAATGTGCCGCACCACCGCAAGGTCGTGCGCGATGAACAGGTAGCTCAGGTTGAGCCTCGACTGCAGGTCTTCGAGCAGGTTGATGATCTGACCCTGGATCGAGACGTCGAGCGCCGATACCGGCTCGTCGCAGACGATAAAGCGCGGCTCGAGCGCCAGCGCCCGTGCGATGCCGACGCGCTGGCGCTGACCGCCGGACAACTGGTGCGGATAACGCTCCGCCATGAACGAGTACAGTCCGACTTGCCGCAGCAGTTCCGTGACGCGATCGCGCTCGCCGTTGCGGTCCTTCACGATGCCATAGACGCGCAGCGGCTCGCCGATGATCTGGCCGACGGTCATGCGTGGATTGAGCGACGAATAGGGGTCCTGGAAGATCACCTGGATGCCGCGCCGCAACTCCCGCATCTGCTTGGAAGTACGATGCGTGATGTCGACGCCGGTGAAGCTGATCGTGCCGTCGGTCGGCTCTTCGAGCTTGAGGACGGTGCGGCCGACGGTGGTCTTGCCGCAGCCGGATTCGCCGACGAGGCCCGAGCGTCTCGCCCGGCGCGATCGTGAACGAGACGTCGTCGACCGCTTTTACCGTTGCGATCTTGGAGGAGAAAAAGCCGGAGCCTGAGAGCGGCACCGAGAAGTACTTGCGCAGCGCGTCAACCTTCAGGATCGGATCGGCGGACTTGGTCGTGGTCGCAATCGCGGCCGCCCGCGCGCGCGTCTGGTCGGATACCAGCGTACCCGCCGCGATCTCCTCGGCACGGATGCAGGCCGCGGCGTGATCGGGGGCGATCTCGCGCAACGGGATGTCCTGCTGCTCACAGGCGTCCAGCGCGAACGGACAGCGCAATGCGAAGCGGCACCCCTCCGGCGGCGAGCGCAGGTCCGGCGGCAGGCCCTCGATGGTTTCCAGCCGCACCCCGCGCGGCAAATCGAGCCGCGGCACCGAGCGCATCAGGCCGATGGTGTAGGGATGCAGCGGCCGCAGAAAGACGTCATCGGCGGTGCCGTGTTCGACGATGCGCGCCGCGTACATCACATTGACGCGGTCGGCGTAGCGAGCGACCACGCCAAGATTGTGCGTGATGATGATCAGCGCGATGTTGAGCCGCCGCGACAGTTCCTTCATCAGCTCGAGGATCTGCGCCTGGATGGTAACGTCGAGCGCGGTGGTCGGCTCGTCGGCGATGATGAGCTTGGGATTGCAGGCGAGCCCGATCGCGATCATCACGCGCTGGCGCATGCCGCCGGAGAGCTGATGCGGATATTGTTCCAGCCGCCGCGCGCCGTCGGTGATGCCGACGAGCTGCAGCAGTTCGAGCGCACGCGCCTTGGCCTGTGCGTCTGTCATCTTCAGGTGGATGAACAGCGGCTCCATGATCTGCTCGCCGATCGAGAGCACCGGGTTGAGCGAGGTCATCGGCTCCTGGAAGATCATCGAGATGTCGCGGCCGCGGATCGCGCGCATCTCGTCGGCGGACAATTTGAGCAGGTCGCGGCCTTCGAACAGCACGCGCCCCTTGGTCACGCGGCCGGCGGGTTTCGCCAGCAGGCCCATGATGGCGAGCGACGATACCGACTTGCCGCAGCCGGATTCGCCGACGATGGCGACCACTTCGCCGCGCTTGACCGTGTAGGAAATGCCGTCGACCGCGTGCACGACGCCGCGCGAGGTGTCGAACTGGACGTGCAAATCCTCCACCGCCAGCAGCGGTGTTGGCGCACCTGATGCCGCGGCGCCAGGCGACGCCGCAGCCCTGTCATTCAGCTTTTGGTCCAGCAACGTTTCCTTCCGGCGCGGATGGTGAGTTCGTTTTTTGTTACTGTAGTGTCAGCCTATACCGGATCGAAACCGGCCGAACCACCCCGTAGCAAATTGCCGCGCGCTACTTTGGTCGCGGCTTGCTGGCGCGCGATTTATCGCGCATTTCCAATGTTTTGGCGGGACCGGTTCATGTGGCACTGCGGTATGATATTGGCCCGCTGTGCGATAAGCGCCGTTCGATTGCCGAGCGCGATCAGCGTTCGTCAATTTGGCGATCCAGGCGAACGTTATTCCCCGATCTCCCGCAGGATCTCTTCCGTATGCTCGCCGAGGCGCGGCGAGGGCCGCTCGTGCGCCATCGGCCGTCCGCCGATCACGAGCGGCGTGCGCACGCCGGGGATCGTGCCGCCCTTGGCGGCGGCGCTCGGCAGGTTGAGCTTGACGCCGCGGTGGATCACCTGCGGATCGTTGAATACCTGATCGAGCGTGTTGATCGGTCCGGCCGGCACCCCGACGGCTTCGAGCTTCGCCAGGATGTCGGCGCTGGTCATGCGCATGCAGAGCTCGGTCAGCCGCGGGACCAGCACGCCGCGATGCGCAAGCCGGCTCTTGTTGTCCTTGTAGTCCGGATTTTCCGCGAGCGACGGCTCGCCGAGCACGCCGCACAGCTTGACGAACTGGCTGTCGTTGCCGGTGGCGATGATGATGTGGCCGTCGGCGACCGGGAACACCTGATAGGGCACGATGTTGGGATGCGCATTGCCGATCCGCACCGGCATCTCGCCGGAGACCAGATAGTTGAGCGCCTGGTTGGCGAGCATGCCGACCTGCGTGTCCACCAGCGCACCGTCGACCAGCGTGCCACGGCCGGTCTTGTCGCGCTCGATGATTGCCGCGAGGATGCCGACGACGGCATAGACGCCGGTCATGATGTCGGCGATCGGAACGCCGGCGCGGGTGGGCTCGCCGTCGGCTTCGCCGGTGAGGCTCATGAAGCCGCCAATGCCCTGCGCCATGAGGTCGTAGCCGGCGCGTGACGCATATGGACCGGTCTGTCCGAAGCCGGTGACCGAGCAATAGATCAGGCGCGGGAATTCCTTCGACATGCTTTCATAGTCGAGGCCGAACTTCTTCAGGCCGCCGACCTTGAAGTTCTCGATCAGCACGTCGGAGCGCGCGGCGAGCTTCTTCACCAGGCGCTGGCCTTCCGCGGTCTCGAAGTCGAGCTCGATCGATCGCTTGCCGCGGTTGGCGCCATGGAAATAGGCGGCGCCGAGATGGCTGCCGTCGGCCGCCGGTACGAACGGCGGGCCCCAGCCGCGCGTGTCGTCGCCGGCGCCCTTGCGCTCGACCTTGATCACGTCGGCGCCCAGGTCGGCCATGAGCTGTCCCGCCCACGGCCCGGCCAGGATGCGGGCGAGTTCAAGGACACGCAGACCGGTCAGCGGACCCGGCATGGACTTTTCTCCTTAACGCTAATGCGGCGCCGACCAAGATTGCGCCCCGAATCGGTGCTTCTCTGGCGTGCTGGCAAGAACTTGTCCAGACCTTGGGCGTTAGAGTGCCGGCGGTGAATTGCGTGTCCGTCAGGACGACCCTATCTCTTATGGCCGGCTAGCGACGGAATTGCACCCGTGAACAGCTCATTCTTCGGCGATATGCTGCAAACGATCGCAGATCGCGGCCGTGCGCTCATCGCCCGCGACCGCCGTCCGCCGTCCGAGCAGCGCTCGGCCAATCTGGTCGACCTCTGCGAGCAGCTCCTGTCCGGGCGCGGCGAGGCCTCAGGCGTGGCGCTCGCCAGCGAGATCCTGGCACGCTACGCGGAGTTGACCTCCGGCGCGCGGATCGCCTTTTTCGAGAGCCTCGCCTCGAAATTCGGGCCCGACCACGCGCGGCTCGCCGCCGCGATCGAGACCTGGCGCGCGAGCCCATCGGACGCCACCGCGGCCGGTGTCCACACCGCCGCCGAGCCGCGGCGGCAGGAGCTGTTGCGTCGGCTCAACCTCGCGCCCGGCGGCACCGCCGCGCTGGTGCGGATGCGCGAGCATCTGCTCGACGCGCTCACGCGCCGCGACGACCTTGCGGCCATCGATCGCGATTTCGTTCACATGTTCTCGTCGTGGTTCAACCGCGGCTTCCTGGTGCTGCGCCGGATCGACTGGTCGACGCCCGCGAGCATTCTGGAGCGGATCATCCGTTACGAGGCGGTGCATCGCATCCACGGCTGGGACGACCTGCGCCGGCGCATCGATCCGTCGGACCGGCGCTGCTACGCCTTCTTCCATCCGGCGCTGGTCGACGATCCCTTGATCTTCGTCGAGGTTGCGCTGACGCGCGAGATCCCCGGCGCCATCGATCCGATTCTCGCGGTGAACGGCGAGCCGGTCGAATCGCAGCAGCCCACGACGGCGGTGTTCTATTCGATCTCCAACTGCCAGCGCGGGCTCAGCCGGCGTCTCGTTCGGCAACTTCCTGATCAAGCAGGTGGCCGAGGAGATTGCGCGGGAGTATCCCAAGCTCACGCGCTTCGTGACGCTGTCGCCGGTGCCGGGATTTGCCGGGTGGCTTCGCCGCGAACTGGCGGCGGAGAATTCGAAGGCCTTCAAGCCGGAGGATCGCGACGCGCTGACCCAGGTCGAAACCGCGGGCTGGTGGCAAGGCGATCCGGAGCCGCTCAAGGACCCGGTGTTGCGCGCGGCGGCCTTGTATTTCCTCCATGCCAAGTCGCGCAACGGCGCGCCGGTCGATCCGGTCGCGCGTTTCCATCTCGGCAACGGCGCGCGGCTCGAGCGGATCAACTGGCTCGCCGATATGTCCGAGAACGGCCTCGGGCAATCGCACGGGCTGATGGTGAACTATCTCTACGACCTCGACGACGTCGAGAAGAACCACGAAGCCTTTGCGCAGCAGCGCACCGTCGTCGCGTCGAGCGCGGTGACGAAGCTGGTGAAGGCGCCGGCGTTCGATCTGACGTCGTTTGTGGGCTGATCAAGACTTCCCGTACACCGGCACGATCGCGCCGCGCGTCACCTTGTTGTCCGGCGAGGCCAGGAACAGGATCGTCGCCGCGACCTCCTCGACCTTCGGCCAGGCGGCGTGATCCGCTTTCGGCATGGCGTCGCGGTTGGCGCGCGTGTCCATGATCGACGGCGCGACCGCGTTGACCAGGATGCCGTCCTTCGCGACCTCCTCCGCGAGCGCGACCGTGAGCGCGGCGACCGCGGCCTTGCTCGCGGTGTAGGCGGCCATGCCGGCGCCGCTGCGCCATTCGAGCGCCGGCCGCGCCGCGACATTGACGATCCGTCCGCCCGCGCCGGTTCGGGCGATGGCGTTGACCGCGGCCCGGCAGCACAGGAACGCGGTGACGAAATTCATGTCCACCTGCTGCATCAGGTCGGATCGGGTCGTCTCGGCGACCGGCTTCATGGCGAAGCCGCCGGCAAGATGGATCGACGCCCACAGCGGCGGCACGCCGCCGAACAGGCGCGTGACCGACGCCTCGTCGGAGAGGTCGGAGACCGGGATCAGCTTGACCTGCGCATGGCCGCGCAAGGGGAAGCGCTCGGCTTCCGCCGCCTCCACATAGGGGACGTGGCAGATGGCGCCGGCCTTGACCAGCGCATCGGCGACCGCGGTCCCGAGCGCGCCGGTGCCGCCGGTCACGACCACATGGCGATCGTGAGAAGTCCATCTGCGTTCGGCCTCCGCCTTTCGTGCGCCACTCTATCACCGCCGCTGTAAGTCACGACATAGGCTTGAGCGGCGAGGGTGTGCCGCGCGATGCTCACCCCGGGAGCGAATCAGGGTCATGAGCGATTTCGACCTCGCCATCGTCGGGGGCGGCATCAACGGCGCCGGCATCGCCCGCGATGCGGCCGGCCGCGGCCTGCGCGTGCTGCTGGTCGAGCAGAACGACCTTGCGTCCGGGCACCTCGTCGGCCTCCACCAAGCTGATCCATGGCGGGCTGCGCTATCTCGAACACGGCTGGCTGCGGCTGGTGCGCGAGGCGCTGATCGAGCGCGAAGTGCTGCTGCGCATGGCGCCGCATCTGATCCGGCCGATGCGGTTCGTGCTGCCGGTCGAGCCCGGCATGCGTCCGCGCTGGATGCTGCGGCTCGGGCTGTTCGTCTACGACCATCTCGGCGGCCGCAAGCTCCTGCCGGCGACGCGCACGATCGATCTCGCGCACGATCCGCTCGGTGCGCCGCTGAAGGGGCGCTACGAGCACGGCTTCGAATATTCCGACTGCTGGGTCGACGATGCGCGGCTGGTCGTGCTCAACGCGGTCGACGCGGCCGCGCGCGGCGCGGTGATCCGCACCCGCACCCGCTGCGTGCGCGTCGAGCGCGGCGCGGACTGGAAGCTCGTGCTCGAAGTGCGCGGGCGGCGCGACGTCATGAGCGCCCGCGCGCTGGTCAATGCGACCGGCCCGTGGGTCGGCACGTTCAGCGAGACGGTGCTGCGCCGGCCGCCGTCCGGCAACGTGCGGCTGATCGCCGGCAGCCACATCGTGGTGCCGCGGCTGTTCGAGCACGACCGCGCCTACATCTTCCAGGCGCCGGACGGCCGCGTCGTGTTTGCCCTGCCGTTCGAAGGCGACTTCACGATGGTCGGAACGACCGACCGGGATTTTTCGGGCGATCCCGGGCAAGATCGAAGCGAGCGCCGAGGAGATCGGCTATCTCTGCAAGATCGCGAGCGATCATTTCCGCACGCTGGTGACGGCGGCCGACGTGGTCTGGTCGTTCGCCGGCGTGCGCCCGCTCTATGGCGAGGACGCCGACAAGCCGCAGGACACCGCCGCGCGACTATGTGCTGGAGCTCGATCGCGTGGCCGGCGAAGCGCCGCTGCTGACGGTCTATGGCGGCAAGATCACGACCTATCGCCGTCTCGCGGAGGAAGCATTCGGCAAGCTCGCGCCGGTTCTCGGCGCGCGGCCGGACTGGACCAAGGGCGCGGCATTGCCGGGCGGCGACTTCGACGTCGACGGCATCGAGCGGCTGATCGCGGGGCTGCGCGCCTCCTGGCCGTTCCTGAGCGAGGCCCATGCCCGCCGCCTGGCGCGCGCCTATGGCACGCGGGTCCGCAGATATCCTGGGTCCGCCGACGAGCCTTAGCCGATCTCGGACCCGAATCTCGGCGGCGATCTGACGGGGGCCGAGGTCCGCTATCTGATGACGCACGAATGGGCGCAGACGCGCGGACGACGTGCTGTGGCGCCGGACCAAGCTCGGCTTGCGGTTTTCCGCCGACGAGCGCGCCAAGCTGTCCGCATTCATGACCAACGTGCTTGGCAGCGCCGCCAGCGCGAGCGGCGGTAAAGCGCAACCCGATCGCTAGATTTTGAGTATGGTATTCGGCAATCCAACCTTCCGGTAAGGCACCGTGGCGGACTATCTCCTCGCAATCGATCAGGGCACCACGTCGACGCGCGCCATCGTGTTCGATGCCGCGCTCAAGCCGGTTGCGTCCGCGCAGCAGGAATTCAAGCAGATCTATCCGGGGCCGGGGCAGGTCGAGCACGATCCGGAGGAAATCTGGGCGACGACGGTCGCCACCGTGCGCGCCGCGATGGCGAAGGCCGGCGCGGCAGCCAGCACGATCGCCGCGATCGGCATCACCAATCAGCGCGAGACGACCGTCATCTGGGATCGCGCCAGCGGCCGGCCGATCCACAATGCCATTGTCTGGCAGGACCGGCGCACCGCCGACGCCTGCGCCGCGCTGCGCCAGCAGGGCCATGAGCCGCTGATCTCGGCGCGCACCGGGCTTGCTGCTCGACCCGTATTTCTCCGCCACGAAGATCGCCTGGCTGCTCGACCATGTCGACGGCGCGCGGGCCGCGGCGGAGCAGGGCGCGCTGGCGTTCGGCACGGTGGACAGCTTCCTGCTTGTGGCGGCTGACCGGCGGCAAGCTCCACGCGACCGACGCGACCAATGCCGCGCGGACGCTGCTGCTCGACATCGGAAGCGGACGCTGGGACGCGGATCTGTGCAAGCTGTTCGGCGTGCCGCCGTCGCTGTTGCCGCAGGTGCGCGATTGCGCCGGTGACTTCGGCACGACCGCGCCGGAGCTGTTCGGCGGGCCGATCCGGATTCTCGGCGTCGCCGGCGACCAGCAGGCGGCGACGGTCGGGCAGGGCTGTTTCCGGCCCGGCATGATGAAATCGACCTATGGCACCGGCTGCTTCGCGCTGCTCAATATCGGCGAGACGCCGGTCGCCTCGAACAACCGGCTGCTGACCACGATCGCCTATCAGCTCGGCGGCAAGCGCACTTATGCGCTGGAAGGCGCGATCTTCATCGCCGGCGCGGCGGTGCAATGGCTGCGCGACGCGCTCAAGATGATCACCGCCGCGCCGCACGTGAACGCGCTGGCTGCTGCCGCCGACCCGTCCGAGCAGGTCTATCTGGTGCCGGCCTTCGTCGGGCTCGGCGCGCCGTGGTGGGACGCGAATGCGCGCGGCGCCGTGTACGGCCTCACGCGCAACGCCGGCGTCGCCGAGATCGCGCGCGCCGCGCTCGAAGCGGTCGGCTACCAGACCCGCGACCTGCTCGACGCCATGCGCGCCGATTGGCCGGCCGCCGGCGACACCGTGCTGCGCGTCGATGGCGGCATGGCGGCGAGCGATTTCACCATGCAGTTCCTCGCCGACATCCTGGCGGCGCCGGTCGACCGGCCGGCGGTGATGGAGACGACCGCGGTCGGCGCCGCCTATCTCGCCGGGCCTTGCCGCCGGCCTTTGTCCCGATCTTGCCGGACTTCGCGGCGCGCTGGACCTGCGAGCGCCGCTTCATGCCGCAGATGGACGAAGCGACGCGCGAGCGCAAATGGGCGGGCTGGCGCGATGCGGTGTCACGGACCTTAAGCGAGCGTTGACAGCGTTGGTTAACGCATTCGCATCGCGTGCCAGTGCCGTGCGAGAATGCTTTCCAAATCCTTGCGACGAATGCTGC
Organism: uncultured Alphaproteobacteria bacterium; assembly: GCA_963850705.1. GTDB lineage: Bacteria > Pseudomonadota > Alphaproteobacteria > Rhizobiales > Xanthobacteraceae > VAZQ01. The sequence continues at coordinate 50,392 of CAWKMR010000038.1, read as the reverse complement.
AAATTATGCAGTTCCATTTTACGCGACCGAAATTCGCATGTGATTGAATGGCGTTGTCGGCGAGCGTGTGGCCGGCATTGTTTGGGCCGGGCGGATGCCGATCTCGTTGTCGAAGAGCGACGTCGAAGCGTTGATCCAGGATCTCAGCATCCTGATCGTCGACGACAATCAGTACATGCGCAAGATCGTGCGCACTCTTCTCGTCAATATCGGCGTGCGCAAGGTCTACGAGGCGAGCGACGGCATCGCCGGGCTCGACGCGATCCGCATCGTGACGCCGGACGTCGTGATCCTCGATTGGGAATTGCCGCTGCTCAACGGTGCCGAGTTCGTGCGCATCGTGCGCTCGCCCGGCGTGTTTCCGTTGTCGGACGTCCCGATCATCATGCTCAGCTCGCATGGCGAGCGCTGGCGCGTGGTCGAGGCGGTGCGGATCGGCGTCAACGAGTATCTGCGCAAGCCGGTGTCGGCCCAGGCGCTGCTCGACCGGCTGACCGCGATCGTCGCGAAGCCGCGTCCGGTGGTTCAGCTCGGCGACTATTACGGGCCCGCAGCCGCGCAAGCTGGTCGCCGATCCGCTCACGGAACCTTCGATCGCGCCGGCGCCCGAAGGCACGCCGCTGAATTGATCTGCTTCAAAATTCATCCGATAGTCCCGTGCGGGGACATCGGATGAACGGCCGCGACAATCAACCTGACAATCCGGCACGGGCACGCGGGCCATTCGCTCCGTGGACCGATCCTGCCGCGCGGCCGCTGGTGCGTTTCGACGCCGTCAGCAAGCGCTTTGCCGGCGTGACCGCGGTCGACAGCGTGTCGCTCGACATCTACCAGGGCGAGTTCTTCGCGCTGCTCGGCCCGTCCGGCTGCGGCAAGACCACGCTGTTGCGCATGCTCGCCGGTTTCGAAACGCCGGACGCAGGCCGCGTCCTGCTCGACGGCGAGGATCTGACCGGCGTGCCGCCCCACCGCCGGCCGGTCAACATGATGTTCCAGAGCTACGCGCTGTTCCCGCACCTCACGGTCGCGGGCAATGTCGCGTTCGGGCTCAAGCAGGACGGCTTGCCGAAGCAGGAGATCGCCGCGCGCATCGCCGAGATGCTGGCGCTGCTGCGGCTCGAAGGTCTCGAAGCGCGCAAGCCGCATCAATTGTCCGGCGGTCAGCGCCAGCGCGTGGCGCTCGCGCGCGCGCTGGTCAAGCGGCCGCGCGTGCTGCTGCTCGACGAGCCGCTGGCGGCGCTCGACAAGAAGCTGCGCGGCGAGACCCAGTTTGAGCTGATGCGGCTCCGGGAACGGCTTGGGCTTGACCTTCGTGATCGTGACCCACGACCAGGAAGAGGCGATGACCGTCGCCGACCGCATCGGCGTCATGAATCACGGACGGCTGATCCAGGTCGCGACGCCGGCCGAAATCTACGAGCAGCCCAATTCGCGCTGGGTCGCCGACTTCATCGGCGACGTGAACCTGATCGAAGGACGCGTCGTCGAGTCCGGCGCCGCCGGCACGACCGTCGCCACCGCGCCAGTCGCGTCGTGGCGTGCGGGCGCGGCGCCCGGGGCCAAGCCCGGCGATACCGTCTGGGTTGCGTTGCGTCCGGAAAAGATCAGGATCGCGCGCGATGCGCCGCCGCTCAGCGTAAACCGCGTCGAAGGCGAAGTCTGGGAGATCGGCTATCTCGGCGACTTCTCGATCTACAAGGTGCGGCTCAACGACGGCTTCGTGATCAATGCGGCCGCCGCCAACATGACGCGGCTGATCGAGCGCCCGATCGCCGTTGGTGACCGCGTCTGGCTGTCCTGGGCATCCGACGCAGGTGTGGTGTTGACGCGATGACGACCGCATCCAAACCGCGCCGATCTTCGTCCCGTCTTGGGGACAACGGCTTGTCATCCTGATCCCGTATCTGTGGCTTGGCGCGTTCTTCCTGGTGCCGTTCCTGATCGTGTTCAAGATCAGCCTGTCGGAATACGCGATCGCGCAGCCGCCCTATCTGCCGCAGTTCGATCTCACCGAAGGCTTCGAGTCGCTGCGGGAGTTCTTCGCGGGTCTTTCGTTCTCCGGTTACACGCGGCTGATTGGCGACTCGCTCTATCTCACGTCCTATGGCCGCAGCCTCGTCATCGCGCTCGTATCGACGGCGATGCTGTTGCTGCTCGGATTTCCAATCGCCTACGGCATGGCGCGCGCGCCGCGCGGCTGGCAGGGCGTGCTGTTCATGCTGGTCGTACTGCCGTTCTGGACGTCGTTCCTGATCCGCGTCTATGCCTGGATGACGATCCTTCAGCGCGACGGCCTGCTCAATCAGGCGCTGCTCGCGCTCGGCATTGTCGATACGCCGCCGATCTGGATCTCGACCGACACCGCGATTTTCATCGGCATCGTCTACACCTACCTGCCGTTCATGGTGCTGCCGATCTACGCCACGCTCGAACGCATGGACGAAACGCTGCTCGAGGCCGCGGCCGATCTCGGCTGCCCGCGCTGGAAGGCGTTCTGGCTGGTCACGGTGCCGCTCGCGTTGCCGGGAATCATCGCGGGCTCGCTGCTGTGCTTCATTCCGATCGTCGGCGAATTCGTCATCCCGGACCTGCTCGGCGGCTCCGGCGCGATGATGATCGGGCAGACGCTGTGGATCGAGTTCTTCAGCAACCGCGATTGGCCGGCCGCTTCGGCGGTTGCGGTGGTGCTGCTCGCGCTGCTGATCGTGCCGCTGGTGGTCTACCAGCACTTGCAGGCGCGCCGCCTGGAACGCGGAGGCTGACATGCGGCGCGGCCTCTCGACCTTCAATGTCACATCGATCGCGCTCGGACTGGCGTTCCTCTATCTGCCGATCCTGATCCTGGTGATCTATTCGTTCAATGCGTCGCGGCTGGTGACGGTTTGGGGCGGCTGGTCGACGCGCTGGTACGTCTCGCTCTTCGGCAACCAGGCCATGCTCGAAGCGGCCTGGGTGTCGCTGCGCATCGCGTTCCTGACGGCCTGCGCCGCGACCGTGCTCGGCACGCTCGCCGCGCTCGCGCTGGTGCGCGCCGGCCGCTTCCGCGGGCGGTTGCTGTTCAGCGGCCTCGTCTACGCGCCGCTGGTAATGCCGGAAGTCATCACCGGGCTCGCACTGCTCTTGCTGTTCGTCGCGATCGAAATCGAGCGTGGATTCTGGACGGTAACGATCGCGCACACCACGCTCACCATGGGCTTTGTCGCGGTGATCGTGCAGGCGCGCCTCATCGGCTTCGACCGCAGCCTCGAAGAGGCGGCGATGGACCTCGGCTGCCCGCCGTTCCGCACCTTCATGACGGTGACGCTGCCGCTGATCGCGCCCGCGATCGCGGCCGGCTGGGTGCTTGCCTTCATGCTGTCGCTCGACGACCTCGTGATCGCGAATTTCGTCACCGGCCCCGGCGCGACGACGCTGCCGATCCGCATCTATTCGGAAGTCCGGCTCGGGGTGCGGCCGGAGATCAATGCGGTGTGCACGATCATCATCGCGGTGGTCGCGCTCGGCATCGTTGCGGCGTCGCTGCTGACCAAGTTCACCGGCGCCAGGCAGGCGTCGACCGGCGCGCCGCTCTGAGCATCAGACGTCGATGCGCGGTACGCGGGCGCGGCGGACGGAACAGATAGACCACGAGCCACACCGGCACGATCACCAGCGCGCCGAGCGTGAGGTTCGGCAGCGCCCAGTCGATGCCCCGGCGTGCGAGTTCCATCGCCTGCTCCGGCGAGAGGCCGAGTGCGCCCAGCAGCTTCTCGGGCGTGACGCCGAAATACGCCAACACCGCAGCCGAGGATGAGCGACCCGACCGCGAGCTTGACCAGCGTGCGTACGAAATCGTCGAACATGCCCCGACGTTAGGCCAAAGCCGTTATCAGCCGGTTATCCCCGCTATCCCCAGGGAAATTGAGGAGTTTATTGGGCGGATTCCTGGGGCACCGGCGCTGCCGCGGCGGAGGGGGTGGCCTCGCCAGCCAAGGTCGGCGGCTGGTCGCGCTTGAGCCGGTTCCGCACCGCATCCAGGAGGGGGGCGGCCGCCCCCGAGCGCCGGATCAGCATCTGGATATCCGGCGCCAGCAGCGGATCGTCCCAGCTTCCCATGACCACGAAGGGGAGCTGGAAGGGGTCGGAGGTACCGCTGCCGAACAGGCTCGCCGTGCCTTTCAGATCGAAGGCCCGCGAGGGGATCGACGACGTGCCAGCCAGGCCGATCTTCATGGCCGGCGACTCGATCCGGACGTCCTGGGCGTGCGCGGTGCCGTCGGTTACCTTCAGCGTGACGTCGAACTCGTCATAGGGGGTCTTGCCGCCCCGGAAGTCCGAGCCGCGGACCGCCAGCGGATTGCGCTCCAGCCGCCGGAGCGACTGCTCGACATTGAGCCCCGCGATGGCGCCCTTGCGGCTCGTCATCGTGACCGAGCCGTTGAGCGCCTTGGACAGGTCGTAGACGCTGGCGCCGCTGCCGCTGACGGTGAGCCCGATATTGCCCCGGCCTTCGACGCTGCGGACGCCGACAAACGCGCCCAGCGTCTGATCGAGCATGACGTCGTTGAATTGCAGCTGCGCCTGCAGGTTGGCGCCGGCGGTCGACTTCGCAAGTGCGAGCGATCCTTTGATGACGCCGCCGAACGCATGCGACTTGCCGATCGCCAGCGTGAGGTTGCCGGCGCGCAGATTGGCCGCGACCGCGGTCTGGCCGAGATTGAAGTTGCCGAGCGTGACGCGGGCGGCAGAAATGCGCAGGTCGACGTCGATGCCGCTCAACGCATCGAGTTCGAGCGGGGTGCGGCTCCAGCTCCGCTCCTCGTTGAGTAACCGGAAGGCGGACGTGTACGGCGTCAGATTAAGGCCCTCGACCGCGAGCGTGCCCTGCAAGGTCTGTCGGCCGTCCGCGACATAGGTCAGCCCGCCTTCGCCGCTATTGCCGTCGAGCTCGAGATTGACCTTCGACAGCGCAACGTTCCTGCCGGCGACGCTGGTCTGCGCCTTGAGCGCGAAGCGCTGGAAGCCCGGGCCCGACGTCGAGCGGTCGGTGGCCCAGCGCAGGGTGTCGCGGAGCGAGTTGGTATCGGCCGCCAGCACGCCTTCCATCTTGAGCGTCGGGCGGTGGCTCATATTGCCGTCGAAGGCGAACTTGAACGGCGTGCCGGTGAGCCGGACCTTGAGGCCGGTGCGCTCGCCGGTCAGCGCGGCCAGGAAATCGGACAGGCTCAGCGTTGCGTCGAACGGCTGGCCGTTCCAGGTGAATTGGCCGGTCGCCGCGAAGGTCCGCGAAATCGACGGCCAGGCCAGCGCGAATTCGATATTGGTCAGCGTCTCGACGATCCGGGAGGCCTCGTCGCGAATGATCGCCGTTCCTTCGCTGATGCGGATTTCCGAGAACGATTTGACCGCATCCGGGCTCGGCGTGATCGCTTGCGCGAGCGTTTCAATGTGTCCCGCCCAGTTCGAGCTGCCGTCCGGTGCGAACGCGATCTGGATGGTCGGACGCACCAGCGTCACGTCGGCGATCTCGATGCGCCCGAACAGGAACGACAGGAACCGCAGCCGCACCACAAGCTGCTCCGCGGACAGGGCAGGGGCGCCGGTGCGGTTGTCCCCGAGACTGACGTCGTTGAAGCGGACGCTGCCGGTCGGGAACAGCGAGACCGAGACATCGCCGCGCAGCACCGGATCGAGGCCGGTCACGTCGCGGATCTGCGCTTTGACGGCGTCGCGTACGGTGTCGGCCGGGATCACCACCGAGAGGATCAGGAGAACGGCTAAGGCCGCCCCGAGCAGGCTTGCAACGGCCAGTCCAACGCGTTTGATGCCAATAGCCGCGGGCACGAGGTGATCCGGTTTGGGCGGCACAGCCGCAGAACTGTATCGACGGGGATTGGGCGCGCAATATTGTTGCGGTCTGTGACCCTTTCGTGGCCGCCTTTGGGGCGCTTCCGGGGCCGATAGTTTATGCGGTATCCCGGAGTGATGCCGGAGGCAATGAGGACTGGAATGAGCGACACGCCGCTGTGGATACCGCCCGAAAAACAGGCTGCCGCGAGCCAGGTCATGGCCTTCATGGCGGAGGTTAACCGCCGTCACGGCACGCGGCTTGGCGATTATCGCGACCTGCACGCCTGGAGCGTCACGCATCCTGACCTGTTCTGGAGCCTGATCTGGGACCTCTGCGGCGTGATTGGGGATAAAGGCGAGCGGCTGGTCGCCGATCACGGCAAGATGCCGGGCGCCCGCTATCTGCCGGACGCGACACTGAATTTCGCCGAAAACCTGCTGCGACGCTCGGACGATGGCGAAGCCATCGTCTTTCGTGGCGAGGACAAGGTCGTCACCCGCCTGACCTGGGGAGAACTCAGCGCGCTCGTCTCCCGCATGCAGCAGGCGTTGCGGGCGGCCGGCGTCGGGGTCGGCGACCGCGTCGCCGCCATGCTGCCGAACGGGCCGGACGCGGTCGCCCTGGTGCTCGCGGTGACCTCGATCGGCGCGATCTGGTCGTCCTGCTCGCCCGATTTCGGCGAACGCGGCGTGCTCGACCGATTCGGGCAGATCGAGCCCAAGGTGTTCGTTGCGGTCGACGGCTATTGGTACAACGGCAAGCCGATTCGGCTGTTGGACAAGCTGAAGCCCATCGTCGGCGAGCTTCCGTCGGCGCGGGCCGTCGTCATTGTCGACTATCTCGGCGAGGCCGAGGCGGTGGCGAAGGAACTGCCGCGTGGCACGACGCTCGGCGCGTGGCTCAAGCCGTTCACGGCGAAGCCGCTCACCTTCGAGCGGCATGCCGTTCGACCACCCGGTCTACATCCTGTTCTCGTCGGGCACGACCGGGGTGCCGAAATGCATCGTGCACGGCGCCGGCGGGACGCTGCTTCAGCATCTCAAGGAGCATCGCCTGCAATGCGACCTGCGTTCGGGCGAGCGGCTGTTCTACTTCACCACGCTCGGCTGGATGATGTGGAACTGGCTGATCTCCGGCCTCGCCACCGGCGCGACGCTGATGCTCTATGACGGCTCGCCGTTCGCACCGACGCCGGCCTCGCTCTGGGACTATGCGCAGGACGAGCGCATCAACGTGTTCGGGACTTCGGCGAAATACATCGACGCCTGCAGCCAAGGCCGGTGTCGCGCCGCGGCGCACCCACGACCTCTCGGCGCTGCGGATGATCGCGTCGACCGGCTCGCCGCTGGCGCCGGAGAGCTTCGAATACGTCTATCGCGACATCAAACCGGACGTGCATCTCGCCTCGATTTCGGGCGGCACCGACATCGTGTCCTGCTTCGTCATTGGCGATCCGACCTCGCCGGTGTGGAAGGGCGAAATCCAGGCGCCCGGCCTCGGCATGGCGATGGACGTCTATTCGGCCGACGGAAAACCGCTCGCGGAAGGCAAGGGTGAGCTTGTCTGCACCGTGCCATTCGCCTCGATGCCGGTGAAGTTCTGGAACGATCCCGACGGCAAGAAATATCGCGCCGCCTATTTCGAGCGCTTCCCCGGCATCTGGCACCACGGCGATTTCGCGGAGTGGACGCCGCACGGCGGCATGATCATCCACGGCCGCTCCGACGCGACGCTCAATCCCGGCGGCGTGCGCATCGGCACCGCGGAAATCTATGCCGCGGTCGAGCAGATCCCGGAGATCGTCGAGGCGATCTGCATCGGCCAGGACTGGGACGGCGACGTGCGCATCGTGCTGTTCGTGCGGCTCAAGGACGGCGTGACGCTCGACGAGGCGCTGCGTGAGAAGATCAAGCGCACCATCCGCGCCGGGCTTTCAGCCCGCGCCATGTGCCGGCGAAGATCGTCGCGGTCGCCGACATTCCGCGCACGCGCTCTGGCAAGATCACCGAGCTTGCGGTGCGCGACGTCGTGCACGGACGCCCGGTGAACAACACCGAGGCGCTCGCCAATCCGGAATTGCTCGCGCTGTACAAGGATCTGGCCGAGCTGCGGAGTTAGCACGCGATGTGCGCTTGTAGTCCGGATGGAGCGCAGCGAAATCCGGGGCTGACCTTCCCGCATTGCGCTTCGCTCCATGCGGGCTACGAAAGCGGCGCATGCTTCATCCTTCTCGCGAGGCATTAGCTCCTCCGAGGTTTGCTGTTTCCCCTCACCACACAAAATGAGGGAAGCGGAGCGCCGACAGGCGCTCGGGTGCAGCGGCACCCTTCGCGCGGGCCAGTGACGCAGGCCCGCAGGCGCGAGCGAGGCGCCTTGCATCCCATGACGCGGGATGCTCGCCTCTCGGCGCTCCACCGCGGGGTTTGTTGGCTCCGAGCCCGCGCTTGGCGAAACGGTTGCGGCGGTCCATATGCGCGTGCCAGCTTAGGTCTTCGCAGCTTGGCGCATTCACGCGTCCCGCTCGTAGTGGCGGGAGGGCGGTGTTGCCCGGAGCCTCCCGGGAGCGTGGTTACGAGCCACACCCGCAGGACGCCGCATCCCGCTCCGACTCTGGCTCGTCTCCGGAGACGCCCTCGGTGAGCGGGACGAGACAGAAAATAGGCGTCGCAAAGAAATTGAAAAGGAAAATCGTCCCGCATCCTCGCTATTGTTTAGTAGCTGTCGATAGGTCGCGCTGCGCATACCGCTTAAACTCTGCAAGCTTCAATTTGCCACCGAAGGCCATCACCAGCCGAACTAGATGCTGCGAGACAGCGATAATTCTCGACCGCACGTGCTAGGGTGATCGTGCTGGCAAATGCGCTTGGGAATAGCTGATCACAGGAGGTGACCAATGGTGTGGATTATTGGCGCGATCTGTATGATTATTTGCGGCGCTGGGCTCGTGGCCATCGGCTTGTCCCTGCCCATGTTAGGCTATGCGATAGTGGGGGGAATCTTGGTCCTGGCTGGTATATTTTGGCTGGTGTCCATTCGGCGATCCCAGGGAAAGATGTCGCGTCTCCCTTAGGCGGCTGGATGTTCTGCACGCCCTAGTCCACCTTGAAGCCGATCGACTTGATCACCTTGCCGTATCGTTCGTAGTCGGCACGGATGAGCGCGGCGAACTCGTCCGGCGAGGCGAAGTAAGGCTCGCCCGCGCCGCTCTCGACCAGCGCCTTCCCGACCTCCGGCTGCGCCAGGACGGCGGCCAACTCGGTCCGCAGCTTGTCGATGATCGCTTGCGGCGTGCCGCGCGGCGCGAACAGTCCCTGCCAGATCGTGAGCTCAAAGCCGGGAACATGGTCTGCGATGCTCGGCAGCTCGGGCATGGTCGCCCATCGCTTCTTGCCGGTGACGGCGAGTCCTCTGAGCTTGCCCGATCTGATGTGCGGGACGACCGAGCCGCCGCCGAACATGACGGCGTTCTCGCCGCCGATGACGGCGATGGCAGCAGGACCGCCGCCGCGGTAGGGGACGTGCGTCAGCTCGATTCCAGCCTGTTGCTTGAGCAACTCCATGCCAAGGTGGTGCTGGCTGCCGTTGCCGATCGAAGCGTAGAACAGGCGCGGATTGGTGCGTCGCGCCAGCGCGAAGAATCCGGGAACATCGTTGACGGGCACCGCCGACGGATTGACCGCCAGCACCAGTTGATTGGTGATAAGCGTCGCGACCGGAACCAGATCGGTCATCGGATTGAATGGCAGCTTGGAATAGATGTGCGGGTTGATCGTGATGCCGCTGTCGTTCACATGCAGCAGCGTGTAGCCGTTCGGGTTCGCGTTGACGGCGGTCTCCATGGCGACATTGCCGTTTGCGCCCTGCCGGTTGTCGATAACGACGTTCTGGCCCAGGCGGACGCCGAGCGGCTGCCCGATGGTGCGTGCGACGATGTCGCTGGAGCCGCCGGGCGGAACACCCACCAACAATCGGATCGGCCGCGACGGATAGGATTGCGCCCATGCATCGCCGGCCGCGACGATGCCGACGCTCGCCAGCATCAGCGCTGCGGCAAGGAGGCTTCTGCGTTCCATGATGATGGCTCCGCCGAGTGACTCCGAAGGGCAAGCCTAGATCGGGATGCGGGGGTTTGGAAGCTGCGTTCCCGACGCCGCGTTACGGGTAAGGCGGCGTCGATAGTCGCATCCCAATAATTTGGCGTTGGGGGTTCAGTCGTCCTGTTCATTAGGCGACGGAGCCGCACGTCCGACAGTGCCCGCCTCCGAGCGGGGCACGCATTGATCGGACGAACCCGACGGGCGCGCTTGCTCGCACTGCGCCATGGTCTGATATTCGCACTTGATCGGCCCGCTTGCGCCTTTGATACAGAACTGCCCGGTCCCGGTGAATTGCTGCTGGTTCTGTGCGACCGCCGGCCCCATGAAGGTGGCCGCAAAGAGCGCTGTCGAAGTCAATAGAGCTCTCATATTCTTGCCTCTCCTGGTAAGCCTCCCACTCTTGCAAACTCGACATCGAATGTTCCGTTCCCCATCGACAATCATTCTTGACGGAACAGGAGTTGCAATGAGAACACAGCGGCATTGCTCTCATTTTTTTCCGTCAATCTTTCGCTCGATCGATTCAAGGGCGTCGGCAATCTCAAAGAGTGCCCTTGCGATGTTTTCGATCTTGTCGTCCGGGTGTGCCCCGGTTTTCTGGGCTTCCCACGCGTATTTCTTGGCCTTTTCAGCACTCATTTCCGCGTCCCCTTGCTAGAAACATCGGGGACTCGTCTCGCCTTTCGGCGACAGCTTCAATTCGATGGCGTGACGGTGTAGTCGTCGAAAAACACGTAGCTATCGGCCTTGGACCAGAGACCCACACGTCCGGAAATCGGCTCCGTCCAAGTGTGTTCAAGGGTTAGCTTGCCGTTGAGATAGCCTTCGATTTTCGCGCCGTCGATACGGACTTTGAGGTCGTGCCATTGCCGCGTAGGGGTCGGGGTATTCCGAATCCACACAACGGACGAGCGCTTGCCTCTTTCGAACTTCCACAGCACCAGATTGTTTTCGAGCGGGTTTGCCCGGACCGTGAGGTAGTCGCCATTCGGGCGCAGGTTGAACAGAATTCCCGCGCCCTGGTCGATGCGGCCGGAAATCCCCTTGAAGCGTACTGAAATTTCGCTGTTGCGAAAATCGTCGACGTCCTTGGTGACTGTGTATGGAAAATACGCAAAGGCCTGTACGCGATCGAGAAACTCCGCATAGCGCTCGCCATAGAGCGCTTTAGCCCTCTCTGCGAGCCCTGCCGAAGCTTGACCTTCTTTCCATTTACGGCCATCCACCGCGAGGACCCTGTTGTCCCCTTCCACTTCGATGCGCCAGATGCCAACGACGTTTGCAAATGAGGTTGGCTCAGAGCCAACGGTCTCGTTCGAAAAGTCGATCTTTAGGGAGTCCGCGATCGCAGCGGATAGGAGACATCCTGTCAGGGCGACTCCTAGAAGACAAACCGTCTTGGGATTCTGTTTGACGTTCATGGCCTTCCTCCATCTTCAAGTGGTCGGAATCGGGATCGCGGGGCACGACTGCTCCACCACCATGCCAGCACGATGAGCATGGGAAGCACGCCGAAGAACCATGGCAGCACCGCGTGTGCATTCGCCTCTAGCGGATATCCGGGGTAGTCCTCTCCCGCCGCTGGTGCCGGAACTGGAACGCCCGCCAGCGCATACAGGAGCGGTAGAATCTCACGATGACTCGATGATCGGCTGGTGTCCAAGCGGCCGCCATAGGCGTATTCCACGTCGCCGTAGGACTTCTCGCTCGCGCCGCTGATGACGCTGTGGCCCGATGGGGCCAGCCGAACACGGACATCGGGGAGTGTTCGTTCAAGCTTGGACAACACGTTACGCCGCAAGTCGACGTAGCGCGGGTCTTCCGGAGCAAGATGAACTGTTATGACGAGCGGTTCGCGTAACTCTCGCAGCGCGCGTTGGTCGGCTGCGGGAAACGAATTTCGCCGATCCTCGGTGACGTCGACCGCCGTCCTAACTTGGGCCGCCAGTGTCAGAACGGCGCCGGTTGCGGCGATGCACAGGAGCGACCTTGTCACCTTGGTTCGGAAGGCAATGCCTGGGTGCAGGCATATGGCCGCGAGCGCCGCGAAGCCTGCGATCGTAGCCAAGATGCCGATGACGAGGCCCACAGAGAAAAGCCCCTGCTCGAATGGGCGCAACGTTTGGGTCAGCGACAACCGGGAAATCCATTCGAGCAAGCCCGGTTGTCCCGCAAGTGTGAAATCCAGAACCCATGAACCGATCGTTGCGGCAAGGGTGATTATCGCAGCGGTTGCGGCGCTCTCCGCGATGGAGGCCGCGAACAACGCAATGGCTGCGATCAGCAGGCCATACAGCGAGTGACCCAACAGCAGGTTGAGCGTTTCGGGTGGGTGCAAATGTCCGCCGAGCGCCGCCCATAGTGCCAACGCCGAGAGGGCCGGGATGGCTGCGACAAGCCATGCTGCGGCCACCGCCGCCATCTTTGCCGCGACAAACGTAGACATCCGATAAGGAAGCTGCACCAGTAGGCGAACTGTGCCGGTTTCGATCTCGCGCCCGAGGGCGCGGATCGCCACAAACGGGAACAGTAGCGTCACTGTGACGTAGAAGGCACCGAACGTCGGCACCAGCACGCCGTCGAGAGGCGAAAGGCCGCTCGCCACGACCGGCGCCGCGTTGACCGCGGCGCTGGGCTCGCCGTAAAGAGAAATCGCTTGGAAGAAGCTGAAGCCGACGATTGGGCATAGGATCAGTAGCATGGTCCAGAGCGCGCGGCCGCCGCCGACGCCCCGCAGCTCTTTCACGAGCAGGGGGCGGAAAGGGGCTGATCGCCTCGGCGCAATGACATCAGGTGAGCGCAAGGAATATCTCCTCCAGCCCCGCCGACGGCCGCTGGACTTCTGCGCGTAGTGCATCGAGCGTGCCGACGCCGCGAATCGTTCCTCCAGCCAGCAGCACAAGCCGGTCACAGATACGTTCGGCATCGGCGAGTTGATGAATGGCGAGAACGAGCGTGCGCCCGTCTTTCGCCGCTTGACGAAGAAGCGTCATGACCTCGCGCGTTTGCCGCAAATCGAAACCGTCAAACGGCTCGTCCATCAGCAGCAAAGGATGCGGCGTAAGAAACGCCAGCGCGATCATGAGCCGCCGTGCAAATCCCTTCGACAATGACGCGACACGCTTATGGAGGACGGACGCTAAGTCGACCGCGTGAATCGTGCCAGAGAGGGCATCCTCCTTACGGCCGTAGACCGCGGCGAAGAATTCCAGCACCTGCAAAACATATTGATCGTCCCATGGCCTGAGGCCGTCAGGCAGATAGAAGATCGTCTTGCGCCGCTGCGATATTGGCACCGGCGATCCTCGCCATAGTATCTCTCCGGCATCGGCAGGAAGGAGTCCGGCGATCGTTTCCAGTAATGTGGTCTTGCCGGCGCCATTCGGGCCGATGAGGCCGAGCAATTCGCCGGCGTGGACGTCGAAGGACACGCGCGAGAGGGCCGGCTGGCCGGCGTAGCACTTGGTCAGGGCGGCAACCTGCAACAGCGCAGGCGGAGGTCCCGCCGCGCGATCGTTTGAAATGTCGGCCAGTGACGCCATCCTCACTGGTTCCTTCGGATAAAGAGAGCGAGACGGACGACAAATTGTTTTTCGTCGGTCTGGTCGACGCTCAGCGTGATGGAAGCCGCCCCCCGCGCGGGATGCAGCACGGCATAAGTCGAGGACGATCGGTCGAGAACCTGAAGCCAGGTCCCCGCGAAACAGGAAAGGATTTCATCAGCGATCTTGGCTTGCAGTCTCTCGGCATCATCTGCGCTGTGGACGGTCTGCGAATCGCAGGTGTAGGTCGTCGCGCCGTAGAGCGAGCAATCGCCCCATCCCGGGAGCGGAGCGGTGGTTTCGCTGAAACTGCCCTCCCGCGGCGGCCCTAGAATGGGTGTAAAACGACCGCCCGCCAGCGCAAACGAAACAATTTCCTTCAGCTCCGCGCAATACGAAGCGGCTGTCGCGGCTGCCCTTTGACCGAATGCCGATCCGATCAAAAGTGCGGACGCGACCGCCAAGGTCACTGATCTTGTCATTGCAGCCCTCAAATGCGCGTGCGGCCGAAGGAGTCAGTTCTGTGACCGATACTGGTCGTAAAGCTTCATCGCATTTTCCCAGCGGATCGCTTCCATGTAGATGTCGACGTACTTCGCGGCGGCTGCGCCGTAGTCCATGTGATAGGCATGCTCGTACATGTCGAGCACGAGGATCGGGCGGCCGCCCGCCAGCGTGGTGGTGTGATCGGCGGCCCACTGGTTCACCAGCCGCTTGTCCCGCGGCGAATAGGCCAGAATGACCCATCCCGAGCCGCCGCCCTGCGCCTTGCCCATGGCGGAGAATTCGGCGCGCCAGCGGTCGAGGCTGCCGAAGTCCTGCGTGATCGCATCGATGAGCGGATTTTTCGGCGTGCCGCCGCCGCCGAGGCCGTCGAAATAGATTTCGTGCAGGATCATCGAGTTCGTGGCGATCAGCTCCTCGCGCTTGAGGCCATTGACCACGAAATTCGGTGCCTTGGCGAAATCGAGGTCGGCCAACTGCATGCCGATCGCGTTGAGCCGTTTCACCGCGCCGACGTAGTTGTTCTGGTAGTGGCTCACCAACACCTTTTCCGAGATGCCGTTGATGGACTTGGGATCGATCGAAAGTGGTTTCGGTTCGTAGGTCATGGGCTTGCCTCCCGGTGATGCGCCTTGGGCAAAGGCAGGCTGTTCGATGATGCTCGCCGTGGCGGCTACGCCTGCGATCAGTCCGGCGCGCATGAAGTCGCGTCGTTCAATATCGGTTGCCATTGTGGTCTTCTCCTGCGTTGCCCTCCCCAGGGTGCTTGCGAGATCGTTGTTATGTCTGCTGCATGCGACACCATGTGTAGAGCGCGTCGTAGATGATAACCCCGTGCCCGAGCATCTCGTGGTCGTCGGGATAGTTGGCGGAGAGGCCGTAGGAGATCGCCAGCAGGCCTTCGCATTGCGGCATGAGATCCGGCCGAGACGTGTCGGCGCCGCGAACAATGTCCGCGAGATGGTCGAGCGCTGGATCGTTGATCTCGAAAATCCGGATGATGGCGTCGAAGGAGCAACGATCGCCGACATGGCCGAAGTCGGCTCCCTTGATGTCGTATGGGGTCGCGCCTTCCTGTTTGGCGACGGCGATGACATCGTTCGCGGGCACGTAGAGGAACTCCGCCAGCGGATTGATGAAGCGGCTGATCAGCCACGGGCAGGCGATGCGGTCGATCTTGGGATGCTCGCGCGTGACCCATTTGTTTTCGATCGCGCCGAGCTTTTTGCGCGTGGCAAGACCTGCCTCCTTCCACGCTGCCATGCCGCCTTCGAGATAGGCGGCCTTGATCCCGGCTCGGCGCAGGCTTGCGGCAGCGCCTTGGCTGACTTCGTGACCGTGCACGCAATAGGCCACCACAGGCCGCCCGCCGGGTATGTCCTCGGACCAGCGTTCGACATCCTCGGGCGGGCGATGAAACGCACCGACGATCAAACCGCTATCTTTGCTGAAGGCATCGCTGCGGCGAACGTCGATGAGCACCGGCGCGGCGGCCGTGCCCAGGCGCGCATAAAGTTCAGCGGGGGAAACCGATGGCGTCGTTCCGTCCATGCGCAATCTCCTCGAAAGATCGAGTGTTGCGCAGAGCTTGGACGGTGTGCCGTCTGACGGGGAGCCTGCGTCAATCCCCGAACGCATTCTAACGTACAATTTGCCAGCGCGGCAACAGTTCCGAGGCTCCCACGCTGCCGCTACTTCTCGAACAGCAAGGCGCGGCAGACGCAGGGCGCAATGAACCCGATGCGATAATCATGAATGGATTCGTCTGCCGTCAGTTCCATCGTCACGTCGAATTGGCCCGCGGTCCATTTGTACCGTTCGGTAAACTGCACGTCGGGCGCGTACTCCTTGATCTGGATGAAATCGATTTCGAAGGCGCCCGCTGCCGTCGCGCAAAAGGCGTTGTCGGCAACGATCGTCGCCTTCCAAATCCATGGTTGGATCGGCATATTGGCGGTGCGAAGTTCCCGAACATTCCTGATCGACAAAATCGGCTTGCACGTGATCGCGGCCAGCGCGCTGGTGGCGGCCGGCGCTGCGAACGCGCAGGCCAGCAGCAACGTGAGCGCCGGACGGTGAGGGCGGCGACGCGCCGCGTTGGCGGTGTTTCGAACAGGCATAGGAGCTCCTTTCCCCTGACGGGAGATGGAGCAGCGCTTGCGACGAAGCGTCTTTCCCGAAGGCCCGGGCGGCTGCATGAAAGCCCGGATACGGCAGCGCAGAGACGGTGCGTGTTTCGAAGCCGTAGTGATCTTGAAACGACCTGCGTCATTCCTCGCTGAACGGATACCGCCGATGCGCGGCTCGCCGCATCTCGGCAGCTTCTTGCAACGCATCGAGGATGGCGGCGATGACGCTCACGACATGAGGCCACCTCACCGAAGCGCGGGGCGGCGTTCGCAGAACGAGGCAATTGCAGGAATGATGGATGCTGGACATATCTCAACTCCATGAGAGTGAGACAACGCTTGACTGCGGGAGCAGTTGACCGGGCGGTTGCCGAAATGCCCGAACCTGTCAGTTGCGCCTACCATCGGGCGATGAGCGATACGCCCGAGAACAGCAGCAGCACGAGAACGACGCGGCGGAACCGGGCCTCGTCGAGCTTCCCGTAGAGTTTGAATCCGAGCCACAAACCGGCCAGCAGCGCCGGAAGGCCGAGCACATACAGTTTGGCCGTTTCTGCGGTGACGGCGCCGGTGAAACTCAGCGATATTGCGGTCACAACGATCGCGGCGAGCATCACGGGCTGAAACACGGCGCGCTGTACGTCCTTCGTCCAGCCGCGCAACTGGCACCAGATCGTGATGATAAATCCCGGGAGTCCCGTCAGCCCGCAAAGATCCCGTTCAGAAAGCCGACGCCACTATCGGCCACGGTTTCGGCTTGCACCGGTTTGAATACCGGCTGCGCAAGGCCGTAGATGCCATAGACGATCAGCAGCAAACCCACGCCGGTGCGGAAATAGGCCGGATCGATATAGGTGAGCAGCAACGTCCCGATCGGGACGCCGATCGTGCCGCCGATAATGAACGGCGCGACGTTCCGCCAGCTCAGCGAGTGCCGCAATTTCCAGACGCCATAGCCCTGCGTCCAGAGCCCGTAGCCCACCACCAGCGCCGTCGTCTGGACCGGTGTGATGATGTGCAGCCAGATGCCGGAGACGATAAAGCCCATCGCAAAACCGGCCAGGCCGGATGCGAAGCCGCCAATGAATGCCGCCAGCAGAAATAGTCCAAGCACAATACCATCCATGGCTCGCTCCCATGATTGAGGCGAGCAGCGCTTGGATGGCGATCCATCTGGAGGGGAGGCCGCAATATCCCCTGATCTGCGATGATTTTCAGCGAGTCAAAAATTTAGGGCCCAGCAGACATGTCCCCTCCTTGCGAAGGAGACGGTGCTTGGGCCCATCAAACCGAATGGAAGCCTGAAAAACGGGGCGACCGTCGAAGGCCCCGCGGCATTTCCATAGCGCAATTTGCACCGAAATGCAATCGATACGCTACCGCCGCGGCACCAGCCGCGCGTCGGCGTGGCGGGTGATCAGCAGCACCGCCGGGATTCCGACCAGCACGATGATCAGCGCCGCCAGCGCGCCTTCCTCGAAGCTGCCGCGCGTCGCGTATTGATAGATGTAAGTCGACAGCGTCTCGACATTGAGCGGACGCAACAGCAGCGTCGCCGGCAATTCCTTCAGGCAGTCGACGAACACCAGCAGCGCCGCGCCCCAGATCGCGGGCCGCAGCAGCGGCCAATGGATGGTGCGCGCGAGCGTCGCCGGTCCGGCGCCGAGCATGCGCGCGACGTCGTCGAATTCGGGCGAGATGCGGGCAAAGCCGGCCTGTGCAAAGCCGAGCGCGATCGCCAGGAAGCGGATGACATAGGCGATGATCAAGGCGGCGACCGAGCCGGCGAGGATGAGCCCCACGCCGTTGCCGCCCAGCGCCCGCGACACGGCGTTGAGTCCTTCATCGACCAGGACGAGCGGAGTCAGAAGGCCGAGCGCCAGCACGGTGCCGGGGATCGCGTAGCCGATGCCGGCGACATTGACGCAGGCGCTGACGAACGAGTGACGCAGGTAGCGCACCGCCGCGACCGCCGAGAACCCGATCGCCAGCACCAGCGCGGTCGCGACGGCGGCGAGCGCGACGGTGGTGAGGGCAGGGCGGATCAGCTCCGGCTCGAAGCCGACCAGCAGGCTGCGCAGCACGACTTCATAGAGCAGGAAGCCCGCGGGCAGCAGGAAGCCGAGCACGACCGGGACGAAACAGAGCAGCGTCGCGACCCAGCGCGCCGGGCCCTTTCAGCACGATGCGCGAGGAGAACCGCGCGCCCTGCTGCGTCATCGCGGTGAAGGCGCGGCCGCGCCGTCCGTAGCGTTCGAGCGCGATCAGCGCCGCGACGAAGACGAGCATCACGCAGGCGATCTGCGCCGCGCCGGCGAGGCTGCCGCGGTTGAGCCAGGTGGTGAAGATCGAGAGTGTCAGCGTCTGCACGCCGAGATATTCGCTGAGCCCGATGTCGTTGAGCGTTTCAAGCAGCGCGAGCGCGACGCCGACCGCGATCGCCGGGCGTGCGAGCGGCAGCGAGATCTGCAAGGCGAGGCGGAACGGCCGCGCGCCGAGCACGCGCGCGGCTTCCGCGAACTGCGCCGCTTGGGTTTGAAACATCGCGCGGGCGGCGAGGTAGACGTAAGGATAGAGCACGAGGCCCATCAGCAGGATCGCGCCGCCGAGCGAGCGCACGCTCGGGAACCAGTATTCGGCCGCGGTCTTGTACCCGAACGCCGCGCGCAGCGCCGACTGCACCGGGCCGTAGGAGCCAAGCAGGTCGACGTAGATGTAGGCGACAATGTAGGTCGGGATCGCGAGCGGCAGCGCGAGCATCCAGGCGAGCGTGTCGCGCCCGGGAAACTGGAACGTGGTCACCGCCCAGGCGGCGCCGACGCCGATGGTGATGGTGACGACGGCGACGCCGGCGAGCAGCAGCGCGGTCTGGAGCAGCGCCACCGGTACGACGTAGTTGATCAGATGCAGCCAGATATCGCCGGTCTGGCCGAACGCAATAACGGCCAATGATGCAAGCGGGGCGATCGCGAGCAGCGCCGCGAAAACGGCGATGCCACCGGCGGTGCGTGCGCCGGTCCAGGTCCGTTCAGGCGAACGGGCCGACCCTCGTTTCAGCGAGGGCCGGCCCGTGGCTTTTGCAGCGATCATTGTTTTGCCGCGGCGCTCGAAACTAGGAACTAAGGAAACGGGTTAGTCTCCTCATGGTGAGGAGCGAGGCCCACAAGCGCGTTGACGCGCGTCTTCGACGCGCTATGGGCCGAGCATCTCGAACCATGAGGCCACCGCTGCGCTCGGTTAGCCGGGCCACCCTCGCCCTTCGAGACGGCGCTTCGCGCCTCCTCAGGGTGAGGGTGCGATTGGGATTGCAGGACGAAGTCGCATCCAACCAACATCAATTGTTGAAGCCGACCTTGTCGACCAGGTTCGCCGCCGCCTTCGACTTGTCGGCGATCGAGGCAAGCGGCGTGGCATCGGGATTGAGCGTGCCGAAGGCGGCGATCGTCGCATTGATCGGGACGCCGGCGCGGATCGGATACTCGAAGTTGAGGTCCGCATGCATCTGCTGCGCACGCTCGCCGGCGAGCCATTCGATCAGCTTCATCGCGTTGGCCTTGTTCGGCGCATGGCGCGCGAGCACGACGCCTGAGATGTTCACGTGGGTGCCGCCGTCCTTGTAGGTCGGCAGGATGACGCGGGTCGCGTCCGCCCACGGCTTCTGCGCCGCGCTGTTGAGCATCAGCCCGTAGTAATAAGTGTTGCCGATGCCGAGATCGCACTTGCCGGCCGCGACGTCGCGGGCGGTCTCGCGATCGCCGCCGGACGGCTGCTGCGCGAGATTGGCCTTCAGGCCGCGCAGCCACTGCTCGGCCTGCGCCTCGCCGTATTTGACGATGTGCGCGGCGAACAGCGCCGTGTTGTAGTAGTGCTGGCCGGAGCGGATGCAGATCTTGCCCTTCCAGGCCGGGTCGGCTAGGTCCTCGTAGTTCAATGTGTTCTGCTTGACGCGATCCTTCGAGGCGTAGACGACGCGCGCGCGCATCGAGACCGCGTACCAGTGACCCTCGGGATCGCGGTAACGCGGCGCCACGACCTTGTCGAGCAGCTCCGACTTGATCGGCTGGGTGATGCCGGCGCGCACCGCCTCTTCGACGCGGCTGACGTCGACCGTCAGCAACACGTCGGCCGGGCTGTTGGCGCCTTCGGTGCGGACGCGCTGCTCGAGACCGTTAGCCGCGGAGACGACGTTGACCTTCACGCCGGTTTCCTTGCTGAAGGCGTCGAACAGCGGCTGGATGAGTTTCGTTTCGCGATAGGTGTAGACGTTGACCTCGCCTTGCGCGAACGCCGACGTGGCCGTCACGCTCGCCGCCGCCAGCACGAGGCACGGTAGAACGCGCCCGCAAACGCTTTTCATCTCGATCTCCCTCGAAATCGTTGCCGCCGGCGCGCGCGGCGTTGCTCGATGCGCCCCTCTCGACTGTCCAGCTAGTCGCGTGCCCCGCCACCCGTCAATCCGGATTAATACAATAAATTCAATTGCTTGGAGCGATTCTAAACGTGGCCCCAAGCTAGAACGATTCAAAAAGAAGGACTTGGCGTTTGATCGGGCTTTTGATCTGAGGTCTTCGTGCGAGTCATGGCCGGGCATAGCCCCGTCGAAGACGGGCGTGGACGCCCTTTTGCCCCGCCATCCACGTCTTTGCTCTATCTAGACGTGGATGCCCGGCACCGCAGACAAGTTTACGCAGTCTGCGCAAGTTTGACTGCTTTTGCCGGGCATGACGAAGAAGAGGTCTCGCGTTCGGTCAGCGGCGGTACGCCGTCCTGGGGAAGGGCCGCATGGCGATCTCGGCGATCATCTTCTTGATGATGGCCTTGCCGAAGGACTCGAAGCCCTCGGCGGCCACGACAAACGAGCCCGGCCCGCCGATAACGTTCTCGCGATAGTAGTGCTCAAGCCCGCCCGGCGGGTTGGTGTGCTCGGGATTCCACGGCACCTGGTTCTGGCTCAGGATCACAAGGCCGTTGACGGTGACGCCCGCCTTCACCGCCTCGTCGCGCGCCAGCGTCACGTCGCGGCCGGCATTATTGGTACCGTCGCCGGAGACGTCGATGGTGCGGCGCGTGGCCTCGAATGGCGAGCGATTGAACTGCGACATCGCAAACTCGATGCCGCCGGAGATCGAGGTGCGGTCCGCGAACGAGCGCGGCGCTTCCACCAGTTGGTCGCCAAACCGGCGCGCGGACGCGGGGCCGTCGATGATGGTCCAGTCGATCACGACCTTCTGCGCGCCGACGCCGGACCACTCGAGGAAATTGAGCGCGATCTTGCCGTTGAGGCCGGTGCGGATCGCTTCCAGCACCTGCGGGTTCGACACTGCCGCGGCATATCCTTCACGCTGCAGCATGAATTTCGGATGGTCGATGCTGCGCGAGACATCGGCGGCCAGCACCAGCAGCAGATCGACCGCCTGCGCGCGGGCCGGGCCCGGCGCAAACGACGTCGCCGCCAGCGCGACCAGGGCAAGGGCCGTTCGGAGAAGTGCCATCATCGTCGTTGTCCGAGGTTCGCATGAATACGACCGCAGCGGCCAACGCGGCCGAGACGGCCAATGTTCCGGCAACGGGGATGAGCCTAGCCGATTCCAAAGGCGCGGGCGAATGCCGAAGTACCGGTAAAACAGCAATTTATGCCTTGTTGATGTGCCGCCTGAAGCTGAATTGAACGGTGGTCGTGCCGCGAGTCGCCCCTCCCCCGCGCCTCAGCGCGTTTACGCGCGTCTTCGACGCGCTATGGCGGCGGGGAGGGTTGGGGGTGGGGGTGGGGGTGGGGGGTCTCAATTGGCGCCGCTGGCCCCCCACCCCCGACCCCTCCCCACCACTCGCAATTGCTCGTGGGGGGAGGGGAGCCGAGAGACCGCTCGTGCTTCGGCGACGTAGCAACCTTCGGAGTCACATCGCTGTCGCACCATTGTCGGCGCGCTGTCAGGCGGCGCGCGCATCGTCCGCCGCGAATTGGCTTGAGGAGGCCCAATGGCGATTCGCATTCGTGCCGGCGCGGCTCCGTCGCGCCGCAGCTTCCTGTCGTCTGCCTGTGCGGCGGCCGCGGCGACAGTCATCGATAGTGTCGCAAGACCCTCTCTCAGCTTCGCGGCGGATCGTCCGCGCATCACGCACGGTCTGCAGTCGGGCGACGTCTCCGTCGACTCCGGCATGGTGTGGGCGCGCGCCGACCGGCCGGCGCGGATGCTGGTCGAAGTCGCCACCACCGAGAGCTTCGGGCATATCCGCCACGCCACCTATCTCGACGTGCTGCCGGAGAGCGACTTCACCGGCAAGCTTCTGCTCGAAGACCTGCCGCCCGGGCAGGACATCTTCTACCGCATCCGCTTCCAGGATCTGTCGTCGCCGACCAAGGTCGGCGAGCCGCAGGTCGGACGCTTCCGCACCGCGCCGGCTGATCGGCGGCCGGTGTCCTTCATCTGGTCGGGCGACACCGCCGGCTGCGGCTGGGGCATCGATCTCGCGCGCGGCGGCATGCGCACCTATGCGACCATGCTCGCGAACCGCCCCGACTTCTTCATCCATTCCGGCGACATCATCTACGCCGACTGCCCGATCGGCCGCGAGTACAAGCTGCCGAACGGCGAGGTGTGGCGGAACGTCGTCTGCGAGGAGAAGGCGAAGGTCGCCGAGACGCTCGCCGAGTTCCGCGGCAACTACAAATACAATCTCACCGACGCGAACCTGCGCGCGTTCAATGCCGAGGTGCCGATCTTCGCGCAATGGGACGATCACGAAGTCACCGACGACTGGATCCCCGGCGGCAATATCCGTCACGGCGACGGCTATCGCGAGACCAGCCTGCTCAATCTGGTCGCGCGCGGCTGCCGCGCCTTCCATGAATTCCTGCCGCTGCGGCAGGCGCCGGCCGAGGCCGGCCGCATCTACCGCAAGATCTCCTACGGTCCGCTGCTCGACGTATTCATGCTCGACATGCGCTCGTACCGCGGCGCCAACGCCGGCGACGTCGAGAGCTACGGCCCGGATGCGCATCTGCTCGGCCCGGTGCAGCTCGCCTGGCTGAAACGCGAATTGGTCCGATCGCGCGCGACCTGGAAGGTGATCGCCGCCGATCTGCCGCTCGGCGTGTTCAGCCACGACGCCATCGCGCAAGGCGACGGACCCGCGCGCGGCCGCGAGCTCGAAATCGCCGGGCTGTTGTCGTTCATGAAGCACGCCGGCGTCGCCAACACGGTGTGGCTCACCGCCGACATGCACTACACCGCGGCGAACTACTACGATCCGAACCGCGCGGTGTTCCAGGACTTCGACCCGTTCTGGGAGTTCATCTCGGGACCGATCCACGCCGGCACCTGGGCGCCGGGCCGGCTCGACAACACCTTCGGCCCGCGCGCCGTGTTCGAACTGGGATGCGGCAAGGGCCAGCCGGACAACCTCGCACCTTGCTTCGGGCTGCAGTTCTTCGGGCACGTCGCCATCGACGGCGACACTGAGGTGATGACGGTGACGCTCAAGGACGTCAACGACCGCGCGCTCTGGTCGAAACAGCTCGAGCCGACGTGCTGCAACGCCGCGCCGGTGGATATGTCCTTCGCCGCCCGGACGTTTTAAGATCGTCGTCGGCCGCATGGCTTGATTGCTCACTTCAAGCCGGCTGCGCTTGAACTATTGCGTTGAAAAAGTCCGTCGGCGTGAATGGTCCAATTTTTTTCCGCGCCGTGGGTAAGATTCACGCAAGAGCGCAGGGCTCGCGTCGCGGGGCGTCAATGCAAGGAGGGTCGCTCCAAATGGAATTGCAGGCGAGCATTGATCAACTACAAATGTTGTCTGCACAAGGCGGATTTACGTTGGCCCTGGTACTCCGCGCTTTCTCAATAAAATCGACCCGAGGTGGGCGTGCCTATTCACTCATATTGCGCAGCTTCCTTGCGCACAGGTCGGCAAAGGCGGCGACCGTTGCCGACAATATCCGGGAGTGCGGATAGACAAATTGAACCGGCAAAGGCTCGATTTCATATTCTTCCAGCACGTATTTCAGTGCGCCAGATTTTTTCATGGGCGCAACCATATAGGATAGGAACGACCCAAGACCGGCTCCCTTTGCGCAGCTTTCGATGGCCACGCTTGCTTCGTTGCAAACCAATGTATCGTTTGTGGGGCGACACAGCGCCGGGCGTTCACGCGGAAAGGCCATTCGGCGTGCGGGGCCAGGCCGGTAAAGCGAACACATCGATGGCTCTGAACATCTTTTGGATGGTCCGGCACACCATTCCGTCGGAGATAAGCAGGACTTCGCACAAACGACGCGACGCACTTTTGTAAGAGGAATGGCGATCAACGATGAAATCATGAAGGTGACCAATCCGAATGGCCGCATCGAAGCCCTCCTCAACCAAGTTCACGATGCGATTTATAAGTAGGTAGTCGACCGTCACATCAGGATAGCGCTGGACAAATTCGTTTACGATCGAGCCGATGTACATCTGTCCAAAGGCCACCGACGTGGTTAGCGCGATCCTTCCGTGTGGCAAGGCGCGGTTCGCGCGGAGCGTCGCCTCTGCTTCCTGCACGTGTCCTAAAATCTGACGGCAGTGCTCGAGATACCGTCTCCCGTCATCGGTAAGATGAATTCTGCGTGTGGTACAATTCAGCAGCGTTGTGCCGAGTTCGCTCTCCAATGCAGCGAGCATGCGCACCACGGAGGGGAGAGAGATACCCAGGTCGGCGGCTGCCGACGTTAGGCTCCCATTTTCGACAATCCGGACAAATCCGCTCATCGCTCGGAGCTTGTTGAGGCCACCCATAATTAATTCATTTTTTGCAGCAGTGTACTTCAAAGTGCGATCTTTACTCGTCGATTTGAATAAGTCAATTTGGTCCACGCCGTGTTGTGGATGGAAAGAGTTCGCACATGAAGCAATTTACGAATGGAATCGTTTGGTTGTCGTTATCGCTGGCATTCGGAATATGGGACAGCGGCAACGCGCGTGCCCAAAGTAGTCTCAACCAGGCTGAGGCAAAGATGTTCGCGTTAAGCGCGGGTTATGAGCGCTTTATGGGCCGTTGGAGTCGCTTGCTGGCGCCTTCATACATTGAATTTGCAGGCATCAAAGATGGGGATCGCGTTCTTGATGTGGGAACTGGCACTGGTTCGCTCGCATCCGCAGTGGAGGCGAGAATGCCTAAAAGTGAAATTGTCGGAATTGATCCTTCGGAAGCATTCATTGCTGTCGCGCAGAAGAATGCAAAGAGCAAGCGCGTCCGTTTTGAAGTCGGAGATGCTCAAGCGCTCAAGCTGAAAGACGCATCGTTTGATTCAACTCTGTCTTTACTAGTCATGAACTTCATTCCGGACCACAACAAAGCGTTAGCTGAGATGCGGCGGGTGACGAAGCCGCAAGGCCGTGTGAGTGCCTGTGTATGGGATTACAATGCCGGTATGGAGATGCTTAGATTCTTTTGGGACGAGGCCGTCGCACAGGATCCAGGGATTGAATCTAAGGACGAGCGTCACATGAAACTTTCGCACGAGGGACAGCTCGGCGACCTCTGGCGAAAGGCCAATCTCACCAATGTCAAGGAAAGCTCGTTGATCATTGACCAAGCCTACTCTTCGTTTGCTGACTACTGGGGGCCATTTACCAGCGGCGCTGGGCCCGGCGGCGCGTACGTTGTTTCGTTGCCTGAGAATCGCCGCCAGCAACTCGAAACCCAAATCCGCAAGCGTCTGCTCGGTGAGCGGCAGGATGGCCCATTCACGCTGAAAGCCAAAGCTTGGTGCGTACTCGGAGAAGTTCAAAAAGGGTCGTAGACTTCCGGTCCGGATGCGCTCGGCGTCTTGGGGTTTCCGCTGTGCAGGTTCTGCGTGAACCGCATGATGGCAGATCGACCCTCATTGATGCCGCTTCAAGGCACGGAGCCTGTTGCAACGGCGCACGGGCGGATATGTCTCTGACGGCGAGGGGCGGTCTAAAATCCTCCACTGACCGTGTCGCGGCGCTGTCATGGAACGGCGGTAGTTGGAACAGCCGTAAACGGGCTAAATTTCGCCATCGCCGCAGGAGGTTGCCGTGCGGGACATACTCACGCGGGCACGCGCCTTTGAGGAATCCGAGAATGTCGGGCGCAATCCGACCGACAACCCGACCATCGGCGACGTGATCGCGGCGCGGCTCGGCCGGCGCGACCTGCTCAAGGGCGCGCTCGGTGTTGCCGCCATCGCCGCGACCGTGAGCCCGCTCGCGCTCGCGGCGGCAAGCCGCGCGAACGCCGACACCGCCGCGCGCTTCCGCTTCGAGGAGGTCGAGGCCGGCATCGACGACCAACCATCACGTGGCGGCGGGCTACGACGCCGACGTGCTGATCCGCTGGGGCGACCCGGTGGTGGCGGGCGCGCCGGCGTTCGATCCGAAGCAGCAGACCGCCGCCGCGCAGCGTCAGCAGTTCGGCTACAACTGCGACTTCATCGGCTATTTCCCGATGCCGGGCGCGGCCAATCCGTCGCATCACGGCCTGCTGGTCGTGAACCTCGAATACACCAACGAAGAGCTGATGTTCCCCGGCCTGAAGCGGCAGGACGTCAAGAACGTGATGTTCGCCGACATGACGGCGGAGCTCGTCGACATCGAGATGGCCGCGCATGGCGGCGCGGTGATCGAAATCCGCCGCGAGAACGGCAAGTGGCAGGTCGTTCGCCAACTCGAAATACGGCCGCCGCATCGACGCCAACACGCCGATGGATGTCACCGGTCCCGGCTGCGGGCCATGCGCGCCTGCAGACCTCGGCCGATCCGAGCGGCCGCCGCGTCCTCGGCATGATCAACAACTGCGCCGGCGGCGTGACGCCGTGGGGCACCTGGCTCACCTGCGAGGAGAACTTCCACGGCTATTTCAACGGCAAGCTCGCCGGACGGCCATCCCGAGGCGCGCAACCACAAGCGCTACGGCGTGCCCACCGAATGGTATGCCTGGGGCAAGTTCCACGACCGCTTCAACGTCACCAAGGAACCGAACGAACCCAACCGCTTCGGCTGGGTCGTCGAGATCGATCCGTTCGATCCGAACGCCGACGCCGAAGAAGCGCACCGCGCTCGGCCGCGCCAAGCACGAAGGCGCTGCCGGCATCATCAATTCGGACGGCCGCTACGTCGTCTATACCGGCGACGACGAGCGCTTCGACTACGTCTATCGCTTCGTCACCACGGCGCGCGTCGATCGCGCCAACCGCGCGGCCAACCGCGACATCCTCGACGACGGCGTGCTCTCGGTCGCGCGCTACAACGCCGACGGCACGCTCGACTGGCTGCCGCTGGTGCACGGGCAGGGGCCGCTGACTCCCGCGAACGGCTTCGCCAGCCAGGCCGACGTGCTGATCGAGATGCGCCGCGCCGCCGATCTGCTCGGCGCCACCAAGATGGACCGCCCGGAGGACATCGAGGCCAGCCCGGTGACGCAGAAGGTCTATGTCATGCTCACCAACAACGGCAACCGCAAGCCGGAGCAGGTCGATGCCGCCAATCCGCGCGCGGTCAACCATTTCGGCCACATCATCGAGATGATCCCGCCCGGCGGCGATCATGCCGCGGCGCAGTTCAAGTGGGAAATCCTGGTGAAGTGCGGCAATCCAGCGATTGCCGAGGTCGGCGCGTCGTTCTCGACCGCCACCAGCAGCAACGGCTGGTTCGGCATGCCGGACAATCTCGCGATCGACAGCCAGGGCCGGATGTGGGTCGCGACCGACGGACAGGCGAAGAACACCACCGGCCGCGCCGACGGGCTGTGGGGCGTCGAGACCGAAGGCCCCGGGCGCGGCACCTCGCGGCATTTCTATCGCGTGCCGGTCGGCGCGGAATTGTGCGGGCCGTGCTTCACGCCGGACGACGAGACGCTGTTCGTCGCGGTCCAGCATCCGGCCGAAGAAGAGTCGTCCGGCGAGCCGTCGAGCTTCGAGGAGCCGTCGACGCGCTGGCCCGACTTCAAGCCCGACATGCCGCCGCGGCCGTCGGTCGTCGCCATCACCAAGCGCGGCGGCGGCAAGATCGCGTTCTAGACGGCAAACCTTCGTCGCGCCATTTCACCAAGGCCGATCAAATCCTCGCGACCGGCTCTGCCGGCGCTCGAAACGCCACACATTGCGGCTCTGATAGCCCGCGCCGGCTTGGCAAGTCGGAACCAGCCGGGCTGCGCGCGCCGATCGCTACAACACTCGTAAAGATTTCCAGGCGGTCGGCGCACGCGTGAACAATGTTGCGTACAACCGAAGGAGTCGCAGACATGCCCACCATCACGACCAAAGACGGCACGCAGATCTACTACAACGACTGGGGAACCGGGCAGCCGGTCGTCTTCAGTCATGGCTGGCCGCTCAGCGCGGACGCCTTCGAAGACCAGATGTTCTATCTCGCGTCGCGCGGCTATCGCTGCATCGCGCATGACCGCCGCGGCCACGGCCGGTCGAGCCAGCCGTGGAACGGCAACGACCTCGACACCTATGCCGACGATCTCGCCGAACTCGTGCAAAAGCTCGATCTGAAGGATGCGATCCATGTCGGCCACTCGACCGGCGGCGGCGAGGTGGCGCGCTATATCGGCCGGCACGGCACCAAGCGCGTCGCCAAGGCGGTGCTGATCGGCGCGATCCCGCCGCTGATGCTCAAGACGCCGAATAATCCCAACGGCACGCCGATCGAGGCGTTCGATCAGATTCGCGCCGGCGTGCGTCGCCGACCGTTCGCAGTTCTGGAAGGACCTGAGCATGCCGTTCTACGGCTACAACCGGCCGGGCGCCAAGGTATCGGAGGGCGTGCGCAACTCGTTCTGGCTGCAGGGCATGATGGCCGGCTTCCCGGCCTCGTATTTCTGCATCAAGGCGTTTTCCGAAACCGACACCACCGAGGACCTCAAGAAATTCGACGTGCCGACGCTGATCCTGCACGGCGACGACGACCAGATCGTGCCGATCGGCGCATCGGCCATGCTCTCGTCGAAGATCGTGAAGAATGCGCAGCTCAAGATCTACAAGGGCGCCCCGCACGGCATGTGCACGACCCTGAAGGATGAGGTCAACGCGGAGCTGCTCGCGTTCATCAAGGGCCAGTCCAGCGCCGGTTCGCGCGCGGCGTGACCGTCGCGGTCACGCGTGGCTCGACCGGTCACGCACTTTGATGTGGCTCAACCGCAGCGCGCTTCGGCGCGCTGCGGTGGGCTGCCGAGTAGCTCGCCTCGGTCGTGCCGATCGCCTCCAGCACGGCGTCGCGCCACTCGCGCTTCACCGGCAGCAACGGCGGGACCGGCGCGAGATCGGGCTCCGGCGTCGGCGGGGCGATCGCATGCCTTTCGGTCGGTTGCCGACGCCCTTGCGCATGAACATGTTGTAGATCGACCATTCCACCACGTTGCGCCCGCCGCGATAGGGGAAGCGCCGCGCGATCGAGGACGCGGAGTAGAACGTCTTGTACGCGTCGATATGGCCGAGGCGAAGCTCTTCGCCGGTCATCTTCTCGGGTCGGTAGACGACATTCGCCTGATCGTATTTCTCCCAGTCGAAGGAGACGATCCGGTTCGCCTTCTTCATCTCGTACCAGGTCAGCGTTCCGGGATAGGGCGTCAGCACCGAATAGGCCACCGCATCGTAGTTCGCCTCGATGTTGAACTGCGCGGTCTCCTGGAACGTGTCCGGTGTCGTCGCCGTCGAAGCCGAACATGAAGAGCCCGAAGACCGCGATCCCGTAGGAATGCACCTTCTCGACCAGCGCGGCGAACTGCTCGGGGCGGTTCACGTGCTTGTGCACGCTCTTCAGCGTGTCGCGCGAGATCGACTCGAAGCCGATCGAGAGCATGGTGCAGCCGCTCTCGGCGGCGAGCTCCAGCATGCGCATCGTCCTGCGCGAGCTTTGAGGTGACGCCCGCCTGCCAGCGGATGTTGCGGCCCTTCAGCGCCCGCATCACCTCCTTCGGCCGCTCCGGCGTGCCGAAGAAGTCGGCGTCGTTGATCGAGATCATGCGCGAGCCGCAATTGTCGACCTCGTACATGACCTCGTCGACCGGCCGATAGCGGAACTTCAGCCCGTTCATCAGCGGCTCGGCGCAGAACGTGCAGCCCTGGTGGCAGCCGCGCGAGGTCTGCACGAACGTCTTGTTGACGTAGCGGTTGCGCTTGACGAGGTCGTAGCGCGGCATCGGAATGCCGACCATCGGGTGAAGCTTGTCGGACCGGTAAGTGCCGCCCAGGCAGCCTTGCTCCAGATCGTCGAGGATCTTCGGGATCACCAGCTCCGCCTCGCCGATGCAGACGGCATCGCAATGCGTCAGCGCCTCCTTCGACATGAAGCTCGGATGCACGCCGCCCATGATGACCGGCACGCCGCGGCGGCGGAACTCGTCGGCGATTTCGTAGCCGCGGTTTACGTAGGCCGTCATGGCGGAAATGCCGACCAGGTCGCACTTCAGGTCGAAGTCGATCGTCCTCGATGTTCTCGTCGGTGAGAACCACCTCGTATTGGTCGCGCGGAATGGCGGCCGCGACCGCGAGCAGCCCGGCGATCGGCGAATAGAGCGCCCGGTTCAAGTAGAGCGGCCGGGTGGTCAGCGAATCCGTCTTCGGATTGATGAGGTGGATCACTCGATGGCGCATGGCCGGTCTCCGTTGCAGAACGTCGTCAGGGACGCAACAAGCAAGCGGCGGGCCGAGTTCCTGTCATAAACGCGAGTTTATGAACTCCCGCCGTCGGAGGGATTTTTCGGCGCGAACGCGGCATTTGTAGGTCGGGCTGCGCCCGGGGGGCGTTGCCCGCGCGGACGTCGCGCACGCAGGTGCGGGCAACACTTCCGGCGGAACAATGCCTTGCGGTCGGCGAAACGGTCAGACCGGCCGGTCGCCTTTGATCGTCACCCGGCGGCCGGAGCGCGTCTGCGGGTAGTAGTCCCAGAGCGCCTGATGCTGGACGCAGCGGTTGTCCCAGAAGGCGACCGAATGCGGCTGCCAGCGGAACCGCACCTGGAATTCCTCGCGCGTGCTGAACTCGCACAGGAAATCCAGGATCGCGCGGCCCTCTTCTCGCGGCAGGCCGTCGATATGGGTGGTGAACTCGCCGTTGACGTAGAGCGCCTTGCGCTTCGTCACCGGATGGGTGCGCACGATCGGATGCGACGCCTTCGGGTAGACCTTGCCGGTTTCCTGCAGCCCCATCAGCGCATTGTTGCGGCGATAGATGTGGTCGCCCGAATGCGTCGCGGTCATCCCTTCGAGATAGGCCTTCATCGCGGTCGACAGCGCCTCATAGGCGGCGTACTGGCTGGCGAACAGCGTATCGCCGCCGCAGGCCGGCACGGTGTGAAGGTAGAGGATGCTGGCCGCCGGAGGCTCCTCGTCGCAGGAGACATCCGAGTGCCAGTACTCGCCGTTGATGCGCCTGGAGTTGGCGTCGGCATGGATCGGCAGGATCTCGGGATGTCCTTCCGGCCCGGGCGTGCTGGGGTGAATGTGCAATTCGCCGAAATAGCGGCCGAACCGCTTGTGGGCGTCCACGTCCATCGGCTGATCGCGGAAGAACAGAACCTGGTGCTCCGCCAGCGCCTGATGCAACTCTTCGACCTGACGGTTGCTGAGCGGCTTGGCGAGCGTGACGCCTGCAATGGTGGCGCCGATGCGAGGCGTCACCGGCGTGACTTCGATGGATTCATAGCCCATGGCTCGACCTTTCGATGTGTTGGCTGTTATGACGCCTGATCGGCCAAATCCTAGTTCGATTGATGCATTGACAGAATCACTCCGCCTTGGCGCCGGAAAATTTCACCACCTTGGCCCACTTCTCGGTTTCTTCGGCGATGAGCTTGCCGAAGTCGGCCGGCGAGCCCGTGATCGCGATGCCGCCGAGGTCGGCAATCCGCGCCTTCAGCTTGGGATCGGCGAGGCACGCGTTGATGTCGCTGTTGAGCTTGTCGATGATCTCGGCGGGCGTGTTCGCGCGGCGCGCCGGCGCCGAACCAGGCGCTCGCCTCGTAGCCCGGCACGAACTCGGCGATGGTCGGCAGCTCCGGCAGCGCCTCCGCGCGCGTTGCGGTCGTCACCGCGAGCGCGCGCAGTGTGCCCGCGCGGACGTATTCGATCGTCGATGCGGTGGTGCCGAAGGTCACCTGCACCTGTCCGCTCAGCATGTCGGTCATGCCGGCCGCCACGCTGCGATACGGCACGTGCACCATGTTCACGCCGGTCATCATCTTGAACAGCTCGCCGGCGACATGCGGCGTGCTGCCGTTCCCCGGCGACGACATGTTGAGCTTGCCCGGGTTGGCCTTGGCATAGGCGATGAACTCGGGAACGGTCTTGGCCGGAACCGACGGGTTCACCACCATGACATTCGGGAAGCGGACGATGATCGCGACCGGCGCGATGTCGCGGATGAAATTGAATGGGAGCTTGTCGATAGAGCGTGGCGTTGATCGCGCTCGGCGCGCCGATCAGGGCGAGCGTATAGCCGTCGGGCGGCGCGCGCACGACCGCCTCGGTGCCGAGATTGCCGCCGGCGCCCGGCCGGTTCTCGATGACGAATTGCTGGCCGAGCCGTTCCGACAGCCATTGCCCGATCAGGCGCGCGACGATGTCAGTCCCGCCACCGGGCCCGAACGGCACGATCAGCCGCACCGGCCGGCTTGGATAGCTTTGCGCCCAGGCGAGACGCGCGACCGGCCGGCAGCGCGGCAGTGCCCGCGGCCAGATGCAGAAATCGACGGCGCGGAAGCTTCATCGATTTCTCCGGAGTGGCCACCCGCGGCTCTCGCACAAAATTATACCGGTTCCGGGTGTGTGCGAAAGGGAGCAACGTCTTGATGCGTCGGTGCACGATCGCGTCGTGGGGCGATTGGGCGATTCGCGAACCTTCGTTCAACTTGCGCGGAGCGCTGTCAGGGCGGTCAGAGGAGCATCGAGTTCGTAGACGAGGCCGGCGGGCTCATATCTCAACCGGATTTCCCCCTGAAGCTGGTCGGCAAGGCGGCCGATAAGGCGCGTCCCAAAACTACGCCGAGTCGGTTCCTGGACCGCCGGGCCACCTTTCTCAGTCCATGTCATCTTGAATTGCTGAGCCAAGTCATCGACCGTCGGTGCAATGTCGATCCGCCCCGTTGCGTTGGACAGTGCGCCGTACTTGACCGCATTCGTGCATAGCTCGTTGAGGGACATGGTGAGAGGCAGGATCGCCCCTGGACCGACCTCGATAGCGGTCTTCTGAACGACAAACCGTTGAACGTTGTCGTTGTCGAATGGTGCGATTGCGGCGTGAATGACGTCGGTCAATCCGGCGCTCGCCCAGTTTGCCTGAAGCAGCAGATCATGCGCCCTGCCCAAGGCAACGAGGCGGCTTTCGACGGCCAGTCGGCCTTCCTGCAGGCTCTCGGCCGTCCGCAAGCTTTGCGAGGTAATGGCATGGACCGTAGCCAGCGTGTTCGTTACGCGATGATGCAACTCTTCCAACAGCAGACGCTGCAATCGCTTGGCGGTCTCGTTTTCGGTGGCATCGACCCCAGCTTTGGCCAGGAGCCGCGCCGCATCGATTCCCGCCTGTGAAAGCAGGTCGCGAAGACCGGCATTTTCCAGTTCGAGAGCCGCTTCCTTGAGGCTCTTGAGATCATTCGCCATAAACCACTCTCGCTTGCGACGCGGGTGCGGCATTCTAGCCACAATCGTCCTTCGCACCAGCAATCAGCTCAAGCGGTGTTGTCGCGGGTTGCACGAGCGGCAGAAACGGAGCCATTGCCCGGCGCAAAAATGATCGAGATGAATGCGCGGCCACTTGACACGCGCGCCGCACGTTTGCGCGAAGCGCGCTGCGGGCTACACTCCCGGCAAAACAAATCGCTGGCCTAGCCGGCGAACGGGAGGTGCTTGTGCTCTGCTCGACCATCACGTCACACGCGCGCATGGCGACGCTAGGCGCGTGCGCGGCGGTCGCCTTGCTCGCCGGCGCTCGCGACCGCGCAGGCGCAGGCTTATCCTTCAAGACCGGTGCGCATCATCTGCACGTTTGCCGCCGGCGGCACCACCGACGTGCTGGCGCGCGGCGTCGCGCGGCAATTGTCTGAAATCTGGGGCCAGCAGGTCGTGGTCGAGAACCGCGCCGGCGCCAACACCCAGATCGGCGCCGAGCATGTCGCGAAGTCGCCGGGCGATGGCTACACGCTGATGGTGACCTCGGAAGGCACGTTCGTGATGAACCCGAGCCTTTACGAGAAGCTGCCTTACGACGCGGCGCGCGATTTCATTCCGATCACCACGCTGGTCGAGCTCAAGCAGGTGCTGATCGTCAGCCCGAAGGTGCCCGCCAACAATATCCGCGAGCTCATCGAGCTGGCGCGCAAGCAGCCGGGCAAGCTGACCTATGGCACGACCGGGCTTGGCTCATCGTCGCATCTCAACATGGAGATGCTGCAGAGCATGGCGCAGGTGAAGCTCACCGCCGTGCACTACCGCGGCGCATCGCAGGCGCTGATCGACATGCATGGCGGTCACATCGACATGATCTTTGCGGCGTCGGGCATCGTCGCGGATCAATACCGCGCCGGCACGCTGAAGATCCTCGCGGTGTCGAGCCGCACCCGCGTTGCCGGGCTGCCGGACCTGCCGACCATCGCCGAGGCGGGCCTGCCGGGCTTCGACGGCACGTCCTGGTTCGGGCTGTTTGCGCCGCGCGGCACGCCGGGCGAGGTCATCGCCCGGATTCACGCGGATGTCGCGAAGAGCTTCGACAACGAAGGCTTCCGCAAGAGCTTCCTCGAACCGAATATGCTCGAGCCCAACATCGTCGCGCCTGATGTCTTCGCCCGTTCGATCAATGACGGCCGCGAGCGCTGGGGCAAGATCATCCGCGAGGCGGGATTGAAGGGAAACTAGTGGAGTGGATTTGACATTCGCTGCCCATCTAGCAGCGGTTTCGCTAAGCGAATGTCAAATCCAAAACTCCACTAGCACTTAATACTTGCTAGTGGTCCTTTGATTCCAACATTCGCAAACGCGCCCGCGGAAACGGGATGCGAATGTTAGAATCGGACCACTAGAACATTGCGAAGCGTTGTGCGGTGCGACGTTCGCGCTGGACCGTGACTTTTTCATTTTCCGTGATGATGGGCTTGAGGCGAGGGCGGTGATGCGGGTATGCACGTTGCGTGTCCCCGCCGAACATCACCGCCACCACCAGCAGCGAAGATGACGTCCCCTGGCGCATCCAGGGCGCCGTCTACGGCATCGGCCTGTTCTCGACGTCGATCTTCCACATCGGCGCGGTGATCATTCCGCTCTATGCCGCGACCATGACCTCGTCGCCGCTGATGTTCGGCCTCGTGTTCAGCGCGGCACATTTCCTGCCGCTGTTTCTCTCGATCCATACCGGCGCGCTGATGGACCGGCTCGGCGCGCGGCGCGTCATGCTGGTCTGCACCATCATCGGGGCGATCGTGCCGCTGCTCTATCCGGTCGCGCCGTGGATCTCCGCGCTGATCGTGCTGCAGATGTTCTTCGGGCTGTCGGAATCCATGGGCTGGCTCGGCGCGCAGACCATGATCGGCCAGTACATGTACGGCAAGACCGTCTACGCCGGCCGCATGAGCTTCATCATCCGCATCGGCCATCTCGTCTGCGCGCCGCTCGCCGGCATCAGCTGGGACCTCGCCGGACCGTGGGGCGGATTTGCGCTGATGTCGCTGTGGGGCAGCGGCTCGGTGGTGTGCGCGCTGCTGCTGCCGAAGCAGCCGGTCGATCCCGCGGTGGTGCAGCCCGAGGGACGTCGCGCCAAGGCGCGCGCGCTCCTGCCCAAGGCGTCGGACTATCTGACCGCGTTCCGGCTGCTCGGCGTTCCGGCGGTCGTGATCATCGTGCTGCTCGGCGCGCTGATGCATGTCGGCAACGCGGTGCAGGGCTCGTTCTATGTCGCGTGGCTCAACGACATGGGATTGACGGGGACCGCCATCGGCCTGCTCGGTCCGGCGGCCGCGATCGGCGCGGCGCTGTTCTCGCTGCTTACCTCACGCCTCATGCGCTATGTCGGCGGACTTGTGGATCGCGCTGATCTCGCTCTGGGCGGGCATCCTTCTCGTCTGCGCGACGCCGCTGTTCGGCAGCTACTTCCTGCTTGCAGATGGCGATGTTCCTGCGCTCGGGCGCCAACGGGCTGGCGCAGCCGCTGGTCATCACGCTGGTGCTGCGCGGCGCCGGCCGCGAAAACCAGGGCAAGGCGGTCGGACTGCGCGGCACGGCCAATCGCGTCGCGTCGATCATCTCGCCGCTCGCGATGGGCGCGATCGCTGAAGCGGTCGGGCTCGAGCGCTCGTTCTATGTCATCGGCGCGCTGGTCAGCGTCGTGATGATCGGCATCGCGATCTATCTCTGGCGGAATCCGAAGATCGCGAAGGCGGGCGAGGATTAACGCAATGCCGGCGAGGATCGTTGCGTCAAACGCGTTGACGTGCCGTTCAGTCTAACTCAATCGCACTCTACTGGGCGCCCAGGTATCCGGCGTCGCGGAACCAGCGTACCGCATCTTCGATTCCTTCAGCGTAGGGCCGTGAGCGATATCCGAGCTCCTTTTCGGCTTTGGTCGACGCGAAGAACATCCGGTATTTCGCCAGGCGAACGCCGTCGAGGGTCGTCAAAGGTTCGCGCCCGGTGACGTTGGCGATGGCTTCGGCGACATACGCAATCGGGAGGAGCGTACGCCAGGGAAGCCGAACCCGTGGCGCGCGGCGGCCGACCAGGCCGGCGATATCCCGCAGCATCTGCGAGAACGGGACATTCTGTCCGCCGAGAATGTAGCGCTCGCCGACTTTCCCGCGATGCAGAGCCGCGAGATGCCCGCTGGCGACGTCGTCGACGTGCACGAGGTTCAGTCCGGTGTCGACGAACACCGGGATGCGGCCCCTGGCCGCCTCGACGATGATCCGCCCCGTCGGCGTTGGCCGTACATCGTACGGACCAATCGGCGTCGACGGATTGACAACGACGGCGGCCAGACCTCGCTCCGCCACCATCGTCTCGACCAATCGTTCGGCGGCGATCTTGCTGCGCTTGTAGGCGCCGATGCCCTCATCCTCGCGCAACGGAACGCTCTCGTCTGCAGCCGATCCATCGGGTCGCAGGGCGATGGTCGCGACGCTGCTGGTGTAGACGATGCGCTCGACACCGGCGCGCATCGCTTCCTCCATCAGGATGCGGGTCCCGTCGACATTGGAGGCGAAGATTTCGCTGGGGTCGCGCGCCCACAGGCGATAGTCGGCTGCCACGTGAAAGACATAGCGCATGCCGGCCATCGCGCGCCCGATGGAATTCTGGTCGCGGAGGTCGCCTTCGAAGAACTCCAGCCCCAGCCCGTCGAGGTGCGCGCGCGGACTTGTGCCGCGCACCAGCGCCCGGACCGAAAAGCCGGCCTCGATCAATTTGCGCGCGACGGCTGAGCCGACGAAGCCACTCGCCCCGGTGATGAGAATCTTTTCTTTCTCGCTCATGGTCGCACTGGGTCAGGGTCTTAGGTCCTGCCGGTCGCGGCGTGGAGCACTTCCCCCTAAGTTCTTGGCAAAAGGCCAGCTTTCTTGGCAAAAGGCCAGCAAATTTGTTGTTAAAGGTCAGCAAATTCTGTGCCATCCAAGGCAATCGCCAGCCTGGCGGACGCCGCCGCTCGTTCGTTGCATTACGGGACACTGATACGCGCGGCGACATCACACCGCGAACATGCAGCGGGCTCCGCCGCTGGCGTACATCGTGCCGCCGACCAGCATGTGCGCGCTTGAAAGTTGGCGCTGTCGATGCCGACGCCGCAGAAGGCGCTGTCGCCGCTCGCCATGGCGCGCTCGCCGGGGCGGTCGGTTTCGAAGGCTCGTCCTATGTCATTGGCGTGCTGGTCCGCGTCGTGATGATCGGCGTCGCGATCTATCTGTGGCGCAATCCGGACATCGCGAAGGCGGGCGAGGACGAGGGCGCGAACGGCCGAAGTTCCCCCTTGTTGTGTCGACAGTTCCGCAGCCCAATACCTTAACGACTAAGGCGGCGCTCGCCCTTTTCTCGCCGACATGATGCTTCACGAAATCTTACCGACGGGTCGGGGACCCGGTGTAACCCGAAGATTTCATGTGATCGTCTGGCGCTTGCTGGAAAAAGAATCCGTTTCGTCGCGTCGCGCGTTCCTGGGTGGGCTCATGGCCTCGGGCGGCGCGCTCGCGCTGGGCGGCTGCGCCGGTGTCGCCGATGGTGCAAGCGGGCCCGACGCCTCGGCGTTTGCAGCAAATCCGACGCTGCTTGTTGCAACGACCCGCAAGCCGGTGAACGGGGCGCGCGCGAACCCGTGGTACGGACCGGAGCGCGGTTCCACGCTCAGCATCGCGAAGGCACGGTTCGCGCCGCCCGCTTCCGGCGCCTTCTCGTTTGTGTCGGCGGGCGACTGGCGTCTCGAGGCCGTCGAGCCGGTGGCGGGCCGCGTGAGCAACCTGCTCGCCGAGGCAACCAGCGGGCCCGATCTCCTGATCTACATCCACGGCTACAGGAACACGTTCGAAGGCTCGGTGCTCGATGCTGCGCGACTCTCCGACGGTATCAAGTTTCGCGGCGAGACGATGGTGTTCTCCTGGCCCTCGAAGGCCGGCTTCCTCGATTACGCCTATGATCGCGAAAGCGCGGTGTGGTCCCGCGATGCGTTCGAGCGCGTGCTCGCGACCGCCATGGCAAATCAGAACATCGGCCGCATCCACATCGTTGCCCACAGCATGGGCACCTTGCTGGCGCTCGAGAGCCTGCGTCAGGTGTATGGGCGATATGGCGACGCGGGCGCGGACCGGATCGGCGCCGTGATCTTCGCCTCGCCGGATATCGACGTGGACGTGTTCGCGTCGTCGGTCGCGCGCCTCGGGCCGCTGGCGCAGAAGATGACTGTGATAATCGCGTCGAACGATCGCGCGCTCGCGCTGGCGGGACGCGTCGCCGGCGGCGTCGCGCGCGTCGGCGCCGCCGACAGAGAGGCGCTCGCACAACTCGGCCTGCGCGTGATCGACGCCTCGGCGCTTGGTTTTGGTATCGTCAACCACGACCTGTTCCTGTCGAACGCGGAAGTGCTCCGGGTGATCCGCCGCTCCGTCGACAACGGCGGGATTGCCGGCTAGCGGAGTGGATTTGACATTCGCAAACGCGCCCGCGGAAACGGGATGCGAATGTTAGAATCGGACCACTAGGCACGGGTCGCACGCGATCCAACGAGCGCCAGGTATTCCCAAACGACCGTCGCTGCCGCGAGCGCCGTGATCTCAGCATGATCATAAGGCGGGCTGACCTCGACGATATCCATGCCGACGAAATTGACACGATCGAGCCGGCGCAGGATCGCCTGCATCTGCCAACTCGCCAGACCACCGATTTCCGGCGTTCCGGTTCCCGGCGCGAAAGCGGGATCAAGTGCATCGATGTCGAAGCTGAGATAGGCGGGAGCATCGCCGACGACCGCGGCCGCTCGCTCGGCGACGGCGGCCGTGCCCAGTTCGTGAACCTCCTGCGCGGTGATGACCGTGATGCCCTTGCCGACCGTCCAGTCGTAGACCGCTTTCTGAACCGGCGAGCGGATGCCAATCTGCACAGCGCGCCGCGGATCGATCAACCGTTCCTCGATGGCGTGGAAGAACACCGAGCCGTGCGCGTAGCGCTGACCGAAATTGTCCGGCCAGGTGTCCACATGCGCGTCGAAGTGCACCAAGGCCAGTGGATGCCCGATTTTCTTGGCGGCAGCCCGCAGCAGCGGCAGCGTGATGGTGTGATCGCCGCCCAACGCGATGAGGTGTTTGGTAACTGCGGCCTGCTCCTCGATGAGCGACAGGCTGCTGGCAATGTCGCCCAGCGCAATTTGGAAGTCGCCGATGTCGGCCACCGGCAGCTTTGCAGGGTCGATCCATCGCTGCGGGTGATCGCCGTCCACCAGCATGCGGCTCGCTTGCCGGATGGCGGCAGGTCCGAAGCGTGCACCACTGCGATGGGTGGTGCCGAGGTCGAACGGAATACCGGCAATGCAGTACGAGGCGTCGTCGGCGCGCCGCGCGATCGCGAGAAAGCTCGGCGGCAGGGCGAATGTCGGGACGGTCGCCATTACGATGCAGCAATGAAGCGGAAGACCGCGGCCGCGACCGCGCAGGTCCAGAGGCCTTTGGCGTCGCCTTCGGCGGCAGCCGTTATGGACGTGCTGCCGATGATGAGGTTGCTGGTCTGATAAACGCGCTTGCGTTCGTCCCAGGCCGCATTCGGATCGAACTCGATGCCCAAGGTGGATGCCAGCATGGTGGCGGCGAGATCCTCGGCATAGTCGCCGCTCTGCTCGAGCGTCATGCCGTACCCGTGATGCTCGGAGATGTAACCGTACATCGCGGGGTCCGCAGGACGAGCCAGGCCGATGCTGGAGTGAATGCGACGGCCGGGCTCGTCGGTCTCGGTCCGGGCCATGACGCAGAACGTGATTTCGCCGGGCCGCAGCGTCACCACGCCGCTTTCCCGTTCGACCTGCTCACAGCGCGGCGGCAGAATAGACGACACGCTCACCAGGTTCTGCTGCTCGATGTCGGCGTCGCGCAAGGCGAGCTCGAAAGCCGTCAGCCGTTCCCGGTGGACACCAACGCCTTTGGTCAGGAAATAGCTCGTCGGGACTGGAAACATGTGGCGCCAATGGGATTGGGGATGGGTGCGCGTCAACGCGGGTGTTGGGGCGCGGGTTCCGGGGGAGCATCGGCGCCCGCGATGAGGTCGTCAAGCGACGCTAGTGTCCCGATTCCGAAGTTCGTACCATTTCGCAGCGGCCTCCTAAACGAACTTCGGAATCGAAGGACACTAGCAACTCTTTGAATCTAGTGTGGCTTTGGTTCAGAAGTCCGCATAGCGCGTCGAAGACGCGCGTGAACGCGCTTATGTCGGACTCGCCGCGAGAATGATGCGGACTTCTGAACCGCCACACTAGCACGTGCTTGTGACAGCTTGGCATGACCAGACGCGAGTCGTTTCCTAGGGCTACCACGCGATCACGATCTCGCGCCCTGCCTTGTTTCTGGAACAGTTCCAGAAGAGAATTGCTCAGGCCCCGAGCGGCGGCCCTGCTCCGCCGGAGGGTGCAGGGAGGAAAAACAATGGCGACAAATTTTGTCGTGAATGGCCGGCCCGCATCGACCGATGCGCCGGCCGGCAACGCCGCTTTTGTGGGTGATCCGCGAGCAACTCAAGCTCACCGGCACGAAGTTCGGCTGCGGCGCCGGTCTGTGCGGCGCCTGCACGATCCATGTCGATGGCAAGCGCCGCGTTCTCCTGTCAGGTCCAGGTGTCCGAGATCGCCGGCAAGTCGGTAACGACTATCGAAGGCCTGTCGCCAGACTCCAGTCATCCGCTCCAGAAGGCCTGGATCGCGGCGCAGGTGCCGCAATGCGGCTACTGCCAGTCCGGCCAGATCATGAGCGCGGCCGCGCTGCTGCGGACAATCCCAAGCCGACGCGCGCGCAGATCGTCGAGCACATGAGCACGAACATCTGTCGCTGCGGGACCTACCAGCGCATCGTCGGCGCGGTCGAACGCGCCGCGCGGGAGGGCTGAGCCATGACAAACATCGAAACAACTAGTCCGAACACGCGTGCATCCCGCCGCAAGATGTCTCGCCGACAGGTCATGGTCGGCGCTGCGGGCCTCACCTTCGCGTTCGCGCTTCCGGGCGGGGCACGCGCCGCCGTCCCGTCGACCGAGCGCATCGGCAAGGAGTTCAATCGGTGGCTCTCGATCGCGCCCGACGGCACGATCACGATCATGTCGGCGGCAACCGAAATGGGACAGGGCTCGATGACGTCGCTGCCGCTGGTGCTGGCGGAAGAGCTCGACGCCGACTGGTCGAAGGTGCGCGTCGTGCCGGTGCCGCCGATCGACAAGCTCTATGCCAATCCCGCCTTCGGGATGATCTATACCGCCGGCAGCAATGCGGTGCGGAGCTATTTCCAGCCATATTGCGCATCTTCGGTGCGCAGGCGCGCCGCGTGTTGCTCGACAATGCCGCCAAGAGCTTTGGCGTTCCAGTCGAAGAGCTGACCACCGAACCGAGCGTCGTCGTTCACGCCAAATCGGGCCGCCGTCTGAGTTACGGCGAGATCGCATCGTTCGCGGAGATTCCGGACAAGGCGCCGGACATCAAGCCGGACCAGTTGAAGAAGGCCAGCGCCTTCCGCCTGATCGGCAAGGATGTCATGCGCATTGAAGTGCCGGACAAAGTGAACGGCCGCGCACAATACGCGATCGACGTGCAACTGCCCGGCATGCTCTACGGCGCGGTGCTGCGCGCACCGGTCGAAGGCGCGGCGCCGGAGAAAATCGACGATGCCAAGGCTCTGGCCATCGCGGGCGTGGTGAAGGTGGTCCGGCTGCCTTACGGCGTCGGCGTGGTCGCCGAAACGCCGTGGGCGGCGTTCGACGCGAAGCGCGCACTCGCCGGTTCGGTGACCTGGACCAAGACCTCGAAAACCTGGAGCTTCGACAGTGACGCCGGCCTCGTGGCCTTTGCCGCTGCCGCGCGCGATCTCAAGCAGCCCGGCACCGATTGGTTCAAGCGCGGTGACGCTCTCACTGCGCTGGGCGGGGCCGCCAGCACGATGGATGCGACCTATCTCTGCGACTATGCCTATCACGCGCAGATGGAGCCGCTGAATGCGGTCGCGTCGGTCTCGGCATCCGGCGACGCCGCCGAGATCTGGACCGGCACCCAAAGCCCGACCACCGCACATGAGGCGACTGCGAAGGCGCTGGGCATCAGCCGCGACAAGGTCAAGCTCAACACTTTCCTGATGGGCGGCGGCTTCGGCCGGCGTGGCCCGCGCGATTCCGACTTCACCGTCGATGCGGTGCTGCTGGCGAAAGAAGCCGGCAAGCCCGTGAAGGTGATGTGGACGCGCGAGGACGACATCCAGAACGGGCGCTTCCGGCCGCTGTCGGCGCACTACCTGCGCGCGGGCCTCGATCCGTCGGGCCAGCTCGTGGCATGGCACCATCGCCATGTCGGCGACCGGGTGACGCCGTTCTTCGATCCGGTGCGCTACGAAGCCAGCAAGCGCCGTGACAACATCCTGATGGCCGGCACCGAGCTTGGCGGCTACCACGTGCCCAATCAGCTCGTGGAGCAGCTCTATCAGGACACCGGCGTGCGGACCGCGCCGTTGCGCGGGATCGGATTCGTCGCCAACAAGTTTGCGACCGAGTCCTTCATGGACGAGCTCGCAATCCGGCGCAAAGTCGATCCGCTGCAATTCCGCCTCGACATGCTTGCCAAGAACCCGCGTGCGACAAAGGTCGTCAAAAGCGTGGCGGAGAAGGCGGAATGGGGCCGCGAGCGCAAGGGCCGCGCGCTCGGCCTTGCTTATATCGACTATTCCAGCACCGACGTCGCGGGCATTGCCGAAGTATCGGTTGATCGCTCGACGGGCCAGATCACTGTGCACGAATTCTGGTGCGCGATCGATTGTGGCATCGCGGTCCAGCCGGACAACGTCGCGGCCCAGAGTGAGAGCAGCATCGTCTACGGACTCGGCATTGCCTTGAGCGAGCGCATCACCATCAAGGGCGGTGTCGTGCAGGAGTTGAATTTCGTCGACTACCGGGTGCCGCGCCTGAACGAAGTGCCGGCGATGCATATCGAGGTAATCCCGACCGACAACCCTCCGACCGGGGTCGGACAGATGGCAACACCGCTGGTGGCGCCGGCGATCGGCAACGCGGTCGCGCGCCTCACGGGTGTGCGGCTGACGCATACGCCGTTCACACCTGAGCGGGTCAAGGCCGCGCTCGGCTGAGCGCAAAATTGCTGACGAAAGCGTGGAAGCCCCGGACCAAAGCCGGGGCTTACCTATTGCGCCGCCAGGAGCCGCGCGCCGGGGAACGCGATTTCGATGAGCGTCCCCTCGTTCGGCGCGCTCTTGATGTGAAACCTCGCCTGATTGGCTTCGGCCAGCGCTTTGGTCAGTGGCAGCCCGAGGCCGGTGCCGCCGGAACGCCCGTGCGTCGCGGTCGCGATCTGACGGAACGGCTCGAGCGCGGTCGCGATGTCCAGATCGCTCATGCCGATGCCGGTGTCGCGCACATGCAGCACCACATCGCCGTTGTCCGCGATCGCGGTGGACACGATGATCTGGCCACCCGCGACCGTGAACTTGATCGAGTTCGACAAAAGATTGAGCACGATCTGGCGGACGGAGCGTGCGTCGGCCACCACCTGTGGCAGCCGTGGCGACAGCGACGTGCGGATGATGATGCGCTCGCGATTGGCCTGCGGCTGCATGATCGCCACGCATTGCTGGGTCAGGTCGTTGATCGAGACGCTGGCAAGCGTGAGCTCGAGCTTGCCGGCCTCGATCTTC
This sequence comes from uncultured Alphaproteobacteria bacterium, assembly GCA_963850705.1. GTDB lineage: Bacteria > Pseudomonadota > Alphaproteobacteria > Rhizobiales > Xanthobacteraceae > VAZQ01. The sequence continues at coordinate 5,940 of CAWKMR010000038.1, read as the reverse complement.
GAAAGATCAAGCAGATCGTTGATGAGCGAGATCAGGTGCCCACCCGAGGCATGGATGTCCTTGAGATATTGACGGTAACGTTCGTTGCCGATCGGGCCGAAACGCTCCGCGGTCATCACCTCCGAGAACCCGATGATGGCGTTGAGCGGCGTGCGGATCTCGTGGCTGATCTTGGCGAGGAAGTCGGACTTCGCCGACGACGCGCGTTCGGCGTCGCGCTTGGCCGCGATCAGCTCCTCCTCCACCTTCTTCCACGGGGTGATATCGCGGAACACCGCGCAGTATTTGTCGCCCTCGTCGCCGAGCCGTCCCATGGTGACGAATAGCGGGATCAGACCGCCCTTGCGTTCGAGTCCGACGATCTCATTTCCGTCGTCGAGCAGCGCGGCGACGCCTTTGCTCTGCAAGCGATCGAGATAGTCGATGGCGATGCCGATGCTCTCCGGCGCGAACAATTCGGCGAAGCTGCGTCCATCGAGTTCGTGCGCGTCGTAGCCGAACAGCGCCTGCGCGCTGCGGTTCGTCGACAGGATGCGCGCCGCGCGATCAATCACGATGACACCGTCGGTGGCGGTATCGAGGATCGCGTTGACCTCTGCGAGCTGCGCGCGCAGCGCATCGAGCGACGCCTGCGCAGACGGTCCGATGCTGGGCGGCATGGTCAGCAGCGCAAAGGCGGCCTCGCCGTCCCATGGCACCTGCAGCAGCCGCGCTTCGACGACGTTCTTCTCTTCGCTGAGGCTGGCGATCGAAAACCCCTGCCGGCCACCCTGCTCGATGTCGACGCCGCCAGACTCGATCATCAGGCTGTCGAGGCCGCCCGCTTCCGCCAGCGCTTCCAGGCTGTCGCTGCCGGCCCAGTCCAGGAACGCCTTGTTGGCATAGAGCAGATGGCTCAGCCGGTAGGTCAGAACGCCGATCGGAAGCCGGTCGATGAACGGCCGTGCGTTGCTCGAGTGCCGCCGCGTTCCGGGCGTCGGACGCGACCGAAAGCACGTCGTGCGCACCGGGCGGTGCATTGGTGTTGGCCGCGCGACGAGCTTGCGCATCTGCTTCGTTGATGCGGATCGTGAGCTGGCGCGAGAGTTCGTAGAACGCGTAGCGCTCGACTGGTGTCAGGCCCGGCGCGTCGACCTCCGGCGGCAGCACGGCAGACGGCGGTCTCGGCTGCGGCCGGAGCGCGCCGCCGCCTGCAGAATAGCGTTGAGACCAGCGACGTCGCGGCACACGCCGAAGCCGCGATAGCCGCGGAACGCCCGCTCGCGATCGAACACCGGCAGGCCCGATAACTCGACTGGAAGCCGTTGTTCGCCGCCATCGACCGGCCATTGCACGAGCACGCCGCTCCAGGTGGCGCGGGTTTCGATCGCACGCGCGACCAGGCCCTCGGGATCGACGTTCATCGCCGACGCGATGAATGGCCAGGGCTGCCGGAACAGCGCAGCGGTCAGCGGTCCCATGATCGCAATGAACTCGGCGGAGTCGATCGTGAAGCGGCCGTCCAGATCCAACTGCCAGACGAAGCGCAGCGGATGACGCCATTCCACCGGTGCGACGACCGCCAACGGCGCGGGCGCAGCCACCAATTCCGGAAACAGTTCGGGTTGCTCCGCAGCGGGGCTGTCTGGAGCGTCGTGAACTTGCTGCGGAGGTTCAGGCGGTGGCGGCTCGGGCTCAAGCGCGAATGATGCGGGCTGGGGCGTGGTTTGTTCGGGCGCCGGCGCGATCGGCGCGGGCTCGGGCGCTGGCGCCGACACCGTGACAGGTTCTGCCGGCGCTGGCGTTGCGCGTTGGACGCGGGCCTCGCCGAACGCGACGATCCACACCGCGTGGTCGCGCAGTCGATCGATGGAGATCGTTCCGGCCTCGCAGTCGCCGGCGGCGTGGCCGTTGCTGTCCGCCTCAGCGGTGAGCGAACCGGCGCCGAGCAAGTCCAGCGTCGTCCGGTCGCCGATCAGCCGGCGCGCCGCCGGCGTCGCGCCGATGAGAACGCCGTCGTCGCCGAACACAGCGACCGGCTCGACACACGCGGCGAGCAATCGCGACACGCGCTCCTTGAGCGAAAGATCGGGGCCGCCACGGTCGAGCGCGGCGATCAGTATCGCGGGCGATCCGTCGGCGAGGGTGACGCGCGAGCAGGCGCAGGTCAGCAGCGCGCCCATCGCGGCGCCGAATCCGCGCAACCGTTCGAGGCGCGCGGCTGCCGTCGGGCCGCAGCGTCGCCGCAACGCGCGCGACCTCGGCGGCCGCCGTATGCTCGCGGTCGAATGTGTGCACGGAAAGCGCGGCGGGCGTCGGCGCGCCGAACATCGCGGCGCCGATCGGGTTCGCCCACAATACGTGCGTTGCATCATGCGACCACAGCCACGCCGGCGACGGGCTCAGCGCCAGCGGCTTCAGGCGCGCGTCGTGCAACCAGAGCAAGCCAGTCATTTCCCAACCGTTGGGCCGGCAGAAACGGTACCGGCATGCAGGATTTTTAACGGTTTTTTAGTAGTGGGCGGCACCGAGCGGCGTCCACGCAAGCGCCCGTTAAAGCAACGATAACCTTAATTCTTACAAGGGTTTGGGCATGGCAATGCCGGATTTTTGCCAACGGCTGTGTTCACAAGGAGTTCCGCGCGCCGCCGCCCGTCCATAAAAATGGCTTATTGTGCATCGCAATATCTTATATTGCATTGCACCACGACTTGTGCCACATTCTAAACCGAGGCTGCTCCCTGATTAGGCATCGCGTCGGGTGGCAGGCCGGCCAGTAAATCCACTCGACACAGACCGTTGCCGGGCGGCGGAGGTCTCCAAAGTGTCAAAGACCAAGACGAAACGCCGCCCGTTAACCAGTCGAAGGGAAGGATCGATTGTTATGTCTGAGGCCACTTACACGTCCCCGAAGTCCAAAGCCAAGCCCGCGCCCGTAGCCAGCCCCGCTACCGCGTTCGAATTTCCGAAGTTCGAAATCCCGAATTTCGAGATGCCCAAGATGGAAGTCCCTGCCGCCTTCCGCGAATTCGCCGAAAAGGGCGCTTCGCAGGCGAAGGAGACCTACGAGAAGATGAAGGCCGCCGCCGAAGAGGCCACGGATGTGCTCGAGGACACCTATGCCACCGCCACCAAAGGCGCCGCTGATTACGGGCAAAAGCTGATCGAGGCCACCCGCGTCAACACCAACGCCGCGTTCGACTTCTACACGGAGCTGATGTCGGTGAAGTCCTATTCGGACGTGATCGAACTCTCGACCGCGCATGCGCGCAAGCAGTTCGAGACGGTGACGGCGCAGACCAAGGACCTCGCGGCCCTGGCCCAGAAAATGGCGACCGACGACCGCCGAGCCGATCAAGGACAGCGTCACCAAGGCGTTTTCCAAGGTCGCCTGACGGCCGATCAAGACAACGCTAAACCTGCACTGGAAAGCCCGGGGTCGCCACCCGGGCTTTTTTGCATTTGAACGAAAATGCAGCGCGGTGCTACCAAGCAATGGGTGGAGCGTACCGGGCTTGCCAAACTCTGAGGCCGGCTCCTAGGTTCGTACCGCTCTGCGAGCCAAATCGCACGTGTCTGTGCAGCTGTAGCTCAGTTGGTTAGAGCGCCGGTCTGTGGAACCGGAGGCCGGTGGTTCGAGTCCACCCAGCTGTACCATTCTTCCCTGGCCTCGTCGGACCGTTGGTCGGCTGCTATCAGTCCGGAAACCTTTCAAATTGTTCATCGTATTTTCGCACCTTGTGAGCATCCTTGGCGCAGGGGTCGAATTGACCTTGTAGAGGTGTTAGCTTTGCAGCGTCGGTTCGCTTGCGCGATGCGGATCGCAACGGCGAGCGCCGGGGCTCGGGACTGAGGAGTTTCGGAGAATGCCACGACTGCCTGAATGGACCGTGCCGGCCGGAGCGCAGCCGAAACCGGAAGACTACGACTACGATCTCGATCGCGCGCTCGGCGCTGTCGTCGGCATCCGCTCGATCGTGCCCGCCGATGCATTCTCGGCCGAGACGCTCGGCACCGAACGCGCCGGCAACGGCGTCCTGATCCGCGAAGGCGGCGTGGTCCTCACCATCGGCTATCTCATCACCGAGGCCGAGCAGATCTGGCTCACCTTCAGCGACGGCCGCGTCGCGCCCGGGCACGTGCTCGGCTTCGACCAGGAGACCGGATTCGGCCTGGTGCAGGCGCTGGCGCGCATCGACCTCGAACCGATTCCGATCGGGCAGTCGGGCGCGCTCCAGGTCGGCGAGCGCGTGGTCGTCGGCGGCGCCGGCGGCCGGCATCATTCGGTCGCGGCGCGCGTCGCCGCCCGGCAGGAATTCGCCGGCTACTGGGAATACGTGCTCGACGAGGCGATCTTCACCGCGCCGGCGCACCCCAATTGGGGCGGCACCGCTTTGATCGGCGCGCGCGGCGATCTCCAGGGCATCGGCTCGCTGCAGCTCGAGCAGCCGCGCGAGCAGGGCACCGAGCATCTCAACATGGTCGTGCCGATCGACCTGTTCAAACCGATCTATCGAAGACCTGCTGACGCTCGGCCGCCGCAACCAGCCGCCGCGGCCGTGGCTCGGGCTCTACGCCACCGAGGTCAACGATCGCGTCGTGGTGGTCGGCATGTCGAGCCGCGGCCCGGCGCGCAAGGCCGATCTGCGCACCGGCGACGTCGTGCTCGCCGTCGGCGGCACCGAGGTCAGCGATCTCGCCGGACTGTTCCGGCGCATCTGGGCGCAAGGCCATGCCGGCGTCGACGTGCCGCTCACGGTCTATCGTGACGGCAAGACCTTCGAGCTGCACGTTCCGTCCGCCGACCGGCGGCGGTTCCTGAAGGCGCCGCGGCTGCACTGAGTTCTTAGTTCGTCTGACGTTCAAAAAATGAAAAAGTTTGCGGGGAGGGAGTGATGGCCAACGAGCACCGCACCGGGCGCGTCAACTCCGGTGACGTGACGCTGTTCTATCGGGTCTTCGGCAAGCCCGGCGCCACGCCGATCCTGATCCTGCACGGCTCCAACTACTACGACTTGGTCGACTGGATCGAGGTCGCGTCGCGCGCTCGCGACCGACCGCGAGGTGGTGACGCCCGACCGGCGCGGCTGGGGCGAGTTCGACCTGGAGCCCGAGCAAGGACAATTCGCTCGACGCGCTGCTCGACGACATGCTGGCGGTCATCCGGGCGATGAAGTGGCCGAAGGCTGATCGTCATGGGCCATTCCGGCGCCGGCCCGACCATCATCTCGTTCGCGGTCAATTTCCCGCAGATGACCGAGAAGCTGATCCTGGTCGACAGCCAGATGAACCGCGAGGAAAGCGCGCGCACCGGCAAGTCGATCGGCAACCCGCCCTACATCTTCGAGTCGGTCGAGGCGGCGATGGAGAAGCACAAATTCAGCAATCCGCCGCGGCTCTCCTGGGATCGCAAGCGCGCCGAGCAGGCCTTCGTCAAGGTCGAGAAGGGCCTCATGCTCAAGCGCGATCCGGACGGCGGCAATCGCCAGCCGATCGGGGAGGGCGCGGCACTGCCGCGCCGGCCGGTGCGCGAGATGTGGGAAGAACTCGGGATGGTCAAGGTCCCGATGATCATCGTCCACGGCAACCGCTCCTCGCGCTATCCGGCGGCGACGGTCGAGCGGCTGCACCAAGGACTATCCGCACATCCCGCAATTCGTGGTCGATTCCGAGCACGACGTCGCCGGTCAGGCGCCCGACGCGCTGATCGGACATGTGCGGAAATTCATCGCGGGGACGTGAGCGCGCAAAGTCACGCCGCGAGCTTGGCGTGCATTGCTGTGCCCTCGCCCCCTTGTGGGGAGAGGGCGACGATGACCGTCCTACAAGCTCGAATGGGTGAGGGGCGCCGCTCGAAGACCCCTCACCAGCGTTGTCGCTGAGCCGCTGAGTAGCCTCTCCCCACAAGGGGGAGAGGCACAACAATCAAGCGTTATGCGCGCGGCACCAGTAGGACGAACT
>CAWKMR010000037.1:0-17702 GCA_963850705.1 uncultured Alphaproteobacteria bacterium | reverse complement strand
TCCACTTCATCATCAAGGATTCCGGCGCCAAGCTCGTGTTCTGCGATCCGCAGCGGCGCAAGAATTGCCCCAGCGACCTTCCGACCGTTGTGTTCGGCGCGGAAGGGGCCGAAAGCTTCGATACGTTCCTTGACGATGGTCCCTTCAATGCGATCGTGCCTGCGCCAGGCGAGCCGGCGATGTTCCTCTACACGTCGGGCTCGACCGGCACGCCCAAGGGCGTCGTGCTCTCGCACCAGAGCCATATCTGGGTGGTGCAGGCGCGGCTCGCGCCCGGGCTCGACCAGCACCGCTATCTCATCGCCGCGCCGCTCTACCACATGAACGCGCTGGCGCTCTCCAAGCTCGCCTGCGCCGCGCACGCCACCATTGTGCTGCTGCCGCAGTTCACCGCGCGCGCCTATATCGAGGCGATCGAACGCTATCGCGCCACCTGGCTCACCGCGGTGCCGCCGATGATGGCGATGATGCTGCGCGAAACCGATCTCATGGCCAGCACTGACCTCTCCAGCGTGCAATTCATCCGCATGGGCTCGGCGCCGGTGAGCCAGAGCCTGATGCAGGCATCCATCGCGCGCTGCCGAAGGCGGCGGTGACCAACGCCTACGGCACCACCGAAGCCGGCCCGGTGGTGTTCGGCCCGCATCCGAAGGGCCTGAAGCAGCCGGAAATGTCGGTCGGCTATCCGCATCCCCAGGTGCAGCTCCGCCTTGTCGACGGCAACAACCGCGACGCCGACGAGGGCGTGCTGGAAATGAAGTGCCCGGCGGTGATGAATGGCTATCACAATCGGCCGGACGTGCGGCCGCCGATCACCAGGGACGGATTCTACATCACCGGCGATGTGTTCCGCCGCGACAAGGATGGTTTCTACACATTCGTCGGCCGCACCGACGACATGTTTGTGTCCGGCGGCGAGAACATCTACCCGGCCGACGTCGAGCGCATGCTGGAACGTCATCCCGGCGGTCGCACAGGCGGCGGTGATCCCGGTCGATGACGACATCAAGGGTCAGAAGCCGGTCGCCTTCGTGATCCCGAAGGCCGGGCAGTCACCCAGCGAGGACGAGATCAAGAAATTCGCGCTCACCAACGCGCCGGCCTACCAGCACCCGCGTTTCGTGTGGTTCGTGGATGAACTGCCGCTTGCGTCGACCAACAAGGTCGACCGCGGCCAATTGCGGCGCACGGCCGAAGAGCGCGTGCGCGCGGCGCGGGTGTCGTAAGCAGATCACGGATTTAGCGATGTGAGTCAGATGGTCCTGCTTGCTCCGTCGCCTCTCCCCGCTTGCGGGGAGAGGTCGCGAGCAAAGCGAGCGGGTGAGGGGGGCTATCGAAAGAACGCGCTCGTGGTGATTCCCCCTCACCCCAACCTCTCCCCGCAAGCGGGGCGAGGGAGCACGCTGCCGTTGGGGCAACCGTTCAGTTTGAAAAGACCAAAGACTAAAACTTCAATCCCGCCGTCGCGAGCACCGGCCGCCAGCGGTCGTCCTCTTCCTTCAGGAACGCGCGCATCTTGTCCGGGCTTGAACCGATGATCGGCTCCAGTCCCTGATCGGTAAGCGCCTTCTGCATCGCCGGGTCCTGCATCGTCTTCTGTGTCGCTTCGTAGATCTGGTCGATGATCGGCTTCGGCGTGCCGGCCGGTGCGAGCAGCCCCGTAAACAGCGTCGCGATCATGTTCGGCATTCCCGCTTCGACGGCGGTCGGGAAATTCGGCGCGCCCTTGAGACGGTCCTGTGATGTCACCGCGAGAATGCGGACCTTCCCGGATTCGTGAAGCTGCAGGAGCTGGCCGGTCACGTTGATGGTTGCGTACTGCACGGCGCCGCCGACGAGATCATTGATGCTCGGGCCGGCGCCTTTGTACGGCACGTGCACGATCTTCGGCGTGTCGGTCAGGTGCTTGAACAGCTCGCCGGCGAGATGCGTCATGGTGCCGGCGCCGGCCGAGCCGTAGGACATCTTGTCCTGATTGGCCTTGGCGTAGGCGACGAATTCCTTGAGGTTCTTCGCCGGCACGCTCGGATTGATGATGATGCCGCTGGCCGACACTGCAAGGATCGAGATCGGTTCGAAATCCTTGGTGGCGTTGTACTGGATCTTCGGCATGATCGCCGGATTGATCACCATCGTACTGGTGTTGCAGAGCCCGAGCGTGTAGCCGTCCGGCTTCGAGCGGGCGACGTCGTACATGCCGATGGTGCCGCCGGCGCCGCCGACGTTCTCGATCACGATGGTGCCGAGATGCGGCTTGACCCGCTCCGAGAACTGGCGCGCGACGGCGTCGACCACGCCACCTGCGGAAAACGGAACGACCAGCCGGATCGGCCGGTCAGGATATTTCGCCTGCGCGAACGCCGGCAGCGACAAGGCCGATGCCGAAAGCGCGAGGCCGCCGCCGAGGATTTCACGTCTGTTCATGAAGGCACTCCAGAATTCAACGCAGGTCTTGCAAAACAATCTAGTCATTCGACCCATCGATGTCTTGTAAGATGGCCAGACAGAGGAATGGGTTAATGGCTCAAAATGTCGCAATGACAGAAATTGCTCGCCAGTTGCCGCTTGGCGACGAGATTTTTCTCGATCACGTCGGCCATTTCGTCCGCGACCCGCAGGCCGCGGCCACGGCGCTTGTGCGCGCGGGCTTCGCGCCGACACCGGTCTCGGTGCAGGTCGCGCCCGACGGCGGGCCGACCGGCACCGGCAATGTCTGCGCGATGATGACGCGGGGCTACATGGAGGTGCTGTTCAAGACCGCCGACACGCCGCTCGGCCGCGAATTCGAGGCGTCGCTCACGCGCTATGCCGGCATCCAGCTCGCGGCCTTCGCGGTTGCCGACGCCAATGCCTGGCACAAGCGGCTTGGTGATACGGGCTTCCGCACGCGACCGATTGCGCCGTTCAAGCGGCCGGTCGGCACCGAGACCGGCACCGACACGGCGTCATTCACGGTGGCGCGGGTCGAGCCCGGTGAGATGGCGGAAGGGCGCATCCAGATGCTTACCCACCACACCGAAGATGCGGTGTGGCAGAAGCGCTGGCTCACACACCCGAACGGCGCGCTCGGGCTCGCGAGCCTCGCGATCGTCGTCGCCGATGTCGACGAAGCGACCGCGCGCTATGCGCGTTTCACCGATCGGCCGGCAAAGCGAACGCGGGCAGGGCAGGCGGTGCAGCTCGACCGTGGGCGGATCGATGTCGTCACGCGCGACGCTTTCATTGCCGCACTACCGGAGATCGTGATCCCGTCGCTGCCGTTCATCGCCGGTTATGGGGTGACGGTGAAGTCGCTCGACGCCACGGAGTCGGTGCTGCGCAGCGGCGGCCTGTCATCGCGCCGCGCGGGCGATGTGCTGGTTGCGCCGTTCCCGGATGAGCTGGGGAAGGGGATGTGGCTGTTCAGCGAGAACGAGCGGTCGACGCTATTTGGCTGACGTCGGCTACGCCGCCGTCTTCGCTATTTGAACACGGACCGAGAGCCCCGCGCGCGTCGCCAGATTGATAAGTGCATCGAGGCTGAACTTGTTGATGCGCCCTCGCAACAGATCGTTCATCCGCGGTTGGGTCAGTCCCAGCCGCTTAGCGGCTGCCGCTTGCGTCACGTCCCAAGCCGCCACGCTCTCACGAATGGCGTTCATCATGTCGGCGCGCGCCTTCATGTTTGCTGTGGCGGTTCGCGACGGTTCGATCGCATCCCAGACGCTGGCAAAACGACGCCTTTTCATTGGGATACTCCGCGCTTCAATTGTTTGAACCGTGCCTGAGCGAGCGCAAGGTCGCGCTTTGATGTCTGCTGCGTCCTCTTCTGGAAGGCGTGCAGCACGAAGACAGCCTCTGCAAAACTCGCGACATAAATAACCCGGAACGCCCCGGTCGCATCGCGAACGCGGATCTCTCTCACGCCCGGACCAATACCCGTCATTGGTTTCCAGTCATCCGGCTCGTGACCACGTTGGACTCGGTCCAGCTGGAAGCCAGCATCGCGACGTGGTCGTTCTGGAAACTCACGCAGGCGATCCAGCGAATCTCCAAGGAATACGACCGGTTTCATCTTTTATATCAAAATCGATATAGTCCGTCAATCGCCGTGGCTGCGAGGTAATACTACTTCGATAAAATCCCGCGCAGGCGTTCCGTCACCGCCGGCGGCGTTGCGTAGATGTCAGCAATCAGTTTCTGCGCCGCTTCGCCCGATGTCGGGTCCAGCTCGTCGCCGAAGGTCTTGAGCGCCTCGGCGCGCAGGTCCTTATCCTTGAGCGCTTCCGCGAACGCTTTGCGCAGCTCCGCGGTGCGCGCTGCCGGCATGCCGGGCGGACCGAAGAACGGCTTGTTGAGCGACAGCGGGCCGAACATCATCGTCATCATCTGCCGGGTCGCGTCGTCCTTGGCGAGATCGAGCGCGAGCGGCGCATCGATCTTCGGATTTCGTTCGAGCGCGAGCTGGAGCAGGTAGGTGACCTTCTTGTCGCGCACCCAGTCCGGCTTGGTGCTATTGAGGCTCGACCAGCCCCAGCCGCAGCGGCCGTCCACCTCGCCACGTTCAATGGCGATGATGGTCTCCTGCGAGCCGAGATAGCCGGTGATGACCTTGAATTTCGTCCCCATCACCTCGTTGAGGAACATCGGATAGATGTCGGTCGACGAGCCGGCGCCGGTGCCGGCGACGTTCATCGGCGTGTCCATCACGTCCTTGATGGTCTTGAACTTCGACGCGCCCCAGGCGAGGCAGAGCGTGACGTCCTTGTCCATCGCCGCAAGCATCGTGAAATCCGTCATGCGGTAGCCGATCTTGCGCTTGCCGATCAGCGGCTCGATGATCGGGCCCGGCGCCACCGTGCCGATCACGGTGCCGTCGCGCGGGGCGACCTGGTTCATGTGGTCGATCATGCGAATGCCGCCGGCGCCCGGCATCAATTGCGCGACGACGTTCGGATTGCCCGGGATGTACTTGCCGAGGTGCCGCGCCATCACGCGCGCGCCGATGTCGATGCCGCCGCCGGCGGTGCCGGCGACCAGGAGGGTGACCTGCTTGCCCTTGAAGAAGTCCTGGGCGGAGGAGGGCGCGCCGATCGCCACGATCAGCGCAAAGGCAGCCGCGCCGCGAAAAATCGTCATCCGCATGGTCATCACTCGCCCAACAGTTTGCGCATGCGCGCGACTGATGCCTCGCCACTGGTCAGCGTCTTCTTGGCGAGCGCGGGCGACATCTTGGCGCGCGCCGGCGCCATCGAGATCATGCTCAGCACCACGGTGTCAAAATCGCCGGCCGCCGCCGACTGCTCGGCGATCAGGCGGTCGTGCTTGTCGGTGTCGCCGGCGTTGAGCGCATCACGCGCGCCGTCGACCCAGATGTCCTTGATCGTCGGCGTCTTGCCGGCGCGTTTGGCCGACGCGTCGAGCGTCGCGCGGACCACCGGCATCGCGCGCTTCTGGGTCGACACCACCAGGATCGAGCCGCCGCGCGCGACCGCTTCGTCCATCATGCCTTCCTCGATGCGCAGCACCGGCACCTTGATGCCCTTGCGGCCTTCCTCCACCGCCGGGCCAAACGTCGAGCCCGAGAACACGATGCCATCGGCGCCGCTCGCCTCGCAGTGACGGAACAGATTGCCGACCCGCGCGTAGAGCGCGGGCGTGAGCTCGCCGTTGGCGCCGACGTCGGCGTAGAGCGACTCGTCGAGCAGGTTGAGCACCTGCGCCTGCGGCCACAGCTTCTTGAACGCCTCATCGACCGGCACCACCGCGAGCGGCGTGGGATGAACGAGAAAGATGCGCTTTGCCATGGTCTAGCGCGCCGGCTTCGCCAGAGCGTCCACCAGCGGCGTGACGTCCGGCATCTGGTCGATCGACCAAAGCCGCTGCGCCAGTTCCTGCGCCTTGGCGCCCCCGTGCACGGGCTCGACCAGGCCGATGAATTTCGCCCTCAGGCCGTCGTCGTCGAGCGGCACGAGCCGCGATCCCATCGCCTCGTCGGCCTGCCGCACGAATTTCCCGCCACCAGACGTTGTCACGGTCACGCGTGCCGGGCGTAGCTTCGGGTAAAGCCGGTCGATCTCCGTCGGCGCCGAGATCTGGAATTTCGCGGCGAGCGCCGCCCAGCCCGGATCGTTGCGGACCGCATCTTCGAAATAAGCGACCTTGATGTTGCGGAATTTCAGCGCGAGCGACATCAGGTATTTGAAGCTCAGCTGCGCGCTCGCATAGTCGTCCCAGCCGGTGCCGGCATGCTCGGCGGCGATGCGGTAGGTCTCGACCGCGACCTGCTTCACGTCCTCGCTCGCGATCTTCTCGTCGTTGAGGATGCCGATCAGCGCCTCGACCGCCGGCTGGATGTGGCGGCAGCACGGGTTCGGCTTGATGTAGCAATCGGTGATGCCGAACGTCGCCGCCGGCGGCAGCTCTACCGGGCGTGCGCGGTCGGCATTGTAGGCATAGGCCTGCATGAAGCCGTCGCGCGCCTCGATCACGGCGGGCGGTCCTTCAACGCCAGCCTCGGCGAGCAGCGCCGCCTGCAATCCTTCGCGCGACGCGTGGCCGGCGTGCAGGCGCTTGATGTCGGCGCCGCCATTGACGAACGCGAACAAGCCCAGCCGAGCTCGAGCCCGCGATGCCGAGCGCGTTCGACAATTGCTGCGGCGTGAGGGAGCGCAACTTGCCGACAGCCATCGCCGCGCCGAACACCGCGACCGCGCCGGTCGGATGGAAGCCGCGGTGACGCAGATCCGGATGCACGGCGCGGCCGATCGCGGTCACAGTCTCGTAGCCCGCGACCATCGCCTCGATCAGTTGCGCGCCGCTCGCCTTCTTCACATAGCCGGCCGAGAGGATCGCCGGCACGACGGTACAGCCGGGATGTACCGATCCCTTGGTGTAGCCGTCGTCGAGCTCGATCCCGTGCGCGGCGGTGCCGCCGAGGAACGCGGCGTCGATCAGGTCGGCGCGGCGGGCGCGGCCCGGCACCGGCACGGTACCAGCGGGCCGGGTCGCGATCAGCACCGCCTCGGCCTGGGTCGCGACATTGCCCTGGGCGCCGGAGATCATCACGCCGACGGTGTCGAGCAGATGCCGGCGCGCGTAGTGGCGGACTTCCTCGTTGAGCGCGTCATGCCGGAGCTTCGAGACGAAGTTGACGACCGCGTCGGTCGCGCCCGCGGCGGGATGGCGGGTGTGCAGTTCTTCGGCGTGCGACATGGGCGTTCCTCGGCGTTTGATCGGCTCTCTCCTCCGCTCATTCCCGCGCAAGCGGAATCCAGCGTTCCTCGGCGTTTCTTGGGCCTTCGGGGAGGGGCGGCGCGTATTATGCCCCGCTCAGACGAGCTTCACCAGCGCGTCGGTGGCTCTCACTTGACCAGAGCATTCTTGTAGATCGTGCCGTCCTTCATGATGACCAGAAAATTCTTGTCTGGGTCCGCGACGAGCTTGATGTTCTCCAGCGGATTGCCGTCGACGAGCAGCAGATCGGCGAGCGCGCCTTCCTCCACGACGCCCAACTTGCCGGGATATGGATTGCGGAGACCGGATAGACCGAACAATTGGGCATTCGTTGACGTCGCCATGATCAGCGCTTCGGCTGGCGTGTACCACCGGGTCAAATCGACGATCCCATGACCCTGCCGTTCTGCCAGGGCCTGGGAAAACAGGACGTCGGTGCCGAATGCCGTCTTGATTTTGTATTTTTTCGCCAGTGCATAGACGTTGTCGGTGCCGGCGACCACCTGCCGCATCCGCGCCTGGTTCGCGGGAGGCAATGCGGCAGCACCTGCCAGGTCAAGAAATGGCTGTGTACTCAACCATATTCCCTTTTCGGCAATCAGCCGGGCCGAGGCGTCGTCCATCAAATGGCCGTGCTCGATGACTTTGACGCCCGCTGCGATCGACCGCTGGATCGATACCGGTGTGTAGGCATGGGTGCCGACGTATGTGCCCCAGTTCTCGGCTGCTTCCACCGCGGCGCGAAGCTCGGCCTCGGTGAAAGTCGAGACGTCGAGCGGGCTGAACGGAGAAGCCACGCCGCCGCCCGCCGTGAGCTTGATCTGCGACGCGCCCTGCATCAGCTGCTCGCGCACGCGAAGCCGCACTTCATCCGGGCTGTCGGCGATCATGGCTCCGCCGAGCTGCTCGATACGGCTGAGCATTCCGCCAAGGGTCCTCGGCAGATCGGAGAACTGGCGAAAGTCGCCGTGACCGCTGGTCACCGTGATGACCGCCCCGGACGGATAGATGCGCGGCCCGGGCAACAGCCCTTCATCGATGGCGCGTTTCAGGCCGAAAGAGGGCCCGCCCAGGTCGCGGATGGTGGTGAAGCCGCGCATCAGCGTGGCGGTGGCCTCGGCGCCCGCCAAGAGGTTGCTGTAGCCGACGTCGCTGGAAAGAAGCTGCGCGGGCGTCGGCCGTACCATCATCGCGTGCCAATGCGCGTCGGTCAGGCCCGGCATCAATGTCCGGCCGCCGCCGTCGACGATCCTGGTGGTCGCGCTTCGATCGACGGCGATAGGCGCTCGGGAAATTCTTTCGATCAGGTTGCCTCGAACCAGCACGTTCGTCGGTTCGGACAAGGACGTACTCTTGCCGTCAAAGACTCTGACATTGTTGAAGAGCGTCACGGGCGCGGCGCCCTGCTGGGCGCTCGCTATGCTTGCCGAGAGAATGAGCGCACAGGTCAGCATCGCCGATGCCAAACCGCGGAAAGATAAAAAAATCATTTCGGGCTCCCGAATACCTGATCGCTTAACCTTCCCCAGGAGAGGAGAGGGAAAGCCGGTTTTGCAGCAAAGTTCCTCGTACACGAGCTCACGTCTCACACGAGCTTCACCAGCGCGTCGACCGCGACCACGCCGTCGGTGCGGACAATGAGCGGGTTGATCTCGGCTTCGACAATCGCGAGCTTCTCGGAAAGCCGCGACATCGCCACGATCGCGTCCGCCAGCGCGTCGAGGTCGCCTTTCGGCCGCCCGCGAAAGCCCTTCAGCGCCGCAAAGCCGCGCACCTCGTCGATCATCTCCTTCGCGGTCGCAAGGTCGACGGGCGCGAGCCGCAGGCTGCGGTCGCGATAGATCTCGGTGAGGATGCCGCCTGCCGCGACCATCACCAGCGGGCCTACCACGGGGTCAACGCGATATCCGATCAGCGCCTCGCCGATCCCGGAGACCATCGGCTGCACCAGCACCCGCGCGACGCGCGTGTGGGGCATCGCCTGCGCGACATTGGCGCGGATATGCCGGATCGCCGTCAGCAATGCGTCGCCGTCGGCGACGTTAAGCACGACACCGCCGGCCTCGGTCTTGTGCGCGATCTCGGCCGAGAGCGTCTTGACCACGACCGGATAAGGGAACGGCAGCGCTGGCGCGCGCGCGATGCCGGTGTCGACGACGACCGCTGGGGCGCGCGGTATGCCGTAGCGCTCCATCAGCGTGCCGGCGTCGAGTTCGTCGAGCATGCGGCCGTCACCGGCGATCGGGCGTTCGACCGGTTCGGACATCGGGCGCGGCGCACGCCGCCGAAGCGCCGCGGCGACCGCATCGGCGCAGGCTTCGGGCGTGCGGAAGCTCGGCACGCCGGCCGCGCTCAGCATGGCGAGCGCATCGGGCGCATCAGGCACCATGCACGCGGCCAGCGGCTTTGCCGCGCCGGCACAATCGACGATCGGTTTGACCGCGAGCTCCGGATGAAACCGCGCCGAGGACCCGATGATCGGCAGGATGAGGTCGTATTCAGGCGCGGTGGTGAGGATATCGAGCGCCGCTTTCATCACGTCGTAGCGCGTTCCCGCCAGCGTCACGTCGACGATCCGCGCCGGCTTGACGTCGATCCCGGCGGCCTTGAAGCGCGCCAGCGTCTCAGCGCTCGGCGGCTCGATCGCAATGCCGCGGGTGCTGAGCGGATCGACC
The DNA here is from genome assembly GCA_963850705.1 of uncultured Alphaproteobacteria bacterium. Classification (GTDB taxonomy): domain Bacteria; phylum Pseudomonadota; class Alphaproteobacteria; order Rhizobiales; family Xanthobacteraceae; genus VAZQ01. Next base: position 7,812 of record CAWKMR010000037.1, on the reverse strand, counting down.
ACCATGGTGGCGCCGCCGCCGGTGGTGGTGACGACGCCGACCGCCGCGCGGCGCGAGGGCCTCACCGGCATTCGCGCCAGCAGCGGCAGGCCCTCGATCAGGCCCTCGATCGTGTCGACGCGCGCGATCCCGCAGTCGGCGAGGAACGCATCGGCCACGTCGTCCTCGCCGGCGAGCGCGCCGGTATGGGACACCGCGAGCTCGCGGGCGGCTTCCGAGCGCCCGAGCTTGTAGGCGAGGATCGGCTTGCCGCGTTCAAAGGCCGCGAGCGCAAAACGCCGCAGTGCATCGGCATTGCGCATGGTTTCGAGGAACAGCATGTAGCCGTCGATGCCGGGGTCATCCAGCGTCGCTTCGCAAATTTCGCCGAGCGACAGATCGACCTCGTTGCCGACCGACACCAGGCCGGCGAAGCCAATGCCGCGCGCCTTCCCGCGCGAGAGCAACGACCCGATCATGCTGCCGGAATGCGAGGCCGCGAAGATGCGGCCCGCCGGCAGTTCCTTCTCGTCGAAGGCGGCATTGGCGGTGAGCATCGCGCGGCTCCGCAGGTCGACGATGCCGAGGCTTGATGGCCCGACCACGCGGATTCCGGTTTCCGCGCAGATGGCGCGCAACCGCGCCACGCGCTCGTCGCCCTTCTCGCCGGCTTCCGTGAAGCCGTCGGCCAGGACGGTTGCGACCCGGACGCCGAGCCGGCCGCATTCCGCCACCGCATCGATCGCGGCGTCGGTGGGCGTCACGATATAGGCGTGGTCCGGCGCTTCCGGCAGCGCGGCAAGCGACGGCCAGGCCCGCTGGTCGAGCACCGTGTCGCGTCCCGGATTGATGGGATAGATGCGTCCGGCATAGCCCATCTGGAGCAGGTATTTCAGCGGCCGCCCGGCGGTCTTCGTGACGTCGGTCGATTGCCCGACGATCGCGACCGAGGTCGGTGCGAACAGCGCCCGACGCAACATCGTCATGTTACTCCGCCGCTTCCGCCCTGCGCGGCGGTCGCTGGTCGAAGCGTCGGTCGAAGACATGTTCAGCGATCCGGTTCTTGAGCATCTCGATCGAGCCGCCCGCGATCATCCAACCGCGGCAGCGCCGCATGCAGTATTCGACCAGCGCCTCGCGGCTGTAGCCGAGCGCGCCCATCGCCTGCACCGCCTCATGCGCGACCTCGAAGCCGGCCTGGTTGCAGGCGGCCTTCGCCACGGCGGTCTCGTAGGCGGACGGGAGCCCGCGGTCGGCATTCACGGCGGCGCGATAGAGCAGAAGCTGCGCCGCCTCGAGCTTGATCGCCATGTCGGCGAACTTCCACTGCAGGCCCTGGAATTCGCACAGCGGCCGGCCGAACTGCTCGCGCGTCGTGCAGTAGTCGCGTGCGGTGTTGTAGGCGTAGCGGCCGAGCGCCAGCGAACGCGCGGAATTGCCGAGCCGCTCGACGTTGAAGCTCGCGATCTGCTTCTTGAAGCCGCCGGGGCCGAGCAGCACGTTCTCGGCCGGAATGCGGCAATTCTCGAAATGCAGCTCCGACCATTCCTCGCCGCTCATGAAGCTCGACGGCGTGCCGACGGTGAAGCCGGGCGTGTCGCGCTCGACCAGCACCGAGCCGATGCCGTCGAGCCCGCGCCCATAGCGCACATAGACCAGGAACACCTTGGCGTCGGGGCTGAACGTCGAAAAAACCTTCGACCCGTTGATGACGTAGTGATTGCCGTCCTGCTTGGCGCTGGTCGTCAGCTCCGTCACCGCCGAGCCGGCGGCGGGCTCGCTCATGCCGAGGCTGATCACGGCGCCGCCGGAGAGCAGCGCGGGCAGCCAGCGCTGCTTCTGCGCCGGCGTTCGCGTATTCCGCGAAGGTGCGGATCGGGCCGAAATTGCCGAACTGCACGACGTCGGCGCTGCGCGGGCAAACGAGCGCCACCTGCTCGATGGCGATCACCGCGTCCATCAGCGTGCCGCCGACGCCGCCGTCCTTCTCCGGGATGGTGATACCCATGAGCCCCTGCGCGCTCATCAGCTTCGCCACGTCGAACGGGAACCGCGGCTCGTGCGCGCGCTTGAGCGCGTCCTTGGCGAGATGCGCCTGCGCGAATTTGTGCACGGCGTCCGCGAACAGCTTCTGTTCTTCGGTGAAGTCGAAATTCATGGGGTCAGGTCGCCACTCAGGTGTCATGCCGCGAAGTTGGGCATCCAGTATACGCAAACGGCTATCGCAATGCACACCCTTGCGCTGCGGGCAATGTCCCTTAGAAACTACAATCGCTTCCGCTATCGGAGTAGTGCTGCCGTTGCTGGCCAGGCACCCGAACAGCCCAAAAATGCGGATCGAACGAGGGAGAGAGTTTTGGCCCAGCCGCAAGTCGAGTCCCCCCACGCGCGAGCCCGTCCGCACGCCGGCTGGCCGGATCTTATCCATGCGATTCTCAAGCGTAATGGCGTCAACCAGGTCGGCTACGTCCCCGACACCGGGCACGCGCGGCTCATCTCGCTTTGTCAGGAGGACAACGAGATCACCGATGTCGTGCTGACCAGCGAAGCCGAAGGCGCCGGGCTCGTGCTGGGCGCCGCGCTCGGTGGGCAACGTGCGGCACTCCTGATGCAGAGCAGCGGGGTCGGCAACTGCATCAACACGTTTTCGCTGCTGCGGAACTGCGCCGTTCCCTGCATCATCCTGGTGACGATGCGCGGCGAGTTCAACGACTTCAATCCATGGCAGGTGCCGATGGGTTCGATCACCGAGCCGACGCTCAAGCTCTGTGGTTTTCTCACCTATCGGATCGAGCGGGAGGAAGACATCGAGGACATCGTCGCTTCCGGCTGCAAGATGGCGTTCGGCGGCGGCAATTTCCAGGTCGCGATCCTGCTGTCGCAGCGCATGCTCGATCGCTACAAGCCGGAGGGCCACTGATGATGGACCGCCGTCCCTTCGTCGCCGGCCTCTTAGCCGATCGCGGCGACTTGCTGGTCGTCACCGGGCTGGGCTCGTCGACCTATGACGTCGCGGCCTGCGGCGACCATCCGTTGAATTTCTATCTCTGGAGCGCGATGGGCTCGACCGCGATGGTGGGCCTCGGGCTTGCGCTGGCGCGCCCCGACCGCCGCGTCGCCGTGATCACCGGCGATGGCGACGTGCTGATGGCGCTCGGCAGCCTCGCGACCATCGGTGTGAAGCAGCCGGGTAATCTCGCGATCGTCTGTCTCGACAACCGCCACTACAGCGCCACCGGCATGCAGCCGAGCGCGACCGCGGCGGGCATCGATCTCGCCGGCACGGCGGAGTCCTGCAAGTTCCGCAATGTCGAGCGGGTCTCGGAGGTCGCCAGCGCTGCCGCGATGCGCGCGTTGCTGCACACGGGACGGGGCCCGATCTTCATCCATGCGAAGGTCGAGGCCGACGACCAGAAGCGCGTCTTCCCCAGCCGCGACGGCTACGCCATCAAGCAGCGCTTCATGCAGGCCTCGGCGAAGCAGGGGTAGCGTGGGCGCATACAACCTTCGAAACGACTGACACTTCTCTCTCGACGTCATGGCCGGGCTTGTCCCGGCCATCCACGTCTTTGAAATGTCGGACGCAGTAAGACGTGGATGCCCGCGACAAGCGCGGGCATGACGCGTCAAGAACTTCGGCACCTCACTCCGCTCCGGCCTTCGCGCCGGAGGCCCTGACCACCTTGCCCCACTTCTCGGTTTCGTCGGCGATCAGCTTACCGAACGCGGCCGCCGGGCCGGTCAGCGCGGTGCCGCCCATGTCGTCGAGCCGCGCCTTGATCTTGGGATCGGCGAGGCCGGCATTGATCTCCTTGTTGAGCGTCGCGATGATCTCCGGCGGCGTATTCTTGGGCGCGCCGATACCGTACCACGAGCTCGCCTCGTAGCCCGGCACGAACTCGGCCACGGTCGGAACGTCCGGCAGTGCCTGCGAGCGCTCGGCGGTGGTCACCGCCAACGCCCGCAGCTTGCCGCTCCTGATGAGCTCGATGGTCGACGCCGTGGTGCCGAAGAAGAGCTGCACCTGTCCGCCCATCAGATCGGCCAGTGCGGGCCCGCCGCCGCGATAGGGCACGTGCACCATCTCGATGCCGGCCATCATCTTGAACAGCTCGCCGGCGACGTGCTGCTGACTGCCGGTGCCGGCCGAGGCGTAATTGACCTTGCCCGGATTGGCCTTGGCGTAGGCGATGAACTCGGGAAGCGTCTTGGCTGGAAGGGATGGATTGACCTCCATGACGTTCGCCACGCTGATGAGACCCGCGACCGGCGCGATGTCGCGGATGAAATCGAAATTGAGCCGGTCGTAGAGCGTGGCATTGATCGCATTGGCGGGAGCGACCAGCAGAAGCGTGTGGCCGTCTGCAGGCGCCCGCACGACCGCTTCGGTGCCGATATTGCTGCCGGCGCCCGGCCGGTTCTCGACAATGAATGTCTGGCCGAGCCGCTCCGACAGCCACTGGCCGATCAGGCGGGCCAGGATGTCGGTCGCGCCGGCGGGGGTAAAGCCAACAACGATGCGCACCGGCCGCGTTGGATAGGATTGCGCGCGCGCGATCCGCGATACGGCCGGAAGCATGACAGTACCCGCCGACAGGTGCAGAAATCTGCGGCGCGGAAGTGTCATGCAATCCCCTCCCAACAGCGGCTTCTTTTTTTGCCACGGACCCCGGCGCTTCCTGCGCCGGACATCGTGGATGATCACAGCTTCAGCGTCTGCCGGAACCGGTCGCGGCAGAACGCGGCGTCGAAGTTGCGTTTGAAGTGCGGTGGCTCGGTCGGCTTGACGCGCAGCAGCACAAAGCCTGCGCTGTTGCCCTCGCGGATGAAACGCGCGGCGCGCTCGAGATCGACCTCCTGCGAAGCCGTCATGGTGCGCTTGATGCCGGCACCGATCGCCATCTTTTCAAGGTCGACGCCGAGGCTGGTATGGCTCTTCTGCCAGCCGGTCTCGCCGTAGTGGCCGTTGTCGACACAGACGATGGCGAGATTGGGCGGGTTCATCACCGCGATGGTGGCGAGCGCACCGACATTCATCAGGAGATCGCCGTCGCCGGTGACGACCAGGATCTGTTTCTTGGGCTGCGCGAGCGCCAGCCCGAGCCCGATCATACAGGCGGCGCCCATCGCGCCGCCGAGCGAAAACACGTGGCCCTTGTCGCCGGTACCGCGCCGACGTCGTGGGCCGAACCGCCGAGCCCGGTGACGATGAGGAAGTCCTCGTGCCGGCCGATCAACTTCGGCATGGCGTCGCCGCGATCGAGCACGACGCCGGGCAGAGCCTCCGCCAGCGCGGCTTTCTGGGCTCTAAGTTCCTGCGGCGTTGCCATCGCGTCGCTCAGAACGGTTTGGCGCCGATCAGGCGCTGGGTGAGCAGGACGGCGACCGACTGGCCGCTCTTGAATACCATGGTGATCGCGGCGCTGACGACTTCGATCACCTCGTCAGGATGTTCAGCGCGCAGCACGATCACGCCCATCGCCTCGAGCACCGGCGTGACGGCCTGGCCCATGGCGAACTGCCACGGATTTCCCTCGCCGAAATCGCCGCGCATGCTCACCAAAGTGAGGAACGGGAACCGCGCGCCCTTGATCAGTGACAGCAGGTTGATGCAGTTGCCGACGCCGCTCGACTGCATCAGCAGCACGGCACGCGCGCCGCCGAGATCGGCGCCGGCGGCGAGCGCCACGCCTTCTTCTTCGGTCGTCAGCGCGATCGAATAGACGTCGGGATCGGCGATCGATCGATCGATCAGGACGGCATGGCCCGCGTCCGGCACGTAGCAGAATTGCGTGATGCCGTGCCGGCGCAACAAATCGTAGAGATCGTGCTGCCACGGCGCCTTGCTCGCGCCTTTGCTGTCGACCTTGGCGTCCATCGCTTCGGCCTCCACGACCTTGGTGTCCATGAGCCGCGATTCACTCACGCTTTCGTGGTGCGCGCAAGCCACGGAGGTCGCGCCGCCTCATTCCGCCTTGGCGCCGGAAGTCCTCACCACCGCCGACCATTTGCGCTCCTCGGCGTCGATATCGGCGGCATATTCCTGTGGCGTTGACGGCAGCGGGTCGATGCCGTCGCGCGCCATGCGCTCGCGGGTGTCGGACGCGTTGACAGCTTCACGCAGGGCAGTACTGAGCTTAGCGATGATCGGCGCCGGCGTGCCCGCGGGCGCCACAATGCCGTAGTGCAGCACCGCTTCGTAGCCAGGCAGCGCCGCCTCGGCGACGGTGGGCACCGTCGGGAATGCATCCGATCGCTGCAAGCCAGTGACGGCGAGCGCTCGCACCTGTCCGTTGGCGACAATGCCGACCGCCGGCGGCAGCGTGCTGAAAGAAATCGACACGTGCCCACCGATCAGGTCGGTGAGCGCGGGGCCGGTGCCGCGATAGGGCACGTGGGTCATTTTCACGCCAGCCATCATCTCGAACAGTACGGTGCCGAGATGGGTGCCCGAGCCGACGCCGGCAGAAGAATAGTTGAACTTGCCCGGCTGCTTCTTGGCGAGGTCGATCAGTTCGCGCACCGACTTCACCGGCAGGCCGGGGTTCACGATCACGATCAGCGCGCTGGTGCCGATCAGCCCGACCGGGGCGAAGTCCTTGCGCGGATCGTAGCCGACGTTCTGATAGAGCGTAGGATTGACCGCGAGCGTGCCGGTGCCGCCGATCACCAGCGTGTAGCCGTCGGGCGCGGCCTTGGCGACCTGTCGCGTGGCGGTCGAGCCGCCGGCGCCGGGCCGGTTCTCGATCACGACCTGCTGACCCAGCGTCTTGCTCATCTTCTCGCCGACGATGCGCGCCATCACATCGTTGCCGCCGCCCGCGGCATAGGGAACGACCAGCGTGATCGGACGGCTAGGATAGTCCTGCGCTGGCGCCGGCGTGATGGCGAGCGAAGCGGCAACGAGTGCGAATAGCCACGAGCGCATGCGAATCGATCCTGTCATCTGCGTATCAATTGGCGGTCAGGCCGAGGTCCTTGATCAGCGCGGACCACTTCGGCTCTTCGCGGTCGATCATGGTGGTGAACTCCTCGGGGCTGGTCGCGAGCGGCTCGACGCCTTCCTGCAAGAGTAGCTTGAGCACGGCCTCGGTGGCGAGGGCAGTGCGCAGCTCGCGATTGAGCCGGTCGATGATCGGACGCGGCGTGCCCGCCGGCGCCAGCAGGCCGTAGCCCAGCACGGCGTCGTAGCCCGGGAAGCCGGATTCGGCGACCGTCGGGACATCCGGCAGGAGCTTTGCGCGATTGGCACTCGTCACCGCTAGCGCCCGCACGGTGCCGCCGCCGACATGGCTGTGCACATTGGGGATCGCGCTGAACAGAAGGTCGATGTGGCCGCCGAGGAGATCGCTCAAGGCAGGGATCGCGCCGCGATAGGGCACGTGCGCCATCTTGATCTTGGCGGTGTGCGCGAGCAACTCGCCCGACAGATGATTGACGGTGCCGATGCCCGGCGAGCCGTACTGGATCGGCTGGCCTTGCGCCTTGGCCTGTTTGACTAGGTCGGCAATCGAGCGGACCGGCGACTTCGCATTGACCACGACGACATTCGGCACCGCGCCGACGAAGCCGATCGAAGCGAGGTCCTTGCGCTCATAGCCGGCGTTCTTGGTGAGGCTGAGGGCGATGGTCAGCGTGGCATTGGTGCCGAGCAGGATCGTGTAGCCGTCCGGCGCGCTCTTCGCCACCGCGCGGGCGCCGATAGTGCTGCCGGCGCCGCCGCGGTTGTCGATCACGATCGGCTGCTTGAGCGCGTCGCTCAGCTTGTCGGAGATGGCGCGGGCAATGACGCTGGTGCTGCCGCCGGGCGTGAACGGAACGATCAGCGTGATC
>CAWKMR010000036.1:0-76233 GCA_963850705.1 uncultured Alphaproteobacteria bacterium | reverse complement strand
TCCACCTGAAAAGGCTCACCTGACTGATCCGTGGGTCAGGTGCGGCCGGGCAGGGTTGGTGGGTGGCCGCCGAGGCTGAGCATGGCGAGGGCGATCAAGGGCTCGGGAGTGTGGCGAACCCGAACGCGATCCGGGTGATGAGTCTGATCTTGGGGTTGACCGATTCGATCCGGCCGTTGGACAGGCCGTGCTCGATCGCGGCCAGGATCGAGTCCTGGTGTTCACCATTCGGCGTTGCAGGGCGACGAACGCGTCGATCCGGCAGCGGCGTGAACCGGCCTGGATTTGGTGGAGGGCGTTGTTAGGCGGCGACGGGGTCGTCGTGCCCTCGGTTGAATCGTAGTGCTGCTGTTCGTACTCGGCGGGTGGGATGTCGCCGATCGATGAGTGCAGCCGTTCGTGGTTGTACCAGTGGACCCAGGAGGCGTGCGCGGCCCGCTCACCATCGAAGGAGAGCTCGTCGCCAAATCCACCGGCACCGTCTCCGCCTTCACGATCGGCGACCGCGTGTTCCACCAGAAATTCGGCAACGGCAATGTCGTCGGCATCGACGGCAACAAGCTGACGATTCAGTTCGACAAGGCGGGGGAAAAGCGGGTGGTGGATAGCTTTGTGGACAGGGTGTGAGACGGCACCGACCCGCGATCGATGGCAGCCAGAGCGCGCTAGGAATTGCAACTCAAAATTGACTACCTATTTAATGGCCAGCGCGCCGTTAGGCGCGCTGGATGCAGTTTTATCGATTTTCAGGCTAGCCAGCGAGTGCCGGGCGATGGACGCGCGCGTTACAGAACTACATTGCATAATGCCTATCACAAATATTCCGTCAGTGATGGAGGCAGGCATCCTATCATACGAGCGCGCGGCAAAACTTGAGCATCATTCGGTTGCCTTGCAGCCCGTCCAGGACAAGCGCGATCAAAGCAAATACCCGGCGGGCTAAAGCTCCACCAGTACGCAAACCTATATTTTCATGCACGCAATCCGATGATGTTCAAACGAAAGGATGAGGCTGCCAATCTATGCGTATTGCAAATCTCTACACAGGTACTTGGCGTCAGCGGCACTGTGATTTCAGACCAGAATGCCGCCAGCGACTACGTACGCTTTCTTCATCCGAAGCAGTGGCAGTTGCTGGACTTTGATGCCATCTATGCAATGGATTGGCGTCATCCTAACGACCAGATCGCCTATTGGCGGCATCGCGCGCAAAAATGCGCCGAGGTTCTCGTACCACAGAGGGTGGAACAACGGTTCATTCTGGGTGCACATGTTGTTGATGATGCTGCGAAAGTCCGGCTGGTGAAGGCCGGATTTCGACCACCCGCAACGGCCTCCCCCGTGCTATTCTTCCGGTAAGGAATCACATCCGCCACATGTTCAAAGCTATACTAGGGGACTTGTTTCAGAGCCGGGCTCAGACCCTGGTAAATACAGTCAATTGCGTCGGAGTAATGGGAAAGGGCGTCGCCGAGCAATTTAAGAAGCGATTCCCGGATATGTTTGAGGACTACAAGCGGCGCAGCGACAGAAAGATGGTGCGTCTTGGAGAACCCTATCTCTATGAGCACTCACCAGACTTGCAGATCGTCAACTTTCCAACGAAGGACCATTGGCGATCGCCTTCTCGGCTGGCGGACATTGAACGCGGACTCGACTATCTCGCCAAACACTCCGCCGATTGGAAGATCACCAGCATCGCGTTGCCTCCACTGGGATGCGGCAACGGCGGGCTGGAATGGTCTGAAGTAGGCCCGCTAATCTTTAGCAAACTACACGCGCTTCCTTTCGATGTAGAGGTTTACGCCCCGTACGGGACCCCGAAACAACAACTCACACGGGAATTCCTGTCTGCTCCATCCCAAATAAGTCTTGAAGGTAAGGGGCGCAAGCTCGACCCGTTAAAGCCAGAGTGGGTCGTGCTTATGGAAGTGCTGCAAGAATTGGAGGGCCAACCTTACGCGACTCCCGTGGGAAGGACGATCTTCCAAAAAATCAGCTACACCGTGACGGAAATGGGCGTGCCAACGGGCTTTCAATTTGCCAAAGGTAGCTATGGACCATTCTCGGGCGACGTAAAATTGGCGTTGCACGAGTTCGCCAATCGCAATTGGCTGCACGAACAGCAACTCGGTCGCATGATTGCACTTCGTGTCGCGCCCAGCTATCGGAATGACCGTCGTCGTTACCAAGAGCAAATCGATCTCTATCAGAAAAAGATATCAAAGACTGTCGACCTCTTCAGTCGGATCAAAAACACAGACCAAGCTGAGGAAGTGCTCACCGTAATTTTCGCAACCAAGCAGCTTAAGCAGGCCAAACCTGAGAGAGCTTTGGCCGAGAAAGACATTTACGATTATATTCTCGACTGGAAAAAGTCTTGGCGCACCGAGGATAAGATGCGGTCCCTCGCTGGAACAATTCGCAATCTCTTGGTACTAGGCTGGTTACGACTCAATATTAGTGAGTCAATTTCAGATGAAGCGTAGTTCGCCCCCTCGCCTCCGCATTGAAACGCTGCCAGCGACGCGCCGCCGAGCGCCTGCAAAGGCGTGATCACCTCGCCGAGGAAGATCGCGCTCCCGATGGTCGCGAGCAACTGCTCTAGGTTCATGAACAGCGCCGCGCGAAACTGATTGACGCGCGCACCCACCCTCACCCCTTTGGCTTCGGCACCTTCACCCCTCGCTTGCGCTTGTACGAGCGCTGGCGTTCGCCGCACGCCCATTCGTCATCATGCGCGAGCGATTTGTAGGACGCCGCCACGTCGAAGTGCGCTTCACGTCTGTCGCCGGGCGCTGTCTTGCGGCCGGCGCGCAGCGCGTCGGCGGCCATCTTGCGAAACGTCTTCGATCGGCTGGCCGGCATCGGCGCGCTTTCCAGTCTGCAAATGATCGTGTGATCGAAACACGGTGGAGCTCACGCACGAATAAAGGACAGCCGTTCACTTGTATTAGCTGACTTCGTCATCAATTGAATGGTCTGCCCCGAAATATTTCCGGGCTTAATTCGAAAGATAATCCTATGACCAACGTCAATATTACTGCAGCCGATCCGAGCAAGCCTGAGACTCCGACCCAGCCCAGCCAGAATCCGCAACAGAACCAGCAGCAGGGCGACAATCAGAACCAGCAGCAGGGCGGCGCGCCCGACAAAGACAAGCCGGCGCAGCAGAAGTAAGCGGCACCGAAATTCGAAAGGCCCGGCTGCTTATTTGCGTGGTCGATGACCTTCTCCGAAAAGTCTGCAACTTTTCGGGATCATGCTCGTGCCGGGCCTTTCGCTACTTCCTCTCTGTCACTTGAGTTGTCTCAATTGGGAGGAGCATTCCATGCACAACGATCCGATGATAGGGCGGCATCCGTCACCGATCGCCACCGTGACCTCCACCAAGACCGCGATCTACAACCCGCCGGAGGACGGACTTCCGTTCATGGCGGCGGTGTTCGGTCCGAACGGCACGGTCCAGGCGTTCCGCGCGTTTCCGTCGCGGCGCGAGGCTGAAGCCTTCGTACAGGCGTTCATGCAGGACAATGCCGGCGAGCACGGCCTGGGCGGATTCAGCCTGCAAGAGCCGACGATCGCACCGCGCGGCTGAGTCACCGCTTCATCTGACCGCCACCGGCTCGCGCCCTCGCAACACACATCGCACCAAAAGGCCCGGAGTATTGCCCCGGGCCTTTGCGTTGCAGCCGGCGCGCGCGGGCCATCACGGCCCCGCGTTACGCCGCCGCTTTCACGTCGATCTTCTTGACCTGCTTGGCCGCGGGCTTCGGCACCGTCACCTTGAGCACGCCCTTTGAAATGTCGGCCTTGATCTTGTCGGCCTCGACGCCGGCCGGCAGCTCGAACGCGCGATAGAACGAGCCGTAGCTGCGCTCGACCACGCGGTAGTCCTTCTGCTTGTCCTCCTTCTCGGCTTTCTTTTCGCCGCGGATGGTCAGCAGATTGTCGGTCACGTTGATCTGCACGTCCTTCTCCTCGAGGCCCGGCAGTTCGGCGGTGATTTCGATCACGCCGTCGGTCTCGGTCACGTCGATTGCCGGCATCAGGTCGCGCGAGCCCTCGCGCAGGCCGAAGCTTGGGCCGAAGGCCGGGAAGCCGCGGCCAAAGTCCTCGAACAGACGATCGATCTCACGCTGAAGCGAGACGAACGGATTGGTATCGTGCTGCGCAACCTCGCGATTGCGCCCGATCGGGATAAGCGATCTCAGGTTCATGAACTCCTCCTGTGCTGGGGAACCGGAAACACGCGGCATCATGAAAACGCCACGGCACCGGACCAACATTGATGTAGGTCAATGGTTGCAGCGGCGGCCGGCGCGGCGATGGCAGCGGCGGTGCACGATTGGCGTGCGTCGCATTTGCGCCAGATCAACGCCGCGCGCCGTGCATCTGCTTGGCTGCCGTCTTGCGAACAACCGTGGAGGACGAGCCATGGCATCCGTTACTGGCAAGCGCGCAAAACCGGGCAGCCGCGGCGGCGGCCGGTTCTTCCATATCGAGCTGCGGCCGGCCGAATCGTTCAGCGTGTTCCGCGTGCAGGACGTCGGCGAACGCGGCGGCGTCGAGCGCGTCGCGGGGCGGCGTCCCGGCGGCCGCTGGGACACCGCCAAATGGCTGGTCGAAAAGACCCACGCTCATATCGAGGGCGACCGCCTGGTGCCCGACACCGACGAGGCGAAGGCGCTGTTCAAGAGCCTCGGCTCGCCGCCGGAACATGTCGAGGGCGACCGCTTCCGCGCCAAGCCGCAGCGCGACATCCCCGAAAGCGAGAAGCCGACGGCCGCGATGCGGCGCGCGCAGCTCGCCAATATCCGGAAGGCGCAGGCAGCGCGGCGGCCGATGTAGGCGGACGCGCGGGTCGCTCCCTTACCTCCGCAACTGAAACGCCACCAGCGCGGCGATCATCATCGCGCCGCCGAGCGCCTGCAAAGGCGTGATCACCTCGCCGAGGAAGATCGCCGAGCCGATGGTCGCGAGCAGCGGCTCGAGGTTCATGAACAGCGCGGTGCGGAACGGGCCGATGCGCGCGGTCGAGATGAAGATCATCAGCACCGCGATCGCCATCGCCATGCTCGAGCCGATCAGCGCGAACCAGCCGACCGCCGTCACCGGCGGCTGCCAGTTCGCGGTCGACGAGCGCGGCGGCGGTGAACACCGCGGTCGCGGCGATCAGCGACCACAGCGCTGATCAGCCGCGAGTCGGCGCCCTGCAGCTTCGCGCGGGTGAGCAGCAGGATCACCACGCGCGTGCGATGACGACAGCAGCGCGAAGGCGATGCCCACGAGCGCGACGCCGCCGGGATGCGCGCCGATCATCAGCGCGAGCCCGGCGAAGGCGGCGAGCGCCGCGGCGAGGCCGGCAAGGCCGAGCCGCTCGATCCCGAACGCGGCGGCGGCGAGCCCGGTGAGCAGCGGATAGGTGAAATAGGTGAGGATCGCGAGCGGCACCTCCATCGCCTCGATCGCCTTGAACAGGAAGAAGACGTTGCCGGCGAACAGCAGGCCGATGAACAGCGACAGACGCCGCGCCGGCGTGGTCAGCGGCTTCGGCTTGGCGCCGACCATCAGCCACGAGCGAACAGCAGCGGCACGCCGATGAGGCCGCGGAACAGCGCCATGGTGAGCACGTCGGCCTGCGCATGCAGCGTCACCTTGGTGGCGACGTCGGCGAAGCCGAAGGACGACGGCGGCGATCAGGACGGGCGCGACGGCGGCAAGGCCGATCGGCCTGGTGGCGCGTTGTCGATGGCGTTGGTGGCACAGAAGTTCCCGGGCGTCATGGCCGGGTTCATCCGGCCATCCACGTCTTTCGAAAGGAGATGGATGCCGGGCCAAGCCCGGGCATGACGATTGCGAAGGCGTCGATGAACAGCGTCGCCAGCAGTTGCAAAAGCGCATGCGCGCTGTAGCATTTCCGTCCATAGCCCGTCGAAGACGGGCGTGACGCCCTTTAGGTCGCACTGCGGCGCGATACGAGGAGGACCGCATGGCCAAGCGGACCACCCATCGCAGCTCCAAAGGCACGAAGCTCTACGCGGTGCGCGACAAGAAGGGCAAGTTCAAGGACATCCAGACCTACAAGCGCGCGCACTCCGCCGACCTGCGCAAGAAGGGCACGAAGGAGCGGATCAAGTGAAGCGCGCTCGCCAGCTGCTGCCGGAATTCGCACGTGCATCTCGTGCCCGTCATCCCGATTGCGGCGAGAGGGCTAGCCTCGAAGGATCAACGGCACCGATCGGGATGAGGCGGTGCCGGGCCGTCACCCTTCGCCCAATCCATCGTGTTGAACGACCGCGTACGCCCTCTCGCCGCAAGGGGTAGAGGGCAGTGACGACTGGCGTCAAGGCAAGCAACAACCGCCACAAAGCAAAGCGGCCCGCACCATGCGGGCCGCTCGATCGTTTGGGCTCAGCCCGAAGGCCGGCGCAGACGCCTATTTCAGGTCGTCCGGCACGGTGCCGCCCGACTCCATCAGCTTCGCCATCACCGTCTTGTGCAGCCAGATGTTCATCTCGGCGGAGCCGTCGAGCGCGCCGGTGTAGCCGAGCTCCTTGGCGAGCTCCTTGCGGGCGTTGAGGCTGGAGTCGAGATCGAGCAGCTTCATCAGGTCGACGATCGACTGCTTCCAATTGTAGTTCGAACGGCCGGTCTCGTCGGCCTTCTTCTGGATCATCGCCTCGACCTCTTCGCGGGTCATCGGCTTGGGCTTGGTGCCGGTCTGCCGCGGCGACGGTGCCTGCGACCGCGCCGCCGACGGCTTTCGCGGTACCGAAGATCGCGTTGACGATGCTGCCGAAAATGCTCATGGGGGACTCCTCGTGCTGGGCGCACCGACGCGGTGCGGCGGACCAGATGTGTTAGACGCACGCGATTTACAAGGTATCCATGCCGACAAGCATCTACATTTGCACGAGCGCTGGCAAGCAGCCGCCCACCTTATTTGCATGCGTGCATCGCGACATGGCGCGTCCGCAAGCGCCGCCGCAAATCTGTCGCAATCGCGGCGCGGCCTTTCATTTATTGAGCGGCGTGGCCGCTGTTTCGCGTCCGCCGATGCGTTAGACTTTGGCTTGAGACTTCCTGGCTCGGCGGGCTGCCGCCCGCGCGGCATGCGGAGGGCGAACGTCATGAGCGGCATCATCTGGATCATCTTTGTCGGTTTTGTCGCGGGCATGATCGCGCGCTGGCTGTCGCCGGGGCCGAACACGCCGGGCGGCTTCATCCTCACCACCGTGCTCGGCATCGCCGGCGCCTTCCTCGCCACCTTCATCGGCCAGACCATCGGCTGGTATCGGGCTGACCAGGGCGCGGGCTTCATCGCCGCAACCGCTCGGCGCGGTGCTGGTGCTGTTCATCTGGAATCGGCTGGTCGCGCAGCGGCGTCATCGGCGACCCTGGCAATCCGCAGAGTCTAGTTCCTATCTCGCGCTCGCGAACGGAACTCCGTTCGCGCTGGACAGTTGTCGCGTTACGTCGTGAACGTCTGTCGCGTGTTAGCTCCTGGAGGCTCCCATGGGACTGATGGATATCCTGAACGGAATGCAGAACGGCCCGCGCGGCCAAAAGCAGCCGACGCCTCCGGGGCAAAGCGGCGGCATGTCGCCGATCATGATGGCCCTGCTCGGCCTGCTCGCCTACAAGGCGATGAAGGGCTTCGGCGGCGGCGGCGCTCCGGCCGGCAGCGCCGCCCGCCTTCGCTGCCACCCGGCACGCGCACCGCCGAAGGCGGCGGCGGACTCGGTGACATTCTCGGCGGCATGCTCGGCGGACCGGGCGGCAGCGCCGGACCGCGCCGGCTGCGCCCGGCGGCGGCGGGCTCGGCGACATCCTCGGCGGCATGCTCGGCGGCGGCCAGCAGCCGCGGCGGCATGACGCGCGGCGCGCCCGCGCCGGCGCAGGGCCTGGTGGTGGCGGACTTGGTGGCCTCCTCGGCGGCCTGCTCGGCGGCGCCGCCGCCGGCAGCGTGCTCAACGGCGGGCTCGGCCAGGTGCTGCAGGATCTGCAGCGCTCGGGCCAGGGCCGCACCGCGCAGTCCTGGGTCGGCCCCGGCAAGAACGAAAACATCGCGCCCGACGATCTCGCCAATGCGCTCGGCGCCGACACCATCAGCGCGCTCAGCCAGCAGACCGGCATGTCACGCGACGACCTGCTGCAGGGCCTGAGCCAGAACCTGCCGGAGCTGGTCGACCAGCTCACGCCCGACGGCCGGCTGCCGACCGAAGACGAAGCCAGCCGCTGGTGACGCGCGGCGTTCGCTGAACGCAGCAGCCTATTGAATGCGAAGGGAGAGCGGCCGACGCGGCCCTCTCCCGTTTTCTTTTGGCGGCGGTTTTCCCTATTGCCTGCTGGTCATGCCCGCCGCCAAGCCCATCACCCTCTATGTCGACGCCGACGCCTGCCCGGTGAAGCAGGAGGTCTATCGCGTGGCCGAGCGCTTCCTGCTGCGCGGCACGGCGCTCAAGGTCGTCGTGGTGTCGAACGCGCCGATCGCGGTGCCGCGCGCCGACTTCATCGAGCGCGTCGTGGTCGGCGCGGGCATGGACGAGGCCGACAACTTCATCGCCGAGCGCGCCGAGCGCGGCGACGTCGTGATCACCGCCGACGTGCCGCTCGCGGCGCGCGCGGTGAAGGCGGGCGCGGAGGCGATCGCGCCGAACGGCAAGCCGTTCACCGAGGACGCCATCGGCATGGCGCTCGCCACCCGCAACCTGATGAGCGACCTGCGCAGCGCCGGCGAGATCACGTCCGGGCCGAAGCCGTTCGCCGCGCAGGACCGCTCGCGCTTCCTCTCCGGGCTCGACGCCGCGCTCATGCGGCTCACGCGCGCGGGCTTCGGCAAAACCGACTAGCCGGCCCAGCCGACTCGCCGTCAAACCAAATCCGCCTCAGACGTTGTCCTCCATGGTCAGGAGGAAACCATGGCTATCACGCGGCTCATCTTCATCACCATCGACCCAGCCGATACCGACAAGGCCATGCAGGTCTGGAAGAAGGAATGCGCACCGCTGATGATCCAGCAGAAGGGCTGCATCTCGGAGCAGCTCCTGCGCAGCCGCGAGGCGCACGAATTCATCTCCTGCTCGGAGTGGGAATCCGAGACCGACATCGAGATGTACGTGCACAGCGACGCGCACCAGGAGATCGTGCGGCATACGCGCGGCCTGAAAGGCGCGAAAGCGGTAGTGAAGCTCTACGAGGCGGTGAATTAGCGGCTATCGCCTAGTCGCACGATCTAAGCCGCCTGCCCTTGCGTCAGGCTCGCGGTCGCCGCGGCGTCGGCATAGTGCCGCGTTGATCGCGGCGACGCTCTTCTCGACCGCGGTCCAGAGCTTGGCGATCTCGGCGGCGGCGAGCGAGGCAGGCTCGGCCTCGCCGGCGCTGGCGCCCTCCGCGAGCGTCAGAGCTGAACGACGCGCGATGGCTGATCTGGCCGGCGAACACCGGCACGCCTTCGCGCTCGAGATAGGCGCGCGACTGCGCCACCGCCGGCGCCTCGCGCACGCCGCGCTTCACCGGACAGGCGTTGAGCACCACCGCATAGGGCTTGTTGCGCTCGCGCGCGGTCTTCACCGTCTCGCGCACCGCGTCGAGATCGAGGAAGCCCGGCCGCGCCGGGATCAGCACCAGCGTCGCGGCGCGGATCGCCTCCTGCACCACCACCCACATGGTCGGCGAGGTGTCGATGAACACCCACTCGGCGCCCGCCACCTGCGCCATCGCCAGCGCGCGGTCGATGCCGCGCTCGGCGGTCGCGAACGGCAGCGCCGCGTCCGCGCGCAGCCGGTTGCAGAGCGCGAGCGAGCCCTGCGGATCGCCGTCGATGACCTGGCACTTGTAGCCCTGCGCCTGCGCGAGCGCGGCGAGATGGGCGCAGAGCGTGGTCTTGCCCGCGCCGCCTTTACGCGAAGCCACCGTGATGACGTTCATCGACGACGCTCCCCCCGTGTCGGGATACCGGAGCCTTGGGCCTGAATGGTTAACGAACAGGTTAAAGGGCCCGTCACGGCCGCAGGCGCCGAGGTTCGGCGGCCGCCTCCACGACTCTGCTGCGCTGGTTCTAGCGGCTTTCGCGCTCTGACGGTAGCGCCATCCGCGCCGGCTCGGCAGTGGATCACGCCGAAATCGGCCGACTTCGAGCCGGCTTCCGTGTTCAGAAATCCTTCCGCCGCCAGCCCGCGCTTGAGCAGTTCGCGCACCGCCGAAGCCCGGCTCGGCATCCGGGTCTTGAAGCGGAAATCGTCGAGCGCCGCCAATTCCGTCCGGCGTCAGCATCACTTGCAGGCGCTCGCCACGGGCATCGCCATTTCCATGGTCATCATTGCCCTCCCCTGAAGGCAACAGATGGGAACTGGATCGGATTATAGCTTCGGCACAATCAGCAGTCAATTACTCAATCAACGCTTTTCACACCATCAACGCTCTTCACGCCAATTGAGTTCCATGAGCCAATGCGCAATACACAACAAGATGATACAAAGACTTATAAGATGTAAAATGCGTTGATTGTTGATGTATCATCAGGTGATGCCAAAGTATTTGTGTGTATTGCTGAAAGACTACGCTTGTACAGTTTACTGAAGAGGCCTATTATTTACTGATCGATGGCCAATGCACGGGCCGAGGGGGACTGACAGCGGAAGGAAGTTTCCCGTGACCGATATCCATGACCGTCCGCACTCTTCGCGTTTGAATGGTGCCTTCAGAGGCGCAATGGCGTCTTCGTCCGAAAGATTATCGACCCTGCTGAAGTCGCCGCCCTGCCGGCGCTGCGGCGCGCCGATGTGGCTCGCGCGCATGGAGCCGCACCCGACACCGGACGGCGGCGCCGACGACATGATCTATGATGCGCCTGCGGCGAGCAGCTCACGCGCACAGTGCCATCGCCCTGACGCGTGCAGCTCACCCGGGACGCGTTTCTTCACCAAGAACAGCCACGCCATCCACGGCAGCTTCGACACGCGCCGGCTCGCTGAGCGCTCTCAGCGCGGCATCGTCAGCGCATCATAGACGCGCGACCTTCCGGCTTCCGAATAGCGGAACGTCGCGGCAACGGCGTTCGAATAGACGCTGCGCGCGGCCCCATCGAGTCCGCCCGGCGACAGGATCGCGCCTGCAGCAACGAGCGCGGTCGACAGTGCATTCATCAGACCTTGCGAGGTCACTGGATCGAACGAAGCGGCGGCGTCGCCGATCGCGATCCAACCATCGCCGGCTGCCTGCGACAGCAGCGCCGACGATGCGTCGCGCACATGTACCTGCATGATCCTGTGGACTTTGCCGGGGGCGATAGACTGTCCAGCGATCATACCGGCCGCCTGGGCCGGACACCGCATACGACCAGCCATCTCGCCCGCCATCCTCGCGGCTCTCCACGTCGAGCCAACCGGTGTTCGGCCCGGCGGCAGGCGGCACTTCGATAGGCTGACGTACCGCGACGAGCCGTTCGCTGACCAAGCGCCGCGCACCCATGCGTCGCGCGACCGTTGACGGACGTCCGGTGGCATCGACCACCAGTCCGGCAGAGATTTGAAGCTCCTTCAAGCCGGATTTGACTTTCAGAACCACCGCTTCGCCTTCATGGCGCGCGGCAACAACGCGACCCGTCACACAATCCACGCCGGCATCCATCGCCATCCCGCGCAATGCCTCATCGAAGAGCACGCGATCGATCACGAAGCCCCGGCCGCCCGGACGGCGCAGAAAATCGTCGATCTCAGTTTCGATCGTTCCCCAGCGGCGGCGGATGCCGGGGCAAGGGCGTGCGATCGACATGTCGTGCAGAAGATGCGCGACGCCGGTCGCTTCGACCACGCGGCGGGCCGCCGGCGCGATGATCTCGAGCCGGTCGACACGGCGCGCGCCTGGGTCGACCAGCATGACGCGCCGTCCCTTGCGCGCGAGCAGCCGTGCGATGGTCGCGCCGGCGGGCCCGGCGCCCGCTACGAGGATGTTGGCCGATTGAGCGCACATCGAAGCCTCAGATCTCGCCTTGCCGGAATGCACGCCGTGGCGGCAGCGGTGCTGCCGCGCCGTCGACCTGCTCGGTAAGCGGCCGGAACGTGCGCAGCGTCAACGTGACCGGCGCCGTCAGGCTCTCGACGGCCCTCACCAGATCGCGTTTGGCGTCGCGCCGCCGGTCCTCCCGGCGGCCCTGCTCGACCCGCGTGTCGGGGGGCAGATGCGCTGGCGGGTCCGGCACCGGCAGCACCATGCCGAGCGCCCACCAGTCCTCGACCATTTTGGCGATGCGCTCCTCGTAGCCCGTTTCACGCACGTCGCGCAGCCAGTCGACGCGCAGCATGAAGTGCTTGTGCGCCTGCACCAGCGAGTGTTTGGGATCGAGCGCGGCGGCGCGATCGTAGTTGGCAGCCGGCGAAGACCTGATCGGGCACCCGCGCGCCCCAATAGGTCGGCATCGACAGGAAGGTCCACGGCGTGTAGTCGGCCGACGAGTTGCACGACGCCTCGTCGGTCTGCCACGGCACGCCCATGAAGCGCGTCAAGGCACCGGCCGCGACGCCGTCGTAGGGACCTTTCGGCCCGATGCAGACCGCGGGCGTGAGCGTCGGTCCAAAATTCTGCCGGGCCGGCTGATCGGTCGCGAGCACGTTGAGGCGGTAGGCGCGCTTCCAGACGCGCGGCAGGCGCATCACCCAGGTCAACTCGATGCCGGGATGGAATGGCCCGCCGAGACAATCGGCTGAGTGCGGCACGCTCGAGCTGGGTCGACCTGCTCCGCCGGCGTCAGCGCGTCGAAGTCCGGCGGCACCGGCGGCGCGCCCGGCCAGTCGTCGGCGACATTGCCGGCGAGCCAGCGCTGCAAGTGCGCATACTGCGTCGGTGTCACCGCAAGGAGCGTGAGCGCATCCTTGGGGCTTTCCGGACCTTCGCCATAGGCATCGCCGTAGACCTGCGGCATCCGCGGCTCGTCCAGACCCGCACCGGCGGTGGGATCGCGGAACAGTTCGAACACGCGGCGACGCCAGTCGAGATTGCCGGTGGAACTATCGCGCAGCCGGTCAATCGTTGCGGGTTCGCGCGCATCAAGCGGCGAGCCGTAGCCGTGCACCATGAACAGGCCGTGATTGACCCATTGCAGGCCACTCAGCCGATCGAAGATCGGCCAGATGTCGCTGGTGAACGATGTGGTCTTCGGCGTTGCGATCCAGCCCTGCCGCTGGAACGCCTCGCGCACGGTGTCATCCATGGTGACAAGACCGGACACGCCGGGCGCGTAGTTCGGCGGCGTTACGACGACATAGCCGGCCTCGGCCTCGATCGGTTCGGCGCCCGGGAATGTCACCGTCGCCCGTACCGGCCCATCGCGACGTATCGTCGTGCCAACCACCGTTGTTCGCGAAGGTCGTCGGCTTCATCCCCCGTTTGAAGGGCGCCGATGCACCGCGCCCGCCAAGGAACAGCAGACGGCCCTCAGCATCGGTGCGCAACTCGCCGAGATAGACCTTGTTATTGTTGTCCCAGAAACTTCCGTCGTCGAATGCGACCGCCGCGGCGTCGCGCCCTTCGATGGCGCGCGGCTTCGGCACGATGTCGAGGGCGGCGCGGCCGCGCGGCGGGGACGGCTTGCGGTTTCTTTGCTGCGCGCTCGCTGCTGAGCCCACGCGGCAAATCCATAGCCTGGTTGAAGTCGTACCAGCCGGCCTTGAGGTTCGCGATCGCCACACGCCATTCGATGCGCGCCGACGCCGCTGTCACCTCCACGACCGAACCGTCCTTGAGATGGGCGTAAACGCGAAAACGCGCTGCCTGCCGTTTGATGTCGCCGCTTCCAGTACGGAAATCGATCAACGAGGCTCAGCGGGCGTTCCGTCCGGCAACGTGGACGGACCGCCGATCACCTCGGGCCCGATGACATAGGCGTCCGCCTCCATCGCATTGCCGACCCGGGCGATCCCGAGCGGCGGATAGACTCGCAGGGCTTCAATCGAGGCAGGCTCGATCGGAGCTCGCTGGCCGACGGCTTGATCGTCTTGTCCTGATGCGGAATTGCCGGCGGCAGCGGCCGCCGTTGCAGCCAGGGCCAAAGTCAGGGCGGACCTTCGGTTCAAATCCGTCATAGCGGTCTCCAATAGCTCGTTGAAAAGCCGCGCGCCCAATCGGCCTGCCTGAAAAAACATGTCATGCGGCAGAAGCGCTCGCCAGTAGGAAATCCAGGCGCGCAAGCTATAGTGTCGCCGCAATTGTCACACGGAGCGGGAACGACGCGTCATGCCGATCAGCGAAAAAGTCCGCAAGCTTATCGATAATGCCTGGGTGGACGGCTACTGCTGCCTGCTCGCGACGGCGGGGCCGGATGGTCCGAACATCTCGCCCGAAGGGCTCGCTGCTGGTCTATGACGACGATCACCTCGCCTATTGGGAGCGATCCAAGAAGCAGGCGCTCGCCAATCTCGGCCACGACAAGCGCGTGACCGTGATCTACGCCAACATGCAGGCGCAGCGCGACAAGGTGCTGGAGTCGGGCTTCCTGCGCTTCTACGGCACCGCCGAGCTCCACGAGTCCGGCCCCACGCGCGAAGCGATCTTCAAGCGGCTGACCAAGCGCGAGCAAGAGCACGACGGCGCCGACAAAGGCATCGGCGTGCTCATCAAGATCGACCGCGCCGCCGACGTGCGCGGCAAACCGCTGCCGTCGTAACCCGGCCGCTCCAGCTACCGTGCGAAATCGACGGCGGGCAGTTCGATTTTCACCGCCCTTTCCTTCTCGGCGGGTATCGCCGGAAGCTGCAGCACGGTCGCGTGCTGGCCTTCGGCCAGACGCGTCAGCAGCACGACGCGGCCGTCGGGGAATTCCAGCGCATCGTGATGAACGTGCGGCGCCGCCGTGTCGATCTGGCGGAAGCGCGCGACCCGCGACGGAACGGTTTCGCGGCCGCGGCTGAGAACATGCTCGAATTCCACGTCACGTTCGAACGCAAGCTCGGTGCCGGGCCGCAGGCAGACCGCCACGCCGGGATTGTTCTCGCCGGCAAAGCCACGCGTGATCGAATCCCCGAAGCGGGTGGAGACGAGCCGGTCGCCGACCTCCGCCGCGCGGGAGGCAACGTGTTCAAGGCTGTAGTCGCACATTGGGGCACTCCTTCGGCCATACCGGCCGGGCGGCCGCCCGGCCGTCGCCCGCAGAGACAACGGACAGAAGGTGCACGCGTTCCGCGCGCGCAAAAGCAGAAGGCGCCGGGATCGCGCCTTCTGCCTCAGGTCCGCCTCGATTTGCCAAGCAGGCCTATCGGCACGCCCAGCTCGGGAATGAACTGTCGTTATCGCGATCGCCGGTGCAGGAGCCATATTGCGGCGAGCGGCGAACCGCCATAGTTCGTAGCCCCGGTAACCAGGAGCCGCACCGTAGGCGTAATACCCGTCATTGCCGGGTCCCGCGCCGTAGGCGTAGTAGCCGTCGTTGTAGTAACGCGGCGCAAGCGCACCGCCGACGATCGCGCCGGCGGCAAAGCCCGCGGCAGCGGGACCGATCCAGCGGCCGCGATTCCAGCGGCGATACTGCACCTGCTCAACCGTTCCGACGTCGGCGCTGTTGAGCGAGAGCGACTGCGAAAGCGGCGCCGCAGCAGCGGGGCGCCGCGTAAATCGGGATGGCTGCCGCGACAAGCAGCCGCAGCAAGAGTTCTGGGTCGGATAGTGTCATGGTCATTCTCCAACTTGGTGTGGATGTTCGGCTTGCGGAGCCCTCAGTTGTCGACAGTGCACCGCAGCGTCGATAGACACGAAACCGCTGCAGGTCGCTGTCCGTTCCCGATTTCGCATCGCGCGGAACCGTGACACGCTCACAAGTGCGTGTGCCACAGCGTCAATGCCAGCGCGCGGTGGCGCGGTTCCGTGCCGCCGCACGGACAGACGGTCCATCACGACATGGTGAAAAGCGCATTGCCCCCGCGCGACAAAGCGCAGGGGCAAGCGAATCGAACAAGACTAAAAGATTGCGGAATTCAGTTCGGCCGCTGGAATTTCAGCACGAACTCGTCCACCGGGCCGGTCGGCCGTGTCGTGGAAAGTCGCGCGTGTCGCCCGGCTGGCGCAGGAAGTCGGCCTCGCCGACGAGCTTGAATCCTGCCGCCTCGACCTCGCGGCGCAGCGCCGCCTCCTCGATGCGATGCAGGCTCTTGCCGACGCTGGTGCCGGCGCCCGCTGCCGCCGAATGATCCGCGATCACCAGCACGCCGCCGGGCTTGAGCGCCGAGAACAGCTTCTTGTTCATCGCCGCGCGGTCGACCTCCATGTAGGTCGTGTCGTGATAGAAAAAGAAGAAGGTGATCAGATCGAGGTCGCGCACCTCCGGCGGCGTCGGATCGTCGAACGGCCGGAACAGCGGCGTCACGCTCTTCATCGCCGGCGTCTGCATGCGCGCGTCGAAATTCGCCTTCGCCTTCGGGAACAGGTTCGGCATGTTCTGCGCATAGACCGTTCCGTTCGGCGCCACCGCGCGCGCCATCAGCTCGGTCGAATAGCCGCCGCCGGCGCCCATATCGAGCACCTTCATGCCGGGCCGCGCGCCGGTGAACGCCAGGAGCTTTGCCGGATCGCGGCGCTTGTCGATGTCGCGGTCGGTGTCGCTTGCGGTCGGGCGCGGCGATGATGGCGGCATAGTCGGGCACGTTCTGCGCGCTGGCGCCGAAACCGACAGACGACGGCAATGGCGGCGAAGACGAGGACGGCACGGCGGACTATCATTGAAACCTCCCGGCGTTTTGACATCACATACCACGACATACACCGGCAGGGCACGCTTGTTCCCGGGTGGCAGCCACATGAAATATCGGGCCCGCGGTGCGGCAGCCGCGAGCCCGAAATGGATCAGGTCGTGCATGAAGGCTGGCGGCTACGCCGCCACGCGGTGCATTGCGACGCCGGCATAGTGGCCGTGGATCGCCTTCACCGATTTGTCGATCGCCGTCCACAAGCCGGCGATCTCGTTCGCCGCCTCGGAGCCGGCCTCGTATTCGGCGGCGCCCTCGCCTTCCGCCAGCGCCAGCGAATAGTTGTTGCGCGTGGTGATCTGGCCGGACCAGACCGGGACGTTGAGGCTGGTCAGCGCCGCACGCGCCTCGCGCACGAATGGCGACTCGGTGTTGTCGCGCCGCGGCGGCACGCCGTTGATGACGACCGCATAGGGCCGGCGCAATTGCCGGGCGAGATCCATCGTTTCCTTGATCGCGGCGAGGTCGAACAAGGTGAGCCGCGCCGGGATGATGATCAGCGTCGCGGAATGGATCGCGTCGGTGACCACCGCCGACATGGTCGGCGGCGTGTCGATGAACACCCAGTCGTAGCCCTGACGTTTGGCGGAGGCGACGATGGCGCGCACGCCGTCGGTGCCATCGACCAGCGGCGGTTCGTTGGTGCCGCGCAGCTTGTGCCAGAGCGTGAGCGATCCCTGCGGATCGGCGTCGACCAGCAGCACCGACCGCGACGGCTTGTACGCGTGCGCGGCCAGATGGGCCGTGAGCGTGCTCTTGCCCGAGCCGCCTTTGCGCGACGCGAAGACGATGACGTTCATGGGTAACCCCTCGGTAAACCCTGCTGATTCGGCTGCCAAAATACCATGACCCGTGATTCGCCCCTATGGCGGCCCCCGTAAATTAAGAGCGGCAGGCGACCCGGCCACAGCCGAATTTGCCCAAAAAGGGCGGCCGCCCCCGGCCTATGTGCTAGAGTTGCAGGGGAGACCTGCACCCATGATGAAGCGTGAAACCTTCGCTATCGCCGACATCTATGTACCGGTGAAGCGGCGCGGCACGCTTGTTCCCGGGACCGTCCAGGCGATCGCCTCCAGCATGCTGGCGGTCGGCCAACAGAGCCCGATCCTGGTGCGCCAGGACGGTGCACGGCTGGTACTGGTCGAAGGCCTTCACCGGCTCGAAGCATGCAAAGCGCTCGGCGAGACCACGATCGCCGGCTATCTGGTGCAGGCCCGCAAGTTCTAGTGCCGCCGATTTGAAGTTCCCACAGCAGTTGCTGCAAGCTCGTTTGGGAACTTCAAATCGAAAAGCGGCACTACAGTCATAAGCTTGCTAGTGCCCCTTTGCTTCCGAAGTTCGTGTCAGGGGTGCCGCGATGTATCACGAACTTCGGAAGCGGGGCACTGAGTGCGCCGTTCAGAAATCGCTCTTCACTCAGAAATCGCTCTTCACAAGGTCGTACGAACCCCTGCGGCCGCGCGAATAGACCTTGATTGCGGTCTTGTAGATCAGCTCAAGATTTGAATCGAAAGCGCCGAGAAGACCTGCTTCGTCCAGCCGCATGTCGGGCTGCACGCACTTCAAGGCATCCTCGGTCACGTAAAACGAGGCTTCCATCGCGCTGTCGTAACCCCAGAACCGCACCGCACGCCGCGTTGCGTCAAAGGAGCGGCTGCGGTTGGGAAAGTTCAGCGCCATCGTCCCGCCCCTGGAGCCAATGGCTCAGCTCTCGTGTGAGAGCCGATCGAAATCATGGAGCAAGGCTTCGATCAGCTTTTGCCTTCGGGGGTCCTGCGCCGCCGGCGTGGTCGCAAACAATCCCATGAGATAGCGCGCCTTCTCCGCGGCCTCGCGCCAATCCGCCGAGGGTGACGCGACGAGTTGGGATTCCAGTTCGGCCTGCCGCTGGCGCAAGGCCCGTTCGTTGGCTTCCACTTCAGAAACGAGACGGCGCAACTCCGTAGCTTTCTGTGCCGCCATGCCGCGATGCTGGTCCAGGCTGATGGTCCGATCGGTCATGGCAGTGCCCTCATTGCCGCGAAGGGGTGCGGCGCTTCAGCGGATATCGGGCGCTGTTGTAGAGCCTGCGAATGCCGGCGCTGCCGAAACGGTCCTCGTCAACCTGGAGGTAGGCCCCCAGCAGGCGATCACTCGGAAGCTCCTCGATCGCGAAGCGGATCGCATCGGCGGCCGTGTCAAATCGCTTGTAGGTCATCGGCGTTCCCCGCGGCCTGCGGCTTCGGGTCGGAAATAGCTCGGCCGACCGTCCGTAGTCGAATGCCGTCTCCGCCACCGAACCTTCGGAGCGAGCGCTGTCGGTTGAATCTTAAATTGTTGCGCCGGTCCCGTCGGTCATAATGATCTCCAAGTATTGCTATGATGCAATCGAATGGTCCTCCTAATATATGAGGTCCCACGGCAGGAAAACCAGCTTAAGTTATGGGAATATTTTGAGAAACCGGACGCTATCGGGCAGCCTTCAGCGCTCTCGAAAGTGCGGCGATTAGCGGGATTTGGCTGATTGAGCAGGTGTTTGCACTCGTTTACTCTGCCACCGGATCGACGAGAACCATCCAACAAGGAACCGCCCCATGACAAAAACCATTCGCCTGCAAGGCGACAGCAATGCCCACGACCGCCCCTGGCGGATCGCGGTCGAGCAGGGTTTCTTCAAGGCTGAAGGCCTCAATGTCGAATACCACGAGGACAACCCGAAGGGCGTCGCCGGGCGGGTCGAGAATTTCTCCGAGCGCTGGAAGGAATCCCAGCTCCAGGCCGGCGCGCTCGACGTCTATCCGGTCTGCGAATGGGGCGCGATCGAGCGCGTCCAGCAGCTCGGCGCGGGCAAGATCATCGGCCTCGACACCACGGCGCGCACCGGCGCGATCATGGTGCGCAAGGATTCCAAGATCACGAGCCTGTCGCAGCTCGCGAACGTCCCGATCGCGGTGACCTGGCATGCCGGCACCTTCTATGCCGCCGTCGAGGCGCTGGAGGAAGCCGGCGTGCCGTTCAAGGAGATCAAGCTCGAGCACGCCAACGACCGGCTCGACGCCCTGCTCTCAGGCAAGAACGAAGCGGCGGCGCTGATGGAGCCACTGGTGAGCCGCGCCTTTTCCGCCGGCTGCCGCAAGCTCTGCGACCTGCGCTGGCGCGGCGGCATCGTTGCGAGCGACGAGATCGACGACGAGACCGCGCAGAAGATCACCCGCGCGCTCAACCGCGCGGTCGAGTGGCTGCGCGCCAACGAGGAGCGCTCGCGCGAGGAGGTGCTGCGCGACCTCACGCCCGAGCAACGCAAGACCGGCATGATGCCGGAGCTTCTCGGCGTGCAGGGCTACAAGCCGTCCGAATTCCAGGAAAAGGTCGACTGGATGATGGAGCGTGGCTACCTCGAGCGTCCGCCGGCATACGGCGAGGTCGTGCGCGGGAAGTAACGCGCGGCGCACAATCCTCAGTCTCTCAACAGCGTCATGGCCGGGCATAGCCCGTCGAACGGGCTCAACGCCCTTTGCCCGGCCATCCACGTCTTCGGAGCATCGACAGATACCGTCGCCGAAAATTATTTCTGCCGTTCCGCCATGATGCGGCGGACCAGAGGACCCCAGCGGTCGATCTCGGATTGCGCGAAGGCATTCAGTTCGGGCGGCGTGAGCGGCATGGTCTCGATCGCGTCACGCTCGATCGTCTTCCTGATCTCCGGCCGGTTCACGGCCTTCACCACTACCGCGTTGACCCTGTCGACGATATCGCGCGGCAGCTTGGGGGGCCCCGACAGTGAGAACCAGGTCAGCGACACGAAATCCTTGTGGCCGAGTTCGCGGAAGGTCGGGATGTCCGGCAGATACGGCAGCCGGTTGGCCGACGTCACCGCCAGCGCGTCGAGCGTGCCGGAGCGCACGTGCTGGTCGATGGCGGTCCAGGTCAGCACCGAGGCTTTGACGTGCCCGGCGATCAGATCGACGATCGCCTGCGAGCCGCCTTTGTAGGCGATGTGGTTGAGCTTGATGTTTTCGAGCGTCGCCAGATACTCCGCCGCCCAGTTGCCCATCGTGCCGAAGCCCGCGGATACATAGTCGGTGCCGGTCGGCTGTTTGCGCGCATAGGCGAGAAACTCCGCATAGCTCTTGGTCCCGAGCGAACGGTGCACCGCCAGCATGTTCGGCGTACCGCCGAAATAGGCGATGTGGGTGAGGTCGCGCATCGGATCATAGCCGACGTTCTTGTTCATCGCCGGACCGACCACGATGATCGGAATGCCGGAGACCATCAGCGTGTAGCCGTCGGGCTCGGCGCGGGCGACCGCCTCCGCCACCGGGATGCCGCCGCCGCCCGGGCGGTTCTCGATCACAAACTGTTTGCCGAAAGCTTGGGCGAGCGCCTCGCTGTAAAGCCGCGCGGCGGTGTCGGCCGCACCACCGGCTGCGAACGGCACGATGATACGCACGGTCTTTGTCGGCCATTCCTGCGCGCCCGCCGAAATCGGCGACAGCAGCATTGCGGCAAATACGAGCGCGAACAATCGCTTCATCGGCCCTGCTCCGTACCTGTCATTGCTCGCAGCGTACATGTCCACCTGAGCAATCCATTGCGCACACAGTCGCGGCACCGAGCAGCTACTGCGGAATGAACTCCAGGATGAAGTTGCGCAGTGGCATGTCGCCTATGTTGGTGACAGCGTGGATCACCGGTTCGCGCCAGTTCACAATGACGGGCTCAATCTCACCCATCTTGCCGTCGCGCCAGACCTGCTGACGCAGCATCGGCCCGCTGTTCAATCGGATTTCCACCCGCTGGGCGTGGCTGTGCCGTGGGCGCGTCTGCTCGACCGGCAGGATTTCTGTGTAGATGAAGAACGTCTTGCCCTGGTGCACGGCGAGATTGGCGGGCGCCGCGATGCGCTCGGCGGGCGCACGGATCGGCGGATGCTTGGGCTTGATCGCGATCTCGAAGAACGGCGAGCCGACCGCGACCTCGTAGGATTGCCCGGCGCCAAAGACCGCGATCTCTTCGCGCTTCATGACGCGCTTCTTGCTGGCTGACATGAGTGTCAGTTCGCCCATGGCCAGGATCACGCGGTCCTCGCACCTGTCTACGGTCGCGGTGGCGCAGGGCGCGATATTGCGGCTGACCAGCACATAGTCGTTTTCGAGCACGGTCGCGGGCTTTGCGCCGGGCTGCGCATTGGCCGCGGTCGCAAACAGGCAGGCAAAGGCGATTGCGAAAAGCGCGCGACAAGCATGCATCGGCGTCCTCCCAATTTTCTTGTGTCGGGAGCTTAGCGCGTTTCGAGCATTTTGTTGATTACGCTTACTTGCCCGCGAGCCAGGCCGCGTAGCGCGCGACCAGCGCCTGCGTGTGCGGCGCGCCGTCGTAATGCACCGGCTCCGCCAGCGGCCGGCCGGCGGACGCCAGCCGGACCGCCATATAGCGATAGGGCTCGGGATATTTCGCCTGCTCCGCCTCGCGCATCATCCGCGCAAAGGCCTCCGACGGCACCACCGGGTCAAGCCGGTCCTGCTCATAGACCGCGGCGCGTTCGAGAACCTTCCAAGCGCCGCCGCGGCGTTCGAGCCGGTCGAGGAAACGCGCCCGCGAGGTCATGTCGACGGGGAGATTTTCGATCGACTGCCGCACGATGATGACGATCGTGGTCTCGGCGGTCGCACGGTCGCCGTTCACCTGCACCAGTGGCGCCATGATCAGGTGCTTCGACGGGCCGCCACGCTTGCAATGTTCGACAAATTCCGCGAACGGCCCGCGGAACCACGACACCGCGATCTCGCCGTCGGGATGGAACGTGGACAGCAGCTCCGGCCAGCGGCGCTGATCGCGATAGAGGCCCCAGGACACGATGACGTCGGCGCAGGCAACCTTGGATTCGGTCGTCATCCCGCCTTGATCCCCGCCGCCGCAATCACGCGGCCCCAAATCTCGATCTCGCGCGCGACCAGAGCACGGAATTCCTCCGACGTCGACGGCGATCGCAACATTGCCGCCCTCGATGAGCTTTTGCTGCACGTCCGGAAGCGCAAGTGCGTGGCGGATTTCTGCGTTCATGCGCTCGACGATCGCGCGGGGTGTCTTGGGCGCCATGGCGTAACCGAGCCAGGACATGAAGGTAACGCCGGGCACGAATTCCTCGATCGCCGGAGCCTCAGGCATCAACGGATAGCGGCCTTTGGACGACACCGCGAGCAGGCGAACCTGGCCAGCACGCGCACGCGGGAACGCCGAAGTGGCCGGTTCGACCATCACATCGACGCGGCCGCCGATCACATCGGTGATCGCCGGCGACGCGCCGCGATAGGGGATCGGCACCATCGGTGCGCCCGCTTCCATCCCGATCCAGGTGGTCAGCAGATGATGGATCGAGCCTTGGGCGTTGATCGTATAGGTGAGCGTGTCGGGTTTCGCTTTGGCGCGATCGAGCAAATCCCGGAACGACGTGATCGGAGAATTGGGCGCGACCGAATAGGCAAAGGGATAGCCGCAGACCCCGGAAATGAACGAAAAGCCGTCGAGCGGATCGAACGCCAGCCCCTGATGCAGGGCGGCACGGCCGGGATAGCCGGCCGTGAGCATCACCATGGTCTGACCGTCGGGCGCAGACTTGTTGACCGATTGCTCGGCAACGATGCCGGCGCCTTGCGTGTTGTTTTCGACCACGAAGGACTGGCCGAGCCGCACCGAGAATTTTTCGGCGAGTATCCGGCTGACAATGTCGGGACTGCCGCCCGCCGCGGTGCCGACCACGATGCGAACGGGACGAGATGGCCAAGCCTGTGCATGCGCGGGCAACGTCAGCGACGCCGCAAGCGCGCCGGCCGTTTTCAGCAGCGTCCGGCGTGAGACATTCATCGCGCTCGCTCCTGTTGGACTTCCACCTACCCCGCCTTGATGCCTGCCGCCGTGATCACGCGGCTCCAGGTCTTGATCTCGCGCTCGACATGCGCCCGGTACGCTTCGGGCGTCGACGGCGTCGGAATGTTACCTGCTTCCGCGAGCTTGGCGATGATATCCGGCAGCTTGAGCGCCCGGTGCACTTCGGAATTGAGCCGCTCGACGATCGGGCGCGGCGTCGCGGGTGGCATGACAAGACCAAGCCACGACATGAACTCGATGCCGGGCACAGTCTCCGCGACGGTCGGCGCCTCCGGCATCAGCGGGTAGCGTCCCGCCGACGACACGCCGAGCATGCGCAACTGACCGCTCTGGATGCGCGGGAACATCGAGGTCGCCGCGTCGACCATCACATCGACGCGGCCGCCGAGAATGTCTTGCAACGCCAGCGACGTGCCACGGTAAGGGATCGGCGTCATGTCGATGCCGGACTCAAGCTCGATCCATTTGGTCAGCACATGGTAGATCGAGCCGAGTGCGGTGATCGAATAAGTCACCTTGCCTGGATTCGCCTTGGCCTTCGCGATGAGATCGGCAAACGACTTGATCGGCGACTCGGGCGCGACCGCATAGACCATCGGATAGCCGCAGACGAGCGTCACGAAGGAATAGCCGTCGAGCGGATGGAAGCCGAGATTGCGCAGCACCATCTGCGGCGGATAGCCGGCCGTCATCATCAGCGCGGTGGTGCCGTCGGGCGGCGCGCGGCTGACCATCTGCTGGGCGACCGCGCCGGCGCCCTGCGTATTGTTCTCGATGGTGATGGTCTGCCCGAGCCGTTCCGCGAGCTTCTCGCCGATGAGCCGGCTCACGATATCCGGGACTGCCGCCCGCCGCGGTGCCGACGATGATGCGGATCGGCCGCACCGGCCAATCCTGCGCATGCGCCGGAACGAGCGGCAAAGCAGCGAGCGCACCGGCGCTCCGCAACAGCGATCGTCGCGTGACGGTCATGAGGTTCCCTTCCCTTCGACTTCTTATTGAAGCGGAATGCCGGCCTTGGCGACCAGCTCGCGCACCGCCGGGATTTCCGCCTTGATGCGCGCGGCCAGCTCTTCCGGCGTACCGGCAACGATCTCGAAGCCGGCCTTGCGCGCCTGCGCGAGTGCCTCCGGCTTCTGGAAGGCGGCGCGGGTTTCCTTCACCAGCGTCGCGAGGATCGGCTGCGGCACTCGCCGCCGGCGCCAGCAGCGCGTTGAACGTGTCGGAGACGAAGCCCGGATAGCCGGCCTCGATCATGGTCGGCACGTTCGGCAGCGAGAACCAGCGCTTCTCGCTGGTGACCGCGAGCGCGCGCAATTGTCCGCTCTGGATCATGGCTTCGGCGGCCGCGAGCGCGACCGAGCCGACCTGGATCTGCTTGCCGAGCACCGCCTGCGCAGCCGGACCGGCGCCGCGGAACGGCACGTGCACCATGTCGATATTGGCGCGCAGCTTGAGCAGTTCACCGGTCAGATGCGATTTCGTGCCGGCGCCCGGGCTTGCATAGCTGAACGGCTCCGCCTTCGCGCGCGCGACCAGGTCGGCGATGCTGTTGATCCCGGAGTTGGGATGCACGACCAGCACGTTCGGCGCGTTCACCAGCTCGGAGATCGGCGCGAAATCCTTGATCGGGTCGTATGGCAGGTTCTTGAACAGCGCCGGATTGACGGCGATCGCGGTCGAGGCGAGCAGCAGCGTGTGGCCGTCCGGCGTCGCGCGCGCCACCTGCCCCATGCCGATGTTGCCGGCGGCGCCGCCACGGTTGTCCACGATCACCTGCTGGCCGAGCGATCTGGCTGAGCGACAACGAAAGGATGCGCGCGATGATGTCGGTCGGCCCGCCCGGGCGCGAACGGCACGACGACGGTGATCGGGCGGTCGGGATAGGCCGACGCGCGGCTGCAGCCGCTGCAAGCGCAACCAACGCCACAGCGCATGCCAACGCGCGTGCATAGCCACGAAGCCGCAATCCATTCGAACGCATCGTTTCACTCCCTGTTACTGCGTGGCTCTATGCGAACCGCTTCGATCTACTTCCCCTCGATCAGCGCATGCGCGCGCTTGAGCACCGCGGGCGGCGTATTGATGGTCGCGACCGCGATCTTCTGCACTTCCTCGCCGGTCATCGGGCTGATGTCGGTTTCGGTCTTGGCGGCCTCGGCGAGGAAAGCCGGATCCTTCATGGTGGCGTCGAAGGCGCGGCGCAGCGCCTCGACGCGATCGGCCGGCACGCCAGCATTGGTGGTCAGCGGACGCGAGATCGCCGTGTCCGCCGAGATGAACGCGAGCACCTGGCGGTCGTCGTCGTTCTTGGCAAGCTCCATCAAGGTCGGCACGTCGGCGAGCTCCGCGTTCCGCCGCAGCGCCACCTGCACCAGATTGAAGATCTTCTTTTCCGCGACCCATTGCGGCCGCGTCGACTTCCACGCCGCCCAGGAATTGGAGCCGCGGCCGCCGACCTCGCCGCGCTCCATGGCGATGTTGACGTCGTTGCCGCCGGGATAGCCGGTGACGATCTTGAATTTCGTGCCGACAAGCTGATTGAGCGAATAAGGATAGAGGAACGACCCGCTGGCGCGGCCGGTCGCACCGACCACCAGTTCGCGCTCCATCACGTCCTGGATGGTGCGGATGCCGGTCGCGTGCCAAGCGGTGATGACGTTGGGCGTGTCGGTGGTGTTGCCGATCCAGTTGAATTCGCGCACGTCGAACTTGATGCCGGCCGCGCCGGTCGCCTGATGCACCGCGAGATTCTGCGTGACAGCGACCACGGCGGTGCCGTCCTTGGGCGCAAGGTTGGCCAGCCAATTGGCGACCACGAGCCCACCGCCGCCCGGCATGTTGTTGACCGTGACATTGGGATTGCCGGGAATGTACTTGCCGATATGGCGCGCGACCATGCGCAGCCGCAGGTCGTAGTCGCCGCCGGGCGAGGTGCCGGTCGCCATGGTGATGGTCTTGCCGCGATAGAACTCCGCCACCGGCTGCGCCGAGGCCGGTACTGCCAGCAGCAGCGCAAGCCCGCACAGCAACATCAGGGCAGCATCACGACGCATTCACAGTCCTCCCACGACCACCGGCGCTTGTATTGGGCCGGTGGCCGCACGATACGGGGCATAACGGGGGAGGCAAGAGCCCAAAACCGCGCACGGCAGTGGCGATGTTGGCCTTCGCAGTCTGTGTGACAGACTGTGGTCAACGCTGTGGAAAGCCTGGGGAAAAAGCTCGAAACCACGGTTGATAAGGCGGTTGCTGCATGGCCCTTGTCATGTGAGGAACTGCCTGTGAACGACGTGGACAAATCCCTGATGGGCGTAGCCGGCGACACCCCAGATCCGGCGTCTGGCGCGACGGTCGTCGCCCGGCTTCCGGCCGGCGCGGCGAATGAAGCCCGCGCCCTGCTCGACCGGCTGGCGGAAGTCTTCGACGCCTCGGACGCGGTGGTGTCGAGCTATGACACCGGCAGCAGTTGGACGGTCGCGATCCACTTCACCGATCCGCCGAACGAAACCGCTGTGCGCGCACTGGTGGGGCTGGCGGCCGGCCCCGAGGCGGCGAACGCACTCGTGTTCGAGAAGCTCGCCGAGACGGATTGGGTCAAGGCGAGCCTCGAGGGTCTCAAGCCGGTCGAGGCCGGACGCTTCGTCGTTCACAGCGAACATTATCGCCCGAGCGTCCGGCTCAACCGCATCGGTATCGAGATCGGGACCGCGTTCGCGTTCGGCACCGGACATCACGGCACCACGCGCGGTTGCCTGTTGGCGCTCGACCAACTTCTCAAGGCGCGGCGTCCGCATCGCGTGCTCGATGTCGGCACCGGCACCGGCGTGCTGGCAATCGCCGCCGCAAGATTGCTGCGCCGCCCGGTACTGGCGAGCGACATCGACCGCCGCGCGGCGCAGGTGGCGCGCGAGAACGTGCGGCGCAATCGCGCGCCCGGCGTTACCGTCGTTCATGCGGCCGGGCTCGGCGCGCGGCAGTTTCGCGACCGCGCACCGTTCGACCTCGTGCTCGCCAATATCCTGCTTGCGCCATTGCAGCGGCTGGCGACGCCGATGGCGCGGCTCCTCGCCCCCGGGGCGCGCGTTGTCCTCTCCGGTCTACTGACTTCGCAGGCGAGCGCCGCGCTTGCGGCCTATCGCCGTGAAGGCCTCGCGCTCGAACGCCGCGTCGTGCTTGACGGCTGGTCGACGCTGGTATTGCGGCGCGGGCGCTAATAGATTGCCTGATATGTTCGAAGCTAAATTCCAGACCTTCGACGATACGGCCAACCCGGCGGCGAGCGCGCCGCGCGTTAAGGCCCTGCGCACCGAGCTGGCGCGGCGCGGGCTCACCGGCTTCGTGGTTCCCCACGCCGACCGCCATCAGAGCGAATATCTCCCGGCGTCGGAGGAGCGGCTCGCCTGGCTCACCGGCTTCACCGGTTCGGCCGGTTCGGCCATCGTGCTGATGGACAAGGCCGCGCTGTTCGTCGACGGCCGCTACACGCTGCAGGCGCGCGAGCAGGTCGACACGTCGCTGTTCGAGATCGTGCATCTGGTCGAGACGCCGCCTCACCGATGGATCGAACAAACCCTGAAAAAAGGCGACGTCCTCGGCTTCGATCCGTGGCTGCACACCGTCGAAAGTGCGGAAAGGCTTGCGAAAGCCTGCTCCAATGTCGGCGCGACGCTCGTGCCGATCGAGCCCAATCCGATCGACGAACTGTGGAAGGACCGCCCTGCCCCGCCGATCGGCGCCGTCACACTGCACGACATCCGCTTTGCCGGTGAAGCGGCGGAGACCAAGCTTTCGACCATCCGCCCCAAGATCGCAAAGCTGCAAGCCGACGCGCTGGTGGTGTCCGATCCGCACGCGGTCGCCTGGACCTTCAACATCCGCGGCGCGGACGTGTCGCACACGCCACTACCGCTTTCGTTTGCGGTCATCCCGCGCGAGGGCCGCCCGTCGCTGTTCATCGACGGCCGCAAGCTCGGAAACGACGTCCGGCATCGACTTGAAGAGATCGCCGACGTGCGCGCACCCGCCGACTTCACCGCGGAGCTTGCCGCACTCGGCAAAGCCGGCAAGACCGTGCGCCTCGACCTCGGTACCGCCTCCGACGCGCTGGCACGGATCGTGAGCGGCGCCGGCGGCAAGGTCACGAAGGGTCCCGATCCGATCGCGCTGCTCAAGGCGGTGAAGAATCCGGTCGAGATCGAAGGCGCGCGCGAAGCACACCGTCGCGACGGCGCGGCGATGGCGCGCTTCCTCGCCTGGTTCGACCGGGAAGCGCCAAAGGGCAAGCTCACCGAGATCGGCGCGGTGGAGGCGCTCGAAACCTTCCGCCGCGAAACCAATCTGCTGCGGGACGTGTCGTTCCCGACCATCGCCGGCGCGGGACCGGACGGCGCGATCGTGCATTATCGCGTCACCCGCAAAACCGACCGCAAGATATCGCCCGGCGAGCTGTTCCTGATCGATTCCGGCGCCCAGTATCAGGACGGCACCACCGACATCACCCGCACCGTCATCGTCGGCGAGCCGACCGCGGAAATGCGCGACCGCTTCACCCGCGTGCTCAAGGGCCACATCGCCATCGCCACCGCGGTGTTTCCGGAAGGCACCTCCGGCGCACAGCTTGATTCCTTCGCACGCCAGTCGCTGTGGCAGGCCGGGATCGATTTCGACCACGGCACCGGCCACGGCGTCGGCAGCTATCTGTCGGTGCATGAAGGGCCGGCGCGGATCTCCAAGCTCGGCACCGCGGCGCTCAAGCGCGGCATGATCCTCTCGAACGAGCCCGGCTACTACAAGGCCGGCGCCTACGGCATCCGCATCGAGAACCTCGTGCTGGTGATCGAAGGGCCCAAGGTTGCGGGAGCCGAGAAGCCGCTCAACGCATTCGAGACGCTCACGCTGGCGCCGATCGACCGCAGGCTCGTCCGGCGCGACCTGCTCACCGCCGCGGAGGTCGCGTGGCTCGATGGCTATCACGCGCGCGTGCGCGACACGCTCGTGCCGCTGGTCGATGCGCAGACCAAGACCTGGCTCGACGTCGCGACCCGGCCGCTGCAGGCTGACCACTCGTACACTTCCTTCTCGTACGCGACCCGGAAGCCGGCACGTTCGAGATTGCGCAGCGAGTGCTCGAGCATCGTCAAGGTCTCGGTCGCGACCGCCGTGCAGCCAAGCGCGCGGGCCTTTGCGATGCGCGCGGCGATCAGCGCGGACTGCGCGCCGCGCTTGCGATCTCCTTCCGCGGTGGTGGCGAGCGTCAGGTAGCCGAGCCCTTCGAACACCGCGAGCGCGGCAATCGCCACCGGGCGCGCGCCGTCGAACGCCATGAAATGCGTGAAGCCGTCCTTGCCGAACGATCGCTCATATTCGCCCCACATCATGTCGCCCACTGCGGCGTGAGCCGCCGCGAGGTCGCTCCCCCTCGCCTCCCGCACGACGAGCTCGGTCCGGAACGGCGGCGGTTCGAGAGAGTCGCGAACGAGCGTCGGATAGCGGGTCCATTGCATGCGCGGCACGAAATCCCGCCTGCGCCAGCCAGCCGCGGACCACGTCCATGTCCGGCCCCGGGCTGAGCCAGACGAAAAACCGCGCTACGCCCGCGGCTCGTGAACTGCTCGATCAGCCGCGCCAAGCCTTCCGGACGCAGGCCCGGCTCCGCACCGCAGAGATGGACGCGATTCCGATTGCCCGAAGCATATTGACTCTGGCGGTGTCGGATCGATGCCCACATAGCAACGCCCGAACGGCGCGCCGTCATATTGCTTCGAGACGAATCCCGCGGGCTGCCAAGCGCGATCAAGCCAGACCGCCAGCCGTTTCATCGTCAGTGCAAGGGCAAGACTGTCCATCGCCGGGTCCCGCAGTCATTGCGACAGTGTGCGGGCTTTGAATGCTGCGCAATGTCCTAGGATGAAGAAACACAGAATCACGGCCATCACGTAGATGAACTCTCTCAAATTCACTGGGAAGCATGGTAAATTCTTTCACGTTTCCCGGACAGATTGGAAATACTGCCGCGTTGCGGCGGATCGGCCCCGCTCATTAGTTTCAAATTTGGAGAGCACTCATGAGCTGCTGCGACGAAACTACCGCCCGCGTGCCCCCGACCGATCTGTCTCGCCGCACCCTTCTCAAGGGCGCGGCCGTCATCGCGAGCGCCTTGCCG
Organism: uncultured Alphaproteobacteria bacterium; assembly: GCA_963850705.1. Taxonomy (GTDB): domain Bacteria; phylum Pseudomonadota; class Alphaproteobacteria; order Rhizobiales; family Xanthobacteraceae; genus VAZQ01. Next base: position 45,465 of record CAWKMR010000036.1, on the reverse strand, counting down.
GGCGCGGCCAAGGCGCAGGGACGCAGCATCAAGCTCGCCTATTGCAGCCAGCTCCTGTGCGGCGTGCCTTACGAGGTCGCGCGTTCGGCCGGCCACTTCAAGAAGCACGGGCTCAATGTCGAGCTGGTCTACACCCGCGGCGGCAGCGCGGCGATGCAGGCACTGGTCGGCAACGCCGTGGACTATGGGGCGACGTCACTCGACGTCGCGATCACCGCCTTCGCCAAGGGCGCGCCGATCAAGCGCATCGCCGTCACCGGACGGTTGCCGCTGTTCGCGCTGGTGACCGCGCCGAAGACCGCCTCGCAGATCAAAGGCATCGCTGATCTTCAGGGCCGCACCGTCGCGGTCTCCGGACTTGGCAATGCCGACCATGCGCTGGCGCTTTATCTGTTGGCGCAAGCCAAGGCCGACGCCGGCAAGGTCAAGTTCGCGACCATGGGCGTCAATCTCCTCGAAGCACTGCGTCAGGGCCAGATCGATGCCGGCTTGGTGCAGGAGCCGGCGCTCACGCTGCTCCAACGGTCCGGCGCCCGCGTCCTGGTCAACGGCATGGACCTCACGGATGCGCGCCGCTACCTCGGCGGCTCGTATGAATTCATGGGCGTCGCCGTGCGTACCAAAGAAATGGAGCAGCGCAAGGACGAGATGCAGATGCTCATCCGGGCTCTCGCCGACGCTCTGAAGGCGCTGCGCCTGATGAGCGGGGCAGAATTGATCGCGGCGCTACCCAAGGAAATGGTCACTGGCCTCGACACCAAGGAATTCGGCGAGATCATCGCGCGCTACCGCGACTCGCTCTACCCGGAGACGGTAAACATCGATCTCGCGGCCGCCGACCGCGTCGCACAGACGCTGATTGTGGGCGGCATGATTCCGGCTGGCACAACCATCTCCGGGCTGCACGACACCTCTGTTGTTGGAGGGTAAGCCGCGCGCATGATCCCGAAAAGTGGAAGCCGGTTTTCGGATAAGATCATGCGCCTGCAAAAAGCTGCCTCCTAAGCCGATCGACTGAACAGGATCTTTGTTTTGCGCGTCCGTGATCTCAGTATTTCCTACGGCGAAGAGCCGGTCCTCGAAGGCGCCAGCGTCGAAGTCGGCCAAGGCGCAGTTCGTGAGCCTGGTCGGCCCGTCGGGCTCGGGCAAATCGAGCCTGTTGCGCGCCGTGATCGGACTGCAGAAGCCGCTCGCCGGCACCGTCGATCCCGGAGTGAAGCCGTCCGAAATCGGCATGCTGTTCCAGGATGACGCGCTGATGCCCTGGAAGACAGCGCGCGACAACGTCGCGCTCGGCCTGGGCTTCCGCGGCTGCACGCAGAAGAGCGCGCTGGTGCAGGCCGACTACTGGCTCGACCGGCTCGGACTTGGCCGGATTCGAGAACCGCTATCCGCGCCATCTCAGCGGCGGGCAGAGGAAGCGCGTCGCGCTCGCGCAGGTGCTGGCGATGACGCCGAAGCTTCTGTTGATGGACGAGCCGTTCGCCTCGCTCGACGCCATCGTGCGCGCGCGCGTCGTGCAGGACGTCGCGTCGCTGGTCGAGGAGGAAGGCATCAGCGTGCTGCTCGTCACCCACGACCTCGAAGAAGCGATCAGCCTGTCGGATTGCGTCTATCTCCTGTCGCAGGGGCCCCGCGCGCACATCACGCAGCAGTACAACGTGCCGATCCCGCGGCCGCGCAATCCGGTCAAGGCGCGCGTGCATCCGGCGTTCGCGCCGCTCTATGAAAAGCTGTGGAACGATCTCTCCCGTGAAGTGGCGCTCGATCCGCGGGCCGAGGCGGCGGAATGATCCTCTCCGACCCGCGCTTCGCGCTGCTGCGCCAGTTGACGGCATTCGGCATCCTTCTGGTGATCTGGGAAGCGGCCGGCCGCTTCGATTTGATCAATCCGTTGTTCGTGCCGAGCCCGAGCAAGATCGGCAGCGCCCTCTATGAATTGTTCGCCGACGGCCGCATCTGGCCCCATCTCGAAGCCACCTTCACCGCCGCGCTGGTCGGGCTCGCGCTCGGCATCGTTGTCGGGATCGCGCTCGGCGTCGTGGCGGCAATGGTCCCGTTGGTCGCGGAGCTGCTCGAGCCGGTCATGACGCTGCTCAACGCCATCCCGCGCGTCGTGCTGGCACCACTGTTCGTGATCTGGCTCGGCATCGAGCTGGCCTCCAAGATCGCGCTCGCCTTCATCCTGGTCGCGGTCGTGATCTTTTTCACCGTCTATGGTGGCATCCGGCAAGTCGATCGTAAGCTGGTCGAGCGTGTCGTGACGCTCGGCGGCACACGCTGGGACCTGGTCCGGCACGTTTATCTGCCCTCGGTCGCGGCCTGGGTGCTGGGCAACCTCAAGGTCGCGGTGGGCTTCGCCTTCACCGGCGCCTGCGTCGGCGAGTTCGTCGGCGCGAGCCGCGGGCTTGGCTATCTCCTCTCCTTCGCACAGTCGACCTACAACTCCGCGCTGATGTTCGCGCTTATTTTCCTGATCATGGTGGTGGTGCTGTTGATTTTCTTCGCCGCCGGACGGCTCGAAAAATATTTACTGCGCTGGCAATAGCGCACGAACCGGTTTTCGGAACGACCATGCCGCAATCACATTCTGGGCGCTTGAAATGACTGCGACCTGCCGCGAGGCATGCTGCAGCGCGACTCCGCGCCTGACGGTCGCGGAGTTGTTCGAACGCGGCTTCCGGAGAAATCGCGAGGTGCCGCGCGCGATTGCGGGCGCTCCCTGCACTGGCACCGAAGACAACGCCGCGTCATTCAGCCTGGACGTGGCGGAGGGCCGGATCACGGCCGTCGGTTTCCAGGCCTCATGCTGCGCGACCCTCATCGCCTATTGCGAATACATCGCCGAGATCGCGCCGGGCTTCCGGCTCGAGATCGCGCGCGGGCTGACCGCCGCGAACCTCGTCGACAGCGTACCCGGCGTGCCCGCGCTCAAGCGCGACCGTGCGGTGCTCGCGATTGCCGCCTTTCGCGCCGCGCTTCTTGCGGCGGATGATTTGAAACGGGGAGAACCAACTGATGAAAGTCGCCTACATTTTCGCCACGCAGCGCCATAACATCTCTTATGTGCTCGCCAAGATGATCCTGCCGCAGCTCGAGCAGAAGCGGCACGGCGTCGACGTCGTCGGCATGTTCTTCTTCGAGGACAACAATTACGTGCTGGTCGACGGCAATCCGATCGGCGCACGCCTGCACAAGGTCGCGAAAGACAGCGGCATGCTGCTGATGGGCTGCGACCAATGCTGCTACGAACGCGAAATTGCCGACAAGCTGTTTCCCGGCGTGCCGATCGGCTGCTTCCCCGATCTCTACAAGGCGCTCTCCGGCAACATGCCGGACCAGGTCATTACGCTTTAAGACGCGGCTGGCGTCTCCCCCACCGCGCAGCCCGTGATATGGTTCGCCAAAATCGGAAGAACGGGGGAACGCTCATGACCATGATCGCCGCAATGACCGTCGGCCGGCTGCTGCCGATCTGCATCGTAGCGGCGCTGGTGACCGCCACAGCCGCTGCGCGCGCCGAGACCGTGGAGCAGCTCTACGAAAAGGCGAAGGCCGAGAAATCGCTGATGTTCTATGCCGGCGGACCGACCGCGCCGTATGAGGCACGCATCAAGCAGTTCCAGGAGAAATTCCCGGGCATTCAGGTCTCGGTGTCGGGCGGCTTCAGCAACGTGCTCAACGAGCGCATCGAGCAGCAACTGGCCGCCGGCAAGCTCGAGGTTGATTTCGCGTTTTTCCAGACCGTGCAGGACTTCGTAAACTGGACGAGGCGGGACAAACTGCTCGCGTTCAAGCCCGACGGCTTCGACCAGATCATCCCCAACCTGCGCGATCCGAACGGCACCTACATGGCGTTCGCCGCCGTCGCAATCGCCTACGCCTACAACACCAACCTCGTTCGCGCCGATGATGTGCCGAAGTCGGCGCTGGATTTTCTCAAGCCTGCGTTCCAGGGCAAGCTCATCAGCGTCTATCCGCACGACGACGACGCGGCGCTCTATCTGTTCCACCTGATCGTGCAGAAGCATGGCTGGAACTGGATGGACCGCTACATGGCCAACAAGCCGCACTTCATCCAGGGCCATCTCCCGGTGGCGCGCGCCATCGCCGACGGCAAGATGGCCGCCACGCTCGACGCAACGATCACCACGGCCGGTGCGCTCAAGCGCGAGGGCGCGCCGATCGAGATCGCGTTCTCGGCCGAGGACGAGACGCCGGTGTTCACGGTCACCGGCGGCATCTTCAAAGACGCGCCGCATCCGAACGCCGCCAAGCTCTTCTTGACGTGGTACCTGGCGAAGGAACAGCAGTCGCGGCTCGGCACCTTCTCGCCGCGGCTCGACGTGCCGCCACCGCCAGGCTTCAAGCCGTTGACCTCGTACAAGATTGCCAACGCGTTCCGCGAGTTCATCACCGACGACAAGCTGATCGCAGACCTGCGCAAGCGATTCGAGGCATACACCGGCCCGGCGGTGAACCAGGGCGGGGTGAGGTAGCGCACGGTCAGTGCCGCTACGAGCGCGATTGCGATCCTTCACCGCTGCGCTGTACGTCGGAACTTTACTTCGCTCCAAACGTTATTGGTCGACACGTTAGCGAGCGAGGCAACCATGCTGACGACCATTCTGATTGTCGTTCTGATTCTTGCGCTGATTGGCGCGCTTCCGACCTGGGGCTACAGCCGCAACTGGGGCTACGGTCCCGGCGGTGGTCTCGGCCTCATCCTGATTATCGTCCTGATCCTGATGCTGACAGGACGCGTTTAGCGATACATGAGCGTGCAACGAGCGTCGATGCCTGGGCTCGCCCCGGGCATGACGCTTGTTCGTTACCGCGTCTCGCCGATGAGCTTGAACCAATCATCCTCGGTGAGGACCGTCACGCCATGCTTCTTGGCGTCGGTCAGTTTCGAGCCGGCGCCGGGTCCCGCCACCACGTAGTCGGTTTTCTTCGACACCGAGCCCGCGGTCTTGGCGCCGAGCCGCTCGGCCATCGCCTTGGCTTCGTCGCGCGTCATCTTTTCAAGCGAGCCCGTGAACACCACGGTCTTGCCGGCGACCGGCGAATCCTTCTTCACCGCCTCCATCGGCTCGACCTCGATCTCGGCAAGCAGCCGGTCGAGCGCATCGTCGTTGTGCGGCTCCTTGAAGAACTCGACCAGCGCATCGGCCACCACCTCGCCGATGCCTTCAACCGAGTTCAAATCCTCATAGGCTTCGGTCTCCTTGCCCTTGACGGCCTCCTTGAGCGCGGCGCGCAGTGCCCCGATCGTTCCAAAGTGGCGTGCAATAAGCCGCGCATTGGTTTCGCCGATGTGGCGGATGCCGAGCGCATAGATCAGCCGGTTGAGCGAAATCTTGCGCCGCGCGTCGATGGCGTCGAACAGGTTGCGAACCGAGACTTCGCCGTAACCCTCGCGGTCGGCGAGCTTCTTCGTCGCGCGGGCGTCGCGCGCCCGCAACGTGAAGATGTCGGCGGGCTGCATGATCAGTCCGTCATCGAAAAACGCCTGCACCTGCTTCTCGCCGAGTCCTTCGATGTCGAATGCGGTGCGCGACACGAAGTGGCGCAGCCGCTCGACCTGTTGCGCCGGACAGATCAGCCCGCCGGTACAGCGGCGCACCGCCTCCCCTTCCTCGCGCACCGCATGACTGCCGCAGGCCGGGCACTTGGTCGGGAATTGATAGGGCTTCGCATTCTTCGGGCGCTTGTCGAGCACGACATCGACGATCTGCGGGATAACGTCGCCGGCGCGCTGCACGATCACGGTGTCGCCGATGCGGATGTCCCGCCCCTCGCGGATCGGCTCGCCATCGTTGCCGATGCCCTTGATGTAGTCCTCGTTGTGCAGCGAAGCGTTCTGCACCACCACGCCGCCGACCGTCACCGGCTCGAGCTTCGCGACCGGCGTAAGCGCGCCGGTGCGCCCGACCTGGATCTCGATGTCGCGCAGTACCGTCGTGGCCTTCTCGGCCGCGAACTTGTGCGCGATCGCCCAGCGCGGGCTGCGCGACACGAAGCCGAGGCGCTCCTGCCAATCGAGACGGTCGAGCTTGTAGACGACGCCATCGATGTCGTAGTCGAGCTTGGCGCGCCTGGTTTCGATGTCGCGATGAAACGCCAGCATTTCATCCACCGAGCGCACGATCTTCCACAGCGGATTGACCTTGAATCCGATCTTGTCCATCCATTCGATCATGCCGGATTGCGTCGGCGCCGCCTTGTCCTCGATCTCGCCCCAGGTATAGGCGAAGAAATGCAGCGGCCGCGACGCCGTGATGCTCGGATCCTTCTGCCGCAGTGAGCCGGCGGCCGAGTTGCGTGGATTGGCGAACACCTGTTCGTCTGCTTCAGCCTGCCGCTTGTTGAGCGCGAGGAAGTCGGCCTTGGTCATATAGATTTCGCCGCGCAGCTCGCACACCGCCGGAATCTTCTTCCCCTTGAGCTGATGCGGGACCTCCTTCACCGTCCGGATATTGGCGGTGACGTCCTCACCTTCGAAGCCGTCGCCGCGGGTGGCGGCCTTCACCAGCGCGCCGTTCTCGTAGCGCAGCGACATCGAGAGCCCGTCGATTTTCGGCTCGGCGGTGAACGCGATCGGCTCGTCTTCTTTCAGATTGAGGAAGCGACGGATGCGTCCGACGAAATCGGCGACCTCCTCGGCGTCGAATGCGTTCTGCAGCGACAGCATCGGCACGGCGTGGCGCACCTTGGCGAAGCCGCGCGCCGGCGCGGCGCCGACCTTGCGCGACAGGCTCTCCAGCGTGCGCAGGCTCGGGAACGCCTCCTCGATCGCCTCATAGCGGCGGCGCAGCGCGTCATATTCCGCATCCGATACCGTCGGCGCGTCCTTCTGGTAGTAGGCCGCGTCGTGCTTGCCGATTTCGAGCTTCAAGGCGGACGTGCTCGGCCTTGGCCTGCTTGTCGGTGAGCTTCTCGACGGAAATCTTGCTGAAGTCGCGGGATGCCATGACCCGTATTTAGGTCATCGGCGCTCCTGTGCCAAAGGGCGATTTCCACAGGTCAGCGCGCCGGATAAGATCGCGCCAAGGTGCGACCGATCATGCCCGTTCAAGGAGGCGTGACGGCGCAGCCCAAAGGGACGGAGGAAACCCATGCCGATCGACGTGCAAACGGCGAGCCGCCGCAAATTCCTGCAATTCCTTGCCGCCAGCCCGCTCCTGGCCGCATCCGACCTTGCCGCCTTCGCCAACGAGTCGCCCAACCGCCTGCCGGACCCGATGGTCTGGTCGCCGCGCAATCTCGACCGGCTGATCAAGGACCCGAAGGAAGCGCTCAACGTCTTCGACTTCGAGCCGGTGATGGCGAAAAACGTGCCGCCGGCGCATTTCGGCTACATGGCGACCGGTATCGACGACGAGCAGACGCTGCGCGCCAATCGCGAAGGCTTCCAGAAATTCGTGCTGCGCCCGCGCCGGCTGGTCGACGTCAGCAAAGCCGGATACGACCGTCGAGCTGTTCGGGCACACCTATGCGAGCCCGGTCGGCATCTGTCCGACCAGCAGCCACCGGGCCTTTCACCCCGATGGCGAAATCGCCGTCGCTCAAGCTGCCAAAGCCGGCAATCATTTGATGATCCTGTCCAACCAGGCTTCAACCTCGGTCGAAGACGTCACCAAGGCGCGCGGCGCCCCGATCTGGTTCCAGCTCTATGCCACCAACAACTACGACATCGCGGCGCACCATGTGCGACGCGCCGAGCGCGCCGGCTGCGTGGCGGTGGCGGTGACGGTCGACCGCAGCGCCGGACGCAATACCGAAACCGAACGGCGGATGGCGCGTGCCGACAGCCGGCAATGCCGCGACTGTCACGACCGTTCGAGCGTCGCCGCCAACCTCAAGAACCGGCCCGCCTACCAGGGTCTCGACATGACCGGAATGACGAACACCCTGTCGTCGGCCATGAGCTGGGACTACATCAAGCGGATACGCGACATCACCAAGATGAAGATGGTGATCAAGGGCATCATCACCTGGGAGGATGCCGAGCTCGCCCGCAAGAACGGCATTGACGCCGTCATCGTATCGAACCACGGCGGCCGCGCCGAGGACGGCGGCCCCTCCACCATCGAGTCGCTGCCGGAGATCATCGCGGTCGCCGGCGACATGCCGGTGCTGATCGATTCCGGCTTCCGCCGCGGCTCCGACATCGTCAAGGCGCTGTGCATGGGCGCGAAAGCGGTCTGCGTCGGCCGGCCCTATCTCTGGGGACTCGGCGCGTTCGGACAGCCCGGCGCCGAGCGCGTGCTCGAACTGCTGCGCATCGAGACCCGCGCGCAGATGCAGCAGATGGGCGCACCCACACTCAAGCACCTCGTGCCCGCGATGGTGCGGAGAGCCTAGATCGGGCTTCGCGCCAACGCGGCCGCAAGCCCGTTGTTTGGTCGGCTCAACGCGCTAGGATCGGCTCAGGCGCGCACCACCATGCCCGGCTCAACGAGGCATGGCGGCGCGACCCAAGGGAGGTCACATCATGTCGCTCGACGATCAAGCCACCAGCCGCCGCAAATTCCTGAAATTCCTCGCCGCGAGCCCCCTGCTCGCGGGCACCGATCTCGCCGCCTGGGCGGCGTCCGAGAACTCCGAACCTGCTGCCCGACCCCATGCTGTGGGGGCACCGCGGCCTCGACAAGCTGATCTCAAGCCCGAAGGAAGCGATCAACGTCTTCGACTTCGAGCCGGTGATGTTCAAGAACGTCCCGCCGGCGCATTTCGGCTACATGGCGTCCGGCATCGACGACGAGATGACGCTGCGCGCCAACCGCGAGGGCTTCCAGAAATTCGTGCTGCGCCCGCGCCGCCTGGTCGACGTCCGCAAGGTCGACATGAGCGTCGACATTCTCGGCGAGCGCTATCCGACGCCCGATCATGCTGGCGCCGGTCGGCGGCCACCGGATGTTCGCCCCCGAAGGCGAGCTGGACACCGCTCGCGCCGCAAAGGCGGGCAATCATTGCCAGATCCTGTCGACAGCGACCACCGCCGGGGTCGAGGACGTCACCGCCGCGCGCGGGGCACCGATCTGGTACCAGCTCTATGCCTCCAATAGCTGGGATGTCGCCAAGGCGCTGGTCGCCCGCGCCGAAAAGGCCGGATGTCCGGTGGTCGCCGTGACCGTCGACCGCAATGGCGGCCGCAATCAGGAGACCCTGTTCCGGCTGCGCGCCCTCGACAAGCGCAATTGCGACGACTGCCACGACCGCTCGAGCCTGACCGCCAACCAGCGGCGGCGCTCGATGTATCAAGGCATCGACATCTCGAAGCTCAGCAACACGCAGTCGTCCGGCATGACCTGGGAATTCCTCAAGCGGCTGCGCGACACCACCAAGATGAAGATCGTGATCAAGGGCATCCTGGCCTGGGAGGACGCCGTGCTCGCCGCCGACAACGGCATCGACGGCATCATCGTCTCCAACCACGGCGCCCGCAGCGAGGATAGCGGCCGCTCGACCATCGACGCGCTGCCGGAGATCGTCGAGGCGGTGAAGGGGCGGATGCCGATCTTCGTCGACTCCGGCTTCCGCCGCGGCTCCGACATCGTCAAGGCGCTGTGCATGGGCGCGACCGCGGTCTGCGTCGGCCGGCCCTACATCTGGGGCCTGGGCGCGTTCGGGCAGCCGGGCGTCGAGCGCGTGCTCGAGCTGCTGCGCCTCGAGCTCTCAGGCATGATGCAGCAGATGGGCGCGCCCACGATCAAGCACCTCGTCCCGGCGATGGTGCGCCGGGCCTAGTCGACCGCCTCATGAACCGACCGTCCTCATCGCTCCGCCTGAGGATGAGGACGGGACGCAGCTAACCTCACATCTCGGAGCTCATCATGCGAGCGTTCGCCATCGCCGCCGCCACCGCCGCGTTCTGCATCAACGGCAGCGCCGCAGCCCAGGTCACCGCCCTCACCAACGCCACGCTGATCGACGGCACCGGCGCGGCGCCGTCAGCGCGGCGCAACGATCGTGATGCAGGCCGGCCGCATCACGGCCATCGGCACGGGGATCACGCCTCCGGCCGGCGCCACTATCGTCGATCTCTCCGGCAAATACGTCGTGCCCGGCATCATCAACGGCCACGGCCATGTCGGGCCCGCGCCGCACGAGCGGCAGGTGCGCCAATACGCGCTCTACGGCGTGACCACGACCACCAGCATGGCGTCCGATCCGGACGCCATCGCGGAGTACAAGGCGCGCACCCGCGCCGGCGACATCCGCGGCTCGCGCGTGCTCACGACGATGTATCGCTTCACGACCATGCAGGCGGCCGGCGCCGGCTACGACTACCGGACACCGGACGCCGCGCGCGGCAAGGTCGACGAGATCGCAGCCAAGGGCGCGGACGTGATCAAGGTCTGGATCGATCCCCAGGGCGGCAAGATTCCGCGGCTTTCGCGCGAGATGGTCACGGCTATCGTCGACCAGGGGCGCAAGCACAACCTCATCACCGGCGCGCATATCGTCGAGCTCGCCGACGCCAACATGGTGATCGACGAAGGCGTGCGCATTCTCCTGCATAACGTGCGCGACCAGGAGGTCGGTAACGACTTCATCGCGCGGCTGAAGGACCGCAACATCACGGTCATCTCCACCCTCGCCCGCGAAGAAGGCATGTTCGTCTTTGGCAGCGACGGCCGCGGCTTCACCGACAATCCGTTCTTCACCAAGTCGGTGCCGCCGGAGCGGATGGCGGTGCTCACCGGCAAGGTGCGCGACGCTCAGGCGAAGATGCCGGGCCGCGACCGCGCCATCCGCGCGTTCGAGATCGACAAGAAGAACCTCAAGAAGATGGTCGATGCCGGCGTCCGCTTCGGTTTCGGCACCGACTCCGGCGGCGATCCCGACCGCTTCTTCGTGCAGGGCTTCTTCGAGCACCGGCAGATGGAGTTGATGGTGCAGGCCGGGCTGACGCCGATGCAGGTGATCCAGGCGTTCTCGCGCAACAACGCGGAGGCCTACGGCATCCAGAACGACTACGGCTCGCTCACGCTCGGCAAGGCCGCCGACCTGCTGGTGCTCACCAAGAACCCGCTCGACGACATCCTCAACATGCGCGCGCTCGATGCCGTCTATATCGGCGGCCGGAAATTCGAATAGGGAGGCGAACCATGAGCATGATCCACCGCGCCGCAGTCGTTGCGGCGATTGCCGCCGTTTGCGGAATCTACCAATCGGCCGGGACGGCGCAGACCGTGCCGCGCTTCGAGGTCGATGCGAAATGGCCGAAAGACCTGCCCGGCGACTGGATCACCGGACGGCTCGGCGGCGTCTGCATGGATGCCAAAGGCGATAACGTCTTTGTCGTCAACCGCGCCGACATCACCGACGAGGAGAAGGAAACCTCCACGTCGGCGCCATCGATCATCAAGTTCAGCCCGGCCGGCGACGTGATCGCCTCCTGGGGCGACCAGAAGACGGTGCCGGGCTCGATCCACGGTTGCTTTGTCGATCTCGCGGGCAATGTCTGGGTCGCCGGCAACAGCGACGGCGTGATCCAGAAATACGATCCGGCGGGCAAGCTGCTGATGCAGATCGGCCAGCGCGGCAAGTTTGATTCGGTCGACGGCAAGCGCAAGAGCAAGGGCACGAATTCGGCCCAGGACCAGCTCCACATGCCGTCGGCGATCGTGATCGACCCCGACAATGGCGAGATTTTCGTCTCCGACGGCTACGGCAACCGCCGCGTCATCGTATTCGACAAGGACGGCAAATTCCTGCGGCAGTGGGGCCGGCAGGCCACCGACGAGGAGACGCAAAAGGCGGTCCCCGGCGTGTTCGCCGAGGTCGTGCACTGCATCCACATGAGCAATGCCGGGCTGCTCTACGTCTGCGACCGCCAGGGCAACCGCGTGCAGGTGTTCCGCAAGGACGGCACCTTCGTGCGCAACATCGCGATCCCGAACAAGTCCGGCAAGCTGCCGGACAAGCGCGGCACCGCCTGGTGGGTGGCGTTCTCGCCCGACAAGGAGCAGCGCTATCTCTACGTCATGAACGGCGGCACCGAGCAGGTGCACATCCTCGACCACGTCAGCGGTGAAATCCTGTCGAGCTTCGGCCGGCCGGGTCACCAGATCGGCAACTTCACCCACGGCCACACCATCACGGTGGACTCGCAGGGCAACATCTATGTCGCGGAGACCGATTGGGGCCGGCGCATCCAGAAATTCAGACTGGTGGAGTAGCGCAAGCCGCGCCGACGATCGCTGTTATTGTGCCCTCTCCCCTTGAGGGAGAGGGCAAGGCGATCAACCAACTTGCTCCGATTGGGTGAGGGGTGTTGCTTCGCAAAATGAGTTCTTGCGAAGATACCCCCTCACCCATTCGTTCTTGTTGAACGATCTCACTGCCCTCTCCCTCAAGGGGAGAGGGCTCATCAACTACCGCCCGAGGATGCTGCCCCTACCCCGCCGCCTTGATCAGGCGCTCGGCGGCGGCACGGGCCTCGGCGGTGATCTCCGCGCCGGCGAGCATGCGCGCGATCTCTTCGCGGCGGCGCTCGGCTGCAAGCTCGGCGACGCGGGTCGCGACCCGCTTGCCGCGATCGAGCGTGTCCTTGCTGATCAGGTAATGCCGCCCGGCGCGCGCCGCGACCTGCGGCGCGTGCGTGACCGCGATCACCTGGGCACGTTGCGCCAGACGCGAGAGCCGCGCGCCGATCGCGTCGGCGACCGCGCCGCCCACGCCGGTGTCGATTTCGTCGAACACCAGCGACGGCGCCGAGCCGCGATCGGCCAGCACGACCTTGAGCGCCAGGAGGAAGCGCGCAAGTTCGCCGCCGGAGGCGACCTTCATCATCGGGCCTGGCCGCGTGCCGGGGTTGGTCTGCACCCAGAACTCGACGCGATCGAACCCGTGCGGACCGGCGGCGGCCTCGTCGGTCGCGATATCGGTGGTGAACGTCGCGCGCTCGAGCCGAAGCGGCTTGAGCTCGGCATTGACCGCCTTGTCGAGCTTCTCGGCCGCCTTGCGGCGCTTGCCGGAGAGCGCGGCGGCGGCCTTGCGATAGAGCTCCACCGCCTCGCCTGCCGCCTTTTCGAGCACGGCGAGCTTCTCGGCGCCGGCATCGATCAGCGCGAGGTCGGCCGCATGACGCTCGGCCAGTGCATTGAGCCGGTCGACCGGCACGTTGTATTTGCGAGCCGCAGCGCGCAGCGCGAACAGCCGCTCCTCGATCCGCTCAAGCTCGCGCGGATCGTGGTCGGCGGAGGCAAGCGCCCCTTCGAGGTGGGAACGCGCCTCGTCGAGCGCGGTGAGCGCGGTATCGAAAGCTTTTACTGCGGGCTCAATAAGCGCCGGCGCATGCGCGGTGCGGCGTTCGAGCCGCCGCACCGCGGCAGCGAGCGTCGGCACCGGCGACTGCGCGCCCGCGACCGCGTCATGCGCCTCGCGCAAATCGCCCGCGACCTTCTCGACCTGCATCATGGCGGTGCGCCGCTCGGCGAGCGCGGTCTCTTCCGCCGGCTCGGGACTGAGCCGGCGCAATTCCTCGACCGCATGGCGGAGCCAGTCAGCCTCGCGCTGTGCGCGCTCGACGTCGGCACGATGCGCGGCGAGTTCCTCCTCGCGGGCGCGGCGGTCGTTCCATAGCCGCGTTACTGCTTGGGCCTCGTCATCGAGGCCGCCGAACGCATCGAGCAGCATGCGGTGGGTCGCGGCATCGACCAGCGCGCGGTCGTCGTGCTGGCCGTGGATCTCGACCAGCGCCGAGCCGAGCGCGCGCAGCGTCTGCACGCTTACCGGCTGGTCGTTGATGAAGGCGCGGGTGCGGCCGTCGGCAAACTGCGCGCGCCGCAGGATCAATCCGTCGTCGGCCGGAACGCCATTGTCCGCGGCGAGCGCGCGGACCGGATGATTGCGCGGCAATTCGAAGGCAGCGGTCACCTGACCCTGCTCCGCACCATTTCGGACCAGGGTGGCATCGCCGCGCGCGCCGAGCGCCAGCGCGAAAGCATCGAGCAGGATCGACTTACCGGCACCGGTCTCGCCCGTGAGCACGGCAAGCCCCTCGGCGAAATCGATGTCGAGCCGATCGATCAGGACGATGTCGCGGATCGAAAGCCGGGTGAGCATGGGGTTCAGGTAACAGACGACAGGTTTGAGGTCGGGCTAGTGTCCCGATTCCGAAGTTCGTACCATCTCGCAGCGGCCTCCTATACGAACTTCGGAATCGAAGGACACTAGCAACTCAATGATTCTAGTGTGGCTTTGGTTCAGAAGTCCGCATAGCGCGTCGGAAGACGCGCGTAAACGCGCTTATGTCGGACTCGCCGCGAGAATGGTGCGGACTTCCGAACCGCCACACTAGAGGATAGTCGCGATTCTGTCCGCTGTCGTCCGGCCTGTGGCCGCTACTCGGCCGCGAAACCGAGACCCACTTTGCGGAAGGCCTGGCTGATCCAGGAGTCCCGGTTTTCCGACGGCGTCAGGCCGCGCTGCTGCACGAGGGCGTAGGCGTCCTTGTACCAGCGGCTTTCGGGGAAATTGTGCCCGAGCACGGCGGCCGAGGTCTGCGCCTCGCTGACGACGCCGAGCGACAAATAGGCCTCGGTCAGCCGCAACAGCGCCTCCTCGACATGGCGGGTGGTCTGATAGCGGGTCACCACGATCTTGAAGCGGTTGATCGCGCCGGTGTAGTCGCGGCGCTCCATGTAGTAGCGGCCGACCATCATCGTCTGCGCGGCGAGCTGGTCTTTGCCCACGTCCATCTTGCGCTTGGCGGATATGGCGTATTCGGAATTCGGGTACTTGCGGACCACCTCGTCGAACGCCTGCATCGCGCGCTCGGTGCGGTCCTGGTCGCGAGTCACGTCGCGGATCTGGTCGAAGTAGCAGGACCCGATCAGGTACTGCGCATAGGCGGCGTCCGGACTGCCGGGATGGAGCTGAATGTAGCGCCGCGAGGCGCCGATCGATTCCTCGTACATGCCGGCCTGATAGTAGGTGTAGGCCGACATGATCAGGGAGCGGCGCGCCCAATCGGAATACGGATGCTGCCGGTCCACCTCCTCAAAGCGCTTGGCCGCCGTTCTCAAGTCGCGCTTGTTGTTCAGGAGGTAGAGGCCCTCGTTGTAGAGCTTGTCGGCGGGCGCCTCGAACTGCTCGTCCTTGGGGGCCCAAAAGCTGGTCAGCGTGTCGCAGCCGATCAGAACCGGCGCGAGCAACGTCAGGAGGACCGCACGCGCGATCCAATTAACGCGTCGACCGGTGTTGTCCGACGTGAGCAGCATACGCAAATCGAAGTCCCCCGGCCGCGATCCCCACGGGCGCCTCTGACATCAAGGGATACCCGATAACTCGCAGCACCACTAAGGGAATATGCAGACAATCCGCCCGCAATGTGGCGAAAAAAACTGCAAAAGTCCCAGGTAAAACTTGGGCTTAGGACACGTCGGGGGCGTAGGCCGGCAGAGTCAGCCCGGCCGCCAGATCGCCATGGCCACGCACCGGACGCAGCGGCTCGGCCTCGACCAGTGTCCATGCGCTGGCATCGGCCATCAGCGCCGACAGCGCAGCATGGTTGAGCTTGTGGCCGCCGCGGACCGAGCGATACAGACCCTGGAGCGGCGCGCCGGCCAGCGCAAGATCGCCGATGGCGTCGAGCACCTTGTGGCGGACGAACTCATCCGGGAAGCGCGTGCCTTCCGGATTGAGGATGCGGTTGTCGCTGACCACCAGCGTGTTCTCGAGCGAGGCGCCGAGCGCGTAACCCGCGCTCCATAGCTTTGCCACGTCGCGCATGAAACCGAAGGTGCGCGCGCGTGCGAAATCGCGGCGGAAGGACTCCGGCCGGCCGTCATAGGCGATGGACTGGCGGCCGATCAGCGGATGGTCGAACTCGACCGTCGCTTCGATCCGGAACCCGCGGGAAAGCGGACGGAACTCAGCGACCGCGCCGCCGATCGCGACTGAAACCGGCTTGAGCACGCGGATAAAGCGGCGCGGTTCGTCGAGCGATTCGAGGCCGACCTGATCGATCGCGACGACGAACGCCGCCGCGCTCCCGTCCATGATCGGGGTCTCGGGGCCGTCGATCTCGACCAACGCGTTGTCCACGCCCAGCCCACGCAATGCAGCGAGGACGTGCTCGGCCGTGGACACCAGTGGGCCCGACGCATCTCCCAGGACGGTGGCGAATTCGGTTGCCGTGACCGAGCGGATGTCTGCCTTGACTTCGCGGTCGCGGGAACCCGAAAGGCCGGTGCGGAGAAAACGGATGCCGGTGTCGGCGTCCGCAGGATGAAGGATCAGCGTGACCGGCAACCCGGAGTGAACCCCGACGCCGGTCAACACGGCCTGATCGCGAAGCGTCGTTTGCTTGCCGATCTTCATAGCCCGTCCCACCTAAGCGCCTGCCCGAGTTCTGGGCCGGCGACCCTTCACCGAAGCGACACGCGAATGTCGCTTTGCTATCGTCAGTTGGGACGCGGACTTATACGATGTGTTTTGTTGCAGCAGGTTGCCCGCTGCACCAGTCCCCCGACGAAAATCCCCTTACCTTGAGGCAGCTTAGTCCGGCTGGTCGGCAACGCAAACTCACGCTTTTTTACCAACTGTTACCTCGATCCGGCCGTATTCGCGCCGTCGGGCCGTCGCAAACCCGGTTCCATTACCAGTAATGAAGCCGGCAATCCAACACAGCGGGCTGTTTTTTGGGCGCGGCGCCGGAATTGGTGCGCCGTAAATTTTTGTTTTCCGGCAATAAGTTACCGTGAATCACCGAAGCATTTTGGCGGGTGATCGGCCGGTCCCGGCCCTGAGAGCCAAGGACCGGCCTCACCCCCGAAAGGCTCCGCCTACTTCGCCTGCCGGCGCAAGAACGCCGGGATGTCGAGTTGGTCCTCCTCGGACGAATTATGCACAGGAGCCTGCCGGCCGAGGGGGTCGAGCCCCTGGTGGGCAGGCCGCCGGGCGTATTCTGACACCGGCGGCTCGGTCGGCCGCGATTGCTCAGGCGGCCGCGGCGCGGGCCGGGGCTGCATCGGACGCGCCGGCGGCTGGGGAATCGGGCCCATGCGCGGCCGCGGCGGCGGCTGCTGTGGCTGCGCCGCTTCCTGCGCTTCCTCCTCGCGCCGGCCACCAAGGCCAACGGAAGCGAGGCGCTGGAGCAGGCCCATGCGCTGTTTCTGCGGAGGCTCGGCCGGCGGCACCTCGCCGCGCATGACGCGCAGCTCGTTCTGTGCCGGAACCGGCAGTTCGTCGATTCGCGGCATCCGTGCCCCGCGATTCGCCGGCCGCTCTGCCGCCGGCGGAATGAAGGCGGTGGGCGCCGGCTGCTCGTACGCGGCCTTCGGCTCGGCCGCAGGCTCCAGGAAAAGCGACGGCTTCGGCTGCATCGGCCGGATCGTCACGTCGTCCGTCGTCATCGGCAGCACCGCTGCCGCCACTGCAGCCCTGGCGGCGTTCTCGATCGCGTCGTGATGCGCCGCGCCATGCGGCGCGGCCGGCACCGACGCAGCCAGTGCACGATCACCGCCGGCGCGTTCGATGCGCTCCGCCAGGCGCTGCTGGTCGGCGCGCAGTTTCTGGGTGAGCTCCGCGAGCCTCGTCTCCGGAGCCGATGCCGCCGTCGCGGCGGCCGACGTTGCCACTGCCGCCGGACGCGGCGCTTTCAATTCGGCGGAGTGATCGATGCCGGTCGCCACCACCGACACGCGGATGATGCCTTCCAGGCTTTCGTCGAAAGTCGCGCCGACGATGATGTTGGCTTCCTGATCGACCTCCTCGCGAATACGGGTCGCGGCTTCGTCGACTTCGTAGAGCGTGAGATCGCGGCCGCCGGTGATCGAGATCAGCAGGCCCTTGGCGCCCTTCATCGAGGCGTCGTCGATGAGCGGGTTCGAGATCGCGGCCTCGGCGGCGGAGAGCGCGCGCTTCTCGCCGGAGGCTTCGCCGGTGCCCATCATCGCCTTGCCCATCTCACGCATCACCGCGCGGACGTCGGCGAAGTCGAGATTGATCAGGCCTTCCTTCACCATCAGATCGGTGATGCAGGAGACGCCGGAGCGCAGCACCTCGTCGGCGAGCGCGAAGGCGTCGGCGAAGGTGGTCTTCTCATTCGCCACCCGGAACAGGTTCTGGTTGGGAATGATCAGCAGCGTGTCGACGACCTTCTGCAGTTCGCCGATGCCGGACTCGGCGACCTTCATCCGGCGGACGCCCTCGAAGTGGAAGGGCTTGGTGACCACGCCGACGGTGAGGATGCCGAGTTCCTTGGCGCAGCGCGCGACCACTGGCGCCGCCCCGGTGCCGGTGCCGCCGCCCATGCCGGCAGTGACGAACACCATGTGCGCGCCCTGGAGATGGTCGCGGATCTCGTCGATCACCTCTTCGGCGGCCGCGCGACCCACTTCGGGCTGCGAGCCGGCGCCGAGGCCCTCGGTGACCTGCACGCCCATCTGGATGATGCGCTCTGCTTTCGACATCGTGAGCGCCTGGGCGTCGGTGTTGGCGACCACGAATTCGCAGCCCTGGAGCCCGCTCGCGATCATGTTGTTGACGGCGTTGCCGCCGGCACCGCCAGTCCCGAATACGGTGATCCGCGGCTTGAGCTCACGAATGTCAGGGATCTTCAGATTGATGGTCATGGCTGCCTCTTCATTGCGCGAGCGTCGCAGGTCTTGCGATGCCGCCGGTCGCGCCGGTCCGCCACCGGCTGCATGGATAGTTCCTCAGTCATCAGAAGCTCTCTCGAAGCCATCGTCCGACCCGTGCGAAATAGCCGCCCGTTCCAGTCATCGAGTGCCGCGTTGACCGCGTGTCGTTTGGTTCGAGATGCGCGAGTTGCGGGTAGACCAGCAAGCCGGTCGCCACCGCGAAAGCAGGGCCCTTCGCCTCGTCGGGCAGCCCGGCGATGCCGAGCGGCCGTCCAATGCGAACCGGCCGACCGAGCATCTGCGTCGCGAGCTCGGGAAGGCCGGTGAGCTGGCACGCGCCGCCGGTCAGCACCACACGCCCGCGCGGTTCCGCGGCGAACGGTGATGCCGCGAGGCGGTCGCGGACCATTTCGAGAATTTCTTCGATGCGCGGCTTGACGATGCGCACAAGCTGCGCGCGCGAAACGTATTGCGGCGCGTCGCCCTCGTCCTGATCGACCGGAGGCACCGAGATCATGTTGCGCTCGTCCGAGCCGCCGGAGAGCACACTGCCGTAGAGCGTCTTGATGCGCTCGGCATCGGCGATGCGCGTGTTCAGCCCGCGCGCGATGTCCATCGTCACATGGTGGCCGCCGAGCGCAAAGCCATCGCCATGCACGAAGCGCCCGCCGCTGAATACCGCCATCGTGGTCGTGCCGGCGCCCATGTCGATCACGGCCGCGCCGAGATCGCCCTCGTCGTCGGCCAGCGCCGACAGCGCCGCCGCATAGGGGCTCGCCACCATCGACGCGACGCCGATGTGGCAGCTTTCGATGGCGTACATCAAATTGCGGATGACCGACATGTCGGCGGTCATCACATGCATGTCGATGCCGAAGTTCCGGCCCAGCATGCCGCGCGGATCGCGGATACCCACGACGCCGTCGAGCGTGTAGCCGATCGGCAGCGAATGCAGCACGGCGCGGCCGGGACGCGCGGAATGCCGGCTGCCGGCTGCCATGACGCGAGCGATGTCGCGCTCTGCGACGGTCGAGCCGTTGACGGTCACCGACGCGGACATCAACTCGCTCTTCGGCTTGCCGGCCGAGATCGAGACCATCACCGATTCAAGCTGCATCTTCGCGGAGCGCTCCGCCAGGTCGATGGCCTGGCGCAGCGCCTCCTCGGTGGCTTGCAGGTCGATCACCGCGCCGCCTTTGATGCCGCGCGCAGAGGTGTGACCGAATCCGATCACGTCGACGGTATGGCTGCGCCGGCGCAGCGCGTCCTGCGACGCCTGAGGCCTGAGCCGCGCGATCAGGCACGCGACCTTGCCGGTGCCGACGTCGAGCGCCGCCACCAGCGCCGAGCGTTTCGGCGACACCGGCTTTGCTTTCGGCGTGAGGCCGAACTGGAGGACGGTCATACGCGCCCTCCCTTCTTGCCCTTCTTCGACAAATCCTTGAGCTGCTCCTGCCGTGCCTGCGCCGCCTTTTCAGACAGGCGGACGGTCACGCGGTCCGACAAGCGCATGTCGACCACGGCGATGTCGCGCGTCAGGAGCCGCGCTTCGCGGTCGAGTGTGACGAGCTCTTCCAGCGCGCCAGCGACCTTGGTTTCGGGCAGGCGGACATCGAGCCCATTGCGCAGCCGCAGGTTCCAGCGGCGCTCGCCGACCAGGATCGAGGCGAGCACCTGATCGCGGATCGCGGGGAAACGATCGAGCAGTTCGAGAAAATGCTTGGCGCGCGTCTCGGCGCCGCGGCCGACCACCAGCGGCAGCGTCAGCAGTTGCGGCGCCACGAAGCCTTCAAGCACCGTACCGTCGTCGGCGATGACCGAGACGCGGCGGTCCTTCTGCCACAGCGCGAACGGCTCGCGCTCCTTGATCTCGATCTGTAGTTGCCCCGGAAGCAGCTTCCGCACTGTGGCGTCGGCGATCCAGGAATTGGTTTTGAGCCGCTCGCGAGTTGCGTCGGCGTCGAGGAACAGGAGCGACGACCGTCCCGTCACCCGGGCGGAGGCGAGCACCTCTTCCTTGGTCAACTGGTTTTGGCCGGTGACGGTCAAATCGACGATGCTGAAGCCGACGGTATTGGCGGCCTGGTCGCGCGTATCTTCGAGGAACTCGACGACCGCCGGCACGTGGTCGCCCTTGACGACGCCGTAGCCGACGCCGCCCAGGATAACCGTGATGGCTGCGGCAACGCCGGCGCCGCGCGGCACCCGAACGCGCATAAGCCGGATCCAGCAGCGCTGCAAGAGCCGCCGGAAACCGGATGCAGGCATCGGTTCAATGACGTGCTGCGGACGCGGAGGCGCACGCAGCACGGCGCCGCCGGTCGGCGGGCGGGCACGCAGCCGCGCGATCCGGATCAGCGATTGAGCGATGCGTCCTCGACCATCCATCGCACAAGCTCATCAAACGGAATGCCCGCGTGACCCGCGAGCTCGGGCACGAGCGAGGTCTCGGTCATGCCAGGTTGTGTATTGACCTCGAGACAGACCAGTCCCTCCGTCCCCTCGAGGCGGTCGTCAAAGCGGAAATCCGCCCGACTTACGCCGCGGCAGCCGAGCGCCTTGTGCGCCCCCAACGCTAGTTCTCGGACCTGTTGGTAAACAAAGGGTGAAACTGGCGCCGGTAGCAGGTGCCGGGACCCGCCCGGGGCGTACTTCGCCTCGTAGTCATAGAACCGCACCGTCGGCACGATCTCGATCACGCCGAGCGCCTGGTCGCCCATGACGGCGCAGGTCAACTCCTTACCGGCAATGTATTTTTCGACGATGACCTGATCGCCAAAGGTCCAATCTTCGCGAGTCAGCTCCTGCGGCGGATGGGCGTGTTCGGCGGTAACCACAAACACACCTACCGACGACCCCTCGGCGATCGGCTTGATCACATAGGGGGGCGGCAGGAGATGTTCCTTGGCCGCATCGAGGCGGTGGGCGACGATCCCCTCCGGCACCGGGACACCGGCGGCGCTGAAGACCGCCTTGGCCATGTCCTTCTGCATCGCAAGCGAGGACGCCAGCACGCCGGAATGGCTGTAGGGAATCCCAACGATCTCAAGGAGCCCCTGCAAAGTGCCATCCTCCCCCGGCCGACCGTGCAGCACGTTGAGTGCCACGTCGGGTTTGACTGTGTTGAGTACAGAGGCGATGTCGCGACCGACATCGATGCGCGTCACGCGATAACCGACCCGCGCCAGCGCGTCGGCACAGGCCTTCCCGGACCTTAGCGAGACCTCGCGCTCGGCCGACCATCCGCCCATCAGTACGGCGACGTGCTTGTCCATGCTCCTTCTTCAGCCGAAACTGATTCGCATCAGAGCCAATAGAATCGAGATTTTGCGGGCCGTCGAGAAGTCTTAATGCATTATGTGTGACGGAATGTGGGACGAATGCCGCGCAGTGTCGGATACGCCCTCGCACGCGCTGCATCACGACCGCGACGCAGGCTCCGGAGGCATCGGGAAACCGTCATAGAGCCAGGCGAGGCAACGGTGCATATGCGCCTCGTCCCACACCGCTACCGTCTCGTTGCGAACGTCCCGCGCGATGCCTTCGGCGTGGTAGAAATCCCAGAGCGCGCGCGACTCGAGCTGGACCCGCGCGGTGCGCAAAATCCGGGCAGCCTCGAAGCGCCGGAAGGCGGCCGCGAAGTCACCGCCGGCTGCGGGGATCAGTTCCGCCAGGCAAAGCCCGTCCTCGATCGCCATGCAGGCGCCCTGCGCGAGCGATTGCAGCGGCGGATGGGCGGCATCGCCGAGGAGCACGACCCGTCCCTTCGACCAGTGCCGCACCGGATCTCGATCGCCGACCTGCCAGCGCCGGCCGAGGTCCATCATCGCCAGGAGGTCGTGCATCGCCGGATGGGCGTCGCGGTAGGTATGCTGGAGTTCCGCCCGATAAGAGTTGACGTCGCCGCGCTCGCCATGGGTCGAGGTGCGGAATACGGCGACGATGTTGAACAGCGTGCCGTGGCGGAGCGGATAATGCACGATGTGGAAGCCCGGGCCGCCCCACAGCACCACCTCTTGACGGTGCACGTCGGCTTTGAGCTCCGACATCGGCACGATGGTGCGGTGCGCGACATAACCGACCGGTCGCGGCTCGCCGTCACCGATGAGCCTGGCACGGACCAATGACCGGAAGCCGTCCGCGGCGACCAGCGCGGGACCGGTGAAGCGGCGGCCGTCGGCGATGGCAAGCGCAACGCCATCATTCCGCTCCTCGAAGCCGGTGACCATGGCCTCCGGCACCAGCTCGATCTCCGGCCTGCGCCTGCAGGCATCGAGCAGCGCGTTGTGGAGGTCGATACGGTGGATGATGATGTAGGGATGCTTGAAGCGCGCTCGGAACGACGCGCCGGTCGGCATGCGCGCCAGTTCGTCACCGGTGAAGGCATCGCGCATCAACACGGCGGGCGGGCAATCGGCCTTCTCCATCACCGCATCGGTGACGCCGATGCGGTCGAGCACATGGAAGACGTTGGGGCCGAACTGGATGCCGTAGCCGATGGCGCCGAACTCGGGCGCGCCTTCGAGCACGCGGCTCGCGATGCCGCGTCGTGCGAGCGCAAGCGCGGTGGTCAGGCCGCCCAGCCCGCCGCCGATGATGAGGATAGGATCGGACGTCGATTGCAATAATGCCCCCGAGTTCTCGGCAGAGACACGATACACCGGGCTAGTGTCCCGAATCCGAAGTTCGCTCGATTTTGCGGCACGTTCGATAGCGAACTTCGGATTTCAAAGGGACACTAGCACTCGATAGCTTGCTAGTGTGGCTTTGGTTCAGAAGTTCGCTCGCGACCAAGCCGCATAGTATGGCGAACTTCTGAACCGCCACACTAGCGGGCAAGAAAAATCTCGGTATCGGTTGTCAGCCGTCAGCCGCTATTCTTGATGCCGGCTCGGCCAGGGTCCGTCGCGATGCACAAATCATGGAAGCCCAGGGATATCGCCGGCGTGCCGGACGGGCTTGTTCTGTTCGACGGCATCTGCGTGCTGTGCTCCGGGTGGGTCCGTTTCCTGATCGAGCGCGACAGCAACGGTTACTTCAAGTTCACGCCCATCCAGAGTCCCTATGGCCTCGCGCTTGCGCGCCAGCTTGGCATCGATCCCGAAACGCCGGAAACCAATGCGATCGTCATGGGCGGGCGCGCCTACTTCAAAGGCGACTCGGCCATCCATGCGCTCACGCGGGTTCCGCACTGGCGATGGGTGCGTGTGTTTTCGATCCTGCCGCGGCCGGTGCGGGACTGGCTGTACGACCGCATCGCGCGGAACCGGTATCAGCTGTTCGGAAAGACCGAAAGCTGCCTGGTCCCCAGGCCCGAAATCTTGAGCCGCTTTGTGCTCGACATGCCGCGCACTGATCGCTGACATCAGCCGGCGGCCTGACCGATCCGCTTGATCTCCCACTCGAGCCCGACGCCGGAATTCTCCTTCACGCGCTTGCGCACGGTCTCGCCCAGCGTCTCGATGTCGGAAGCAGTGGCGTTGCCGCGATTGATCAGGAAATTGCAGTGCATCTCGGAGACCTGCGCATCGCCGACGACCAGCCCGCGGCAGCCCGCAGCATCGATGAGCTGCCAGGCCTTGTGGCCGGGCGGATTCTTGAAGGTCGAGCCGCCGGTGCGGCTCTTGATCGGCTGCGTGGCTTCCCGGCTTTCAGTGATCTTGTCCATCTCAGCGGCGATGGCGGCGGGATCGCCGGGCGTGCCTTGGAACAGCGCCTCGGTGAAGATGATGTCGTCGGGCGCGCCACAGTGCCGATAAGTGTAGTGCATGTCGCCATTGGCGAAGACATGGATCTTGCCGGCGCGATCGACGCCGCGGGCCTCGACCAGCGTGTCCTTGGTCTCGCGGCCGTAGGCGCCGCCGTTCATGCGCAACGCGCCGCCGATCGCGCCGGGAATGCCGCGCAGGAAGGCCAGCCCGGAAAGGCCGGCTTCCTGCGCCGCACGCGCCACGCGGACATCCGGCACGGCGGTGCCGCTGCGGATGCGCTCGCCCTCGACTTTGATGTCCGAGAAACCACGCCCAAGGCGGATGACCACACCCGCCACGCCGCCGTCGCGCACGATCAGGTTGGAGCCGAGGCCGACCACTGTCACCGGAATGGCCGCCGGCAATTTTAAAAGGAAGGACGAGAGGTCCGCCTCATCCTCCGGCATAAACAACACCTGCGCCGGCCCGCCGACACGGAACCAGGTCAGCGGCGCGAGAGGCTCGTTCGGCAGGAACCGTCCGCGTAGCTGCGGCAGCGTCGCTTTCAGATCAGGAACGAGGTCGGGAAAGGCCATCGCCGGCCTGCTCACGCCACCTTGCCGGTCGCCGCGAGTTCGCCCGGCAGCGCGTAGGCCCATTGCGTGATGTTGCCGGCGCCGAGGAACACGACGATGTCACCCGGCCGGGCCAGCCGCTTCACGATGCCGGCGATGTCCTGCGGGCCGTCGAGCGGGATCACCTGGCGATGGCCGCGCGCGCGCATGCCCTGCACCAGCGCATCACGGCTGGCGCCCTGGATCGGCTGCTCGCCGGCCGGATAGACGTGCGCGACCATCACGGTGTCTGCATCATTGAAGCAGGTGCAGAACGACTCGAACAGCGTCGACAGCCGCGAATAGCGATGCGGCTGCATGATCGCGATTACCTGCCCCTTGTTCAACTCGCGCGCGGCGCGCAGCACCGCCGCGATCTCGACCGGATGGTGGCCGTAGTCGTCGACGATCGGCACGCCGTTCCACTCGCCGGTGCGGGTGAAGCGCCGGCGCACACCGCCGAAATTCTCCAGCGCCTTGCGGATCATGTCGTCGCCGATACCGAGCTCGCGCGCGACCGCGATCGCGGCGGTGGCATTGAGCGCGTTATGGCGTCCCGGCATCGGCAGCCGCAGATTCTTGATGGCGTGAATTTCCTGACCGGCGCGGTTGCGGAACATCACCGCGAAGCGCGACGCGCCATTGGCGTGGTCGAGATCGATCAGCCGCACGTCGGCCTGCGGATTCTCGCCATAGGTGATGATGCGGCGATCCTCGATGCGTCCGACGAGCTGCTGCACGACCTCATGATCGGTGCACATCACCGCGAAGCCGTAGAACGGCACGTTGTCGACAAAGCCGCGGAATGCGTCCTGCACCGCGTCGTAGGTCTTGAAGTGGTCGAGATGCTCGGGATCGACATTGGTCACGATCGCGATGTCGGCGGGAAGCTTCAGGAAGGTGCCGTCGGATTCGTCCGCCTCTACCACCATCCAGTCGCCGCCGCCGAGCCGCGCATTGGTGCCGTAGGCTTCGATGATGCCGCCGTTGATTACGGTCGGATCGAGATTGCCGGCATCGAGCAACGCGGCGACCATCGAGGTGGTCGTCGTCTTGCCGTGAGTACCGGCGATAGCGATGCAGCTTTTCAGCCGCATCAGCTCGGCGAGCATCTCCGCGCGCCGCACCACCGGCAGCCGCCTGGCGCGCGCCGCAACGAGTTCGGGATTGTCGCGCCGGATCGCGGTCGAGACCACGACGACTTCGGCGGCGCCGAGATTGGCGGCGGCGTGACCTATCGATACCGTCGCGCCCTTGTCGCGCAACCGCTTGATGTTGGCGCCGTCGGAGACGTCGGAGCCCTGCACCACATAGCCGAGATTGATCAGCACCTCGGCGATTCCGCTCATGCCGATGCCGCCGATGCCGACGAAATGGATCGGGCCGATGTCGCGCGGCAGCTTCATGAATGTGGTACTCCCGACTCAGCGCTTTTGAGCGTCATAATAGAGCATCAACCAGGAATTGACGCCAAAGGCGTCCATTTTCCGCTGTCGAACGCCGATATGGACCCAGCACGCCCCGCGATGCAAGTCACCGGAATCATCTCATGACTGCCTTCCCATTTCCCGTCGAGGCCGTGATCTTCGACATGGACGGGCTGCTGCTCGACACCGAGAGCGTCTATCGCGCGGCGATGGTCGCGAGCGCGTCGGGGATGGGGTACGATTTTCCGGCTGACTTCTGCCAGTCGATGGTCGGAACCGCCGAGGCGGAAATTCACCTCATCCTGCAGCAGCGGTTCGGCGCCGACTTCCCGATCGCGCGGCTGTTTGAGGATTGCGAGGTGGAGATGCGGCAGCGCCTCGACGCCGGCGTCCCAGTGAAGGCCGGCGCGGCGGAACTGATCGGCGATCTTGCGGCACGCAAGCTGCCGATGGCGGTCGCGACCTCGACCGTGCGCAGGATCGCCGAACATCATCTCAAGCGCGCGGGCCTGCTCGATCATTTCAGCGCCGTCTGCACGCGCGAGGATGTCACGCGCGGCAAGCCGCATCCGGACATGTTCCTCAAGGCCGCGAGCAATCTCGGCGTCCGCGCGGAGCGCTGCCTCGTGCTCGAAGATTCCTATCCCGGCGTGCGCGCCGCGCACGCGTCTGGCGCGATGACGATCATGGTGCCGGACATGCTGCCGGCGACCGACGAACTGCGCGAGCTTTGCGTCGCGGTCGTCCGCGACCTGCACGACGTGCGCGCGATGTTCAAAAGCCGTTAGGCGAGCCGCGCCGTCTTCATCACGAGGTCCGCGAGCCGGTCGGCGGCGTCGGGCGCGCCTTGCGAGCGCGCGGCCTGCGCCATGGCCGTGAGCCGTTGCGGCCCGGCCGTCAGCGCGGTGATCTCCGCGGCAAGCCGCGCCGGCGTGAAGTCGGTTTGCGGCAGGCGGATCGCGCCGCCTGCGGCGGCCAGCACGCCGGCATTGGCGAACTGATCCTGATCGAGCGCGCCCGGCAGCGGCACGAGGATGGACGGCCGTCCGATGGCGGCAAGCTCCGACACCGTCGACGCGCCGGAGCGCGCCACGACGAGATGCGCGGCGGCGATGCGCGCCGGCAGATCGGGAAAGAACGGCGACACCTCCGCGGCGATGCTCAGGCGCGAATAGATGTCGCGCACGCGCGCGAGGTCCTCGTCGCGCGCCTGCTGCGCGAGCAACAGACGCGCGCGCAACGACGCGTCGAGCTGCTCGATCGCGAGCGGCACGATCTCCGACATGATCCGCGCGCCCTGGCTGCCGCCGAACACCAGCAGGCGCACGAGCCCGTCCGCCTCCGGCGCCACGAACGGCGTCGCCGCCGCCGCGATCGCCGCCGGCCGCACCGGATTGCCGGTGCGCGTCGCCTTGGCGGCAAGCGCGGGCTCGGCATCGAGCACGCCGTCGAACGAGGTCGCGATCGCGGTCACGCGCGGCGCGAGCTGCCGGTTGGCGCGCCCCATCACCGCATTCTGCTCGTGGATGATGGTCGGAATTTTGAGCACCGTCGCCGCGCCGACCGGCGGCAGCGTCGGATAGCCGCCGAAGCCGACCACGGCGGCGGGCTTGATCCGCCGCAGCACGAAATAGGCGCGCACGAGTCCGCGGCCGAGCGCCAGCGCGGTGCGCGCGAGCGCGACCGGGTTGCGCGCGCGCACGGTGTCGCTCGGGATGATGTGGGTCTCGCGCGCCGGGAAGCGTCCGCCATAGCGCTCGGCGCGGTGATCGGTGGCGAGATCGACAGTCACGCCGCGGCGGGCGAGCGCCTCCGCCAGCGCCTCGGCGGGAAACAGATGGCCGCCCGTTCCGCCGGCCGCGAGCAGCACGAGCGGCGCGCCGCCCGCTTCGGTCACGCCGCTGCTCCCGGCGGGAACGAGGCCGTCCTGGCTCGCCAGATAATCGGTGCGCGGACGCTCGCGGGTGAGCGCCAGCAGCATGCCCATGCCCCAGGCGAGCGAGATCATCGAGGAGCCCCCGTAGGAGACGAACGGCAAGGTCATGCCCTTCGCCGGGATCAGGTGGGCATTTACCGCCATGTTGATGGCGGATTGCAGGCCGAACAGGATCGCGAGCCCGGCCGCCGCAAAGCGCTGGAACGGGTCGTGGTTGCGCAGCGCATGCAGCAAGGCGCGCAGCACGATGAAGGCGAACAGCAAGAGCAGCACCAGGCAGAGCGCGATGCCGAACTCCTCCGCCGCCACCGCGAACACGAAGTCGGTATGGCTCTCGGGCAGGATGCGCTTCACGGTGCCCTCGCCCGGCCCGCGGCCGAACCAGCCGCCGCGCACGAAGGATTCCACCGCCTGATCGATGTTGAAGGTGTCGCCGGACGCCGGATCGATGAAGCGCTTGATGCGCCGCGCGACGTGCGGGACCGTGAAATAGGCGCCGGTGAGACCGACGATCGCCGCGCCGCCCAGTCCCACCACCCAGATCAGCCGCATGCCGGCGAGGAAGAACAGCGCACCCCAGACCGCGAGGATCAGCATGGTCTGGCCGAAGTCGGGCTGCAGCACCAGTCCGAGCACGACCGCCGCCAGCAATCCGAGCGCGATGGTATTGGCCGGCATCTCGGGGCGACGCGCCGATTCACCGAACAGCCAGGCGATCAGGATCACGAAGGCGGGCTTGAGGAATTCCGACGGCTGGATGCTGACGCCGAGGATGACCAGCCAGCGCCGCGCGCCCTTCACCTCCGCGCCATAGACCAGCGTCATGAATACGAGCGCAAGGCTGACGACGAACACCACCAGCGCGATGCGGCGGATGAGGTGCGGCGAGCAGGAACGAGGTCGCGATCAGCACCGCAATCGCGGGGATCAGGAACATGACGTGGCGGTTGACGAAATAGAACGGCTCGAGCCCGAGCCGCGCCGCGACCGGCGGGCTCGCCGCCAGCGACAGCACGATGCCCGCGAGCATCAGGCCGAGCATCGCCGCCAGCGTCAGCCGGTCGACCGTCCACCACCAGGCGGCAAAGGGCGTGCGCTCGAGGCGCGAAACCATGGCATTCCCCGTCCAGACTACAAGTCCTGACGGGGGTTGGTTGAAGAGAGGTTAACGGCGACGGATATCGGTAACCCCTCACGCGGGAATTGGCCGCTTCCGGATCACTTAACGGCGGTCGCCACCGACGTGAACATCGTATTCAGGCTGGTGCCGATCGAAGTTACGGCAACCACGATCACGATCGACAGCATACCGGCAATGATCGCGTATTCGATGGCGGTGGCCCCGCCGTCGTTCCTGAGAAATCGCAGCCCCTAGCCTGATGAGATCGCGCACTGATCGGCTCCCTGACAGACCGCACCGCAGATTGACCTTCACATGCAAACACAAAAGACTTCTTGAAGAGATTAGTTCAATTTGACGACAATTTTCACATTTCAGCATTCTGGCAGGATACAAACCGGCCCCGGAGCCGCGCCAAAGGCTTCGACCGAACCTCTATATGAACCAAATTTGATCGGTCGCATGTCTCCTCCCCTCCTTCAACTCAAGGATATCGCGCTGACCTTCGGCGGCACGCCGCTGCTGACCGGCGCGGAGTTGTCGGTCTCCGCCGGCGAGCGCGTCTCGCTGGTCGGACGCAACGGATCGGGCAAATCGACACTGCTGAAAATCGCCGCCGGAACCGTGGAGCCGGACCGCGGCTCGGTTTTCCTGCAGCCGGGCGCGACGGTCCGCTATCTGCCGCAGGAACCGGATTTCTTGCGGTTTCGATTCCACCCTCGCCTATGTCGAGGCCGGGCTCGGTCCGGCCGACGATCATCACGCCGCCCGCTATCTGCTTGAGCAGCTCGGCCTCAACGGCAGCGAACATCCGGCGCATCTCTCCGGCGGCGAAGCGCGCCGCGCGTCGCTCGCGCGCGTGCTCGCGCCCTCGCCCGATATTCTCCTGCTCGACGAGCCGACCAATCACCTCGACCTGACGCACGATCGAATGGCTGGAACGCGATCTCGACGCGCGGCGCACAGCGCTGGTGATCATCAGCCACGACCGGCGTTTCCTGTCGACGCTGTCGCGCGTCACGGTCTGGCTCGACCGCGGCGAGACCCGCCGGCTGGAACGCGGCTTTGCCCATTTCGAGGAATGGCGCGACGCGGTGCTGGCGGAGGAGGAACGCGACCAGCACAAGCTCGACCGCAAGATCGTCGCCGAAGAG
The DNA here is from genome assembly GCA_963850705.1 of uncultured Alphaproteobacteria bacterium. GTDB lineage: Bacteria > Pseudomonadota > Alphaproteobacteria > Rhizobiales > Xanthobacteraceae > VAZQ01. The sequence goes on along the minus strand of CAWKMR010000036.1, from coordinate 14,922 downwards.
CACTGGCTGCGCTACGGCGTCACCGCGCGGCGCAAGCGCAACATGCGCCGCGTCGGGGAGTTGCAGGCGCTGCGCGAACAGCGCCGCACGTACCGGGCGAGCACCGGCAACGCCACCATCACCGCCAGCTCGGCGCCGGAGTCCGGCGCGCTGGTGATCGAGGCGAACGGCATCGGCAAGAGCTACGAAGGCCGGCCGATCGTCAGCAACTTCTCGATCCGCATCCAGCGCGGCGACCGCATCGGCATCGTCGGGCCGAACGGCAGCGGCAAGACCACGCTGATCAATCTGCTGACCGGCAGCCTCGCTCCCGACAGCGGCTCGGTCCGGCTCGGCGCGAACCTCGGCGATCGCGACGCTCAACCAGCACCGCGACAGCCTCGATCCCGACGTCACGGTCGCCGAAGCGCTCACCGCCGGCGGCGGCGACACCGTGCACGTGAACGGCCAGGCGCAGGCACGTCGTCAGCTACATGAAGGATTTCCTGTTCACCGCCGAGCAGGCGCGCACGCCGCTCCGCAAGCTGTCGGGCGGCGAGCGCGGCCGGCTGATGCTGGCGCAGGCGCTCGCCAGGCCGTCAAACCTGCTGATCCTCGACGAGCCGACCAACGATCTCGATATGGAGACGCTGGAAGTGCTCGAGGACATGCTCGGCGACTATGCCGGAACGGTCCTGCTCATCAGCCACGATCGCGATTTTCTTGACCGGCTGGTGAACGGCGTGATCGCGCCCGAGGGCAACGGGCGCTGGGTCGAGTATGCCGGCGGCTATAGCGACATGCTGGCGCAGCGCGGCGTCGATCTCACCCGCGATCAGCGCAAGCCGGAGCCGCAGAAGGTCGCAAAGGCGGCCGCGCCGCTCTCCGAAGCGCCGGAGCCTGCGAAGCGGAGAATGACCTTCAAGGACAAGCACGCGCTTGAGACGCTGCCGAAGACCATCGCCACGCTCCAGACCGAGGCCCATGCGTTGCAGGAAAAGCTCAGCGATCCACAGTTTTATGCGCGCGACCGCGCCGGCTTCGAGAAGACCAGCGCTGCGCTGGGCGACCTGCAACGAAAGATCGCCGTCGCGGAGGAGCAGTGGCTGGCGCTCGAAATTCTCCGCGAAGAGCTCGCCGGCGGTTGACACTAGTGGTCCAATTCTAACATTCGCATCCCGTTTCAGCAGGCGACTTTGCGAATGTTAGAATCGAAGGACTACTAGCAAGTATCAAGTGCTGGTGTCCCTTTCGAATCCGAAGTTCGCATGCGTATTTGCAGCACGGGGTGTGCGAACTTCGGATCCGGGGACACCAGTCAAACGAAAGCCCCGGCAGCGGCGCTACCGGGGCGATCGTCCGTCGAAATGACAGGGCGCTAAGCTCAGACCGCCATCTTCAGGTCTTTGGCGGCCCGGAAGGCGACCTTCTTGCTTGCCTTGATCTTGATCGGCTCACCGGTCGCGGGATTGCGCCCCATGCGGGCCGCTCGCTTGCGTACCTGCAGGATTCCGAGGCCGACGATCCGGATCCGCTCGCCCTTCTTGAGGTGCTTCGTGATCAGCCCGACCAGATCGGTGAGGAGGGCTTCGCCATTCTTCTTGGTCAACTGGTGTTCCTCGGCCAAGGCAGCCGCGAGGTGTTTCAGGGTGACCGGCCGGTTGGCTTTGGCGGCGGTAGGTTTCTTCGATGCGCTAGCAGGCGCCATGGTGAATTGCCCTCTTTTGCAGCGCGACATGCGCTGCTTCAGGCAGGGCATGATTCGGGGCTGGAAATAAAGGGCTTCAGGCTTGCGCCGACCCTGCGGCAACATATGTCCTGCGTCAGTGGATGCCCCGATTGACTGTCGGCGGCGCCGCGACTAATCAGTCCGGTTCCCGCAGACGTCAAAACTTCCCCAACCATCCGACGCCAGCCCCTTGGCGGGGCGCAAGAGGAGCAACGCACTAGTCCCATGCCCAGTTACGATCAGAGCCTTGAAGATCGCCTCAGCCTCGCGGCCGAGGCCAAGAAGAACCTCCTGGCAAAGTTCAAGAAGAGCGCCGATCCCAACACCCCGGAAGCGATCGAGAAGCGGCGCGAGCGCGAAGCCATCGCGGCGGCGCGGATCGAGCGCCAGGCGCAGCGCGAAGTCGCACGGCGCGAGCACGAGGCGGAACTCGCCCGCCAGGCCAAGATCGCCGCTGAGGCGGCGGCAGAAGCCGCACGCATCGCCGCCGAGCAGGCAGCGGCGGAAGCAGCTGCCAAGGCCGAGGCCGAATCGGCATCGGACGAGGCGCTGAAAGCCGAGCAGAAGGCCGCCCGCGATGCCCGCTACGCCGCGCGCAAGGCCTCAAAGAAGAAACGCCGCCGCGGTCTCTAGGAGCACGATCCCGAAAAGCGGGATTCCTCGGGCTTGACCCGAGATAGAAACAAAAAGCGAGACCGTGATCCGATTCGATCGGATCGCGGTCTAGGCCACGCGCGGCCGATGGCCCTGGCCAACGTCACTTCCGTTGATGTCCAAGGCGACAGCTTCAGCGACCCGAATTCCATCCACGCCGGCGGAGAGAATGCCGCCGGCGTATCCGGCGCCTTCTCCTGCCGGATAGAGACCGCGTGTGTTCAAGCTCTGGTAGCTCCGGTCGCGACCGATCCGGATCGGCGACGACGTTCGGGTCTCGACGCCCGTCAGCAGCGCATCGTCGAACGCAAAGCCTTTGATCTTCTGATCGAACGCGGGAAGCGCCTCCCGGATCGCGGCCACGGCGAAATCCGGCAGGCACGCCGCGAGATCGGTCGGACGCACGCCAGGCCGGTAGGACGGCACGACCTCGCCGAGCGCCGTCGACGCCCGGCGCGCGAGGAAATCGCCGACCCGTTGCGCCGGCGCCGCATAAGTTCCGCCGCCGGCGTCGAATGCGCGTTCTTCCCACTGCCGCTGAAACGCGATCCCGGCGAGCGGATGCCCCGGATAGTCGGCGGGCGTGATGCCCACGACGATACCGGCATTGGCATTGCGCTCGTTGCGGGAGTATTGGCTCATCCCATTGGTGACGACGCGTCCCGGCTCCGACGTCGCGGCCACCACCGTGCCGCCCGGACACATGCAGAAGCTGTAGACCGAGCGACCGTTGCTGCCGTGATGGATCAGCTTGTAGTCGGCCGCGCCCAGGAGCGAGTGCCCGGCAAATCCGCCGTAGCGGCAGCGGTCGATCAGCGACTGCGGATGCTCGATCCGCACACCGACCGAGAACGGCTTGGCCTCGATCGCGACGCCGCGATCGTAGAGCATCTGAAACGTGTCGCGGGCGCTGTGGCCGACCGCCAGCACGACATGATCGGCCGCGATGCGTGTGCCGTCGGCGAGCACCACGCCGACCACCTGTCGGGTGCCGTCACGCCTTACGTCGATTTCGATGTCGTCGACCTTGCTCTGGAAACGATACTCGCCGCCGAGCGCTTCGATGGTCTCGCGCATTTGTTCGACGATCGTCACCAGCCGGAACGTGCCGATGTGGGGCTTGGCGACCGTGAGGATCTCGGACGGAGCGCCGGCCTTGACGAATTCCGTCAGCACCTTGCGACCGTAGTTTTCAGGGTCCTTGATCTGGCTGTAGAGCTTGCCGTCCGAGAACGTGCCGGCCCCTCCCTCGCCGAACTGCACGTTCGATTCCGGGTTCAGCACGGACTTGCGCCACAGCCGCCAGGTGTCCTTGGTCCGCTCGCGAACGACCTTGCCCCGCTCCAGGATGATCGGTCGGAAACCCATCTGCGCCAGGATCAGACCGGCAAACAGACCGCAGGGACCGGTGCCGATGACGATCGGCCGCAACACCCCATCGCCGGGCGCATGCGTCTTGAAGCGATAGCTGACATCGGGAGCGACCGAGAGATTGCGGTCGCCCGCCAGCCGCTTCAACACCGCCGCTTCGTTCTTCACGTCGATATCGAGCGTATAAATCAGCGCGATCGCCGGCCTTCTTGCGCGCATCAACCGCACGACGAAATACAGCGCAGCGGATCAAATCCTGCGGCTTGATCTGCAACCGCTTGAGGACGGCCGCCTCGATGGCGTCGTCCGCATGGTCGAGCGGAAGCTTGAGTTCAGTCAGGCGCAGCATCCCGAGACGGGCTCCGTCCGCAGTGATTGCCGCTGCATACCGCGATCCTCCAGCGCAATAAATACATTTGATCGCACGTTGCTGCGTTGCCCGGGATGAGGCCCTGCTATACCGGAGCCGGCGAGGCTCTTACGGAACCTGCGGCGAGTGAAAGGGCGAATGACGACAGCAACCGAGTTGTTCGACGTCATCATCATCGGGGCAGGCGCAGCGGGACTCATGTGCGCCCTGACCGCCGGCCAGCGAGGCAGAAAAGTCCTGTTGCTCGACCATGCCGACAAGGTCGGCGCCAAGATTCTGATTTCAGGCGGCGGCCGCTGCAATTTTACCAATCTTCATAGCGCGCCGGATCGGTTTCTGTCCGGCAACCCCGACTTCTGCAGGTCGGCGCTGGGCCGCTACACGCAGGCCGACTTCATCGCCTTGGTCGAGCGCCATGGCATCCCCTATCACGAGAAGACACTCGGCCAATTGTTCTGCGATGGCTCCGCGCGCGCCATCGTCGCCATGCTGTTGGCTGAATGCGCGCAAGGCGGTGTTGATCTCAGGGTCGGTCACACCGTCACGGATATTTCCCATGCCGACGGCTTCCGCGTGGAGACCGCCGAAGCGTGTTTCACCGCGCCGGCGGTTGTCCTGGCGACCGGCGGCCTGTCGATCCCGAAAATGGGCGCGACCGGTTTCGCCTATGACGTCGCGCGGCGCTTCGGCTTGAATATCGTTGAACCGCAGCCTGGGCTGGTGCCGCTGAAGGCCACGCCCAAGGCGCTCGGGTTCGACCAGCTTCTCGCCGGCGTTTCCCTGGAGGCGATCGCGTCATGCGCGGGAACGAGCTTTCGCGAAAACATCCTGTTCACGCACCGTGGCCTTTCGGGTCCGGCCATCCTTCAGATCTCCTCCTACTGGCGGCAGGGCGATACGATCAGCCTCGACCTGGCGCCGGACTGCGACGCGAGCGCCTTTCTGTTGGAGCGCAAGCAATCACGTCCCAAGGCGGAAGCGAGGACTGCGCTCGCCGAGATTTTGCCTGCCCGCCTCGCGCACGCGCTGGCCGAGGCGTGTTTGCCGCCTGGGCCGATGGCCAATATCCCTGACCGCACCCTCGCGGCGTTTGCGACGCGCCTCAAACGCTGGGAGATTCAACCGGCAGACTCGGAGGGATGGCCCAAAGCCGAGGTGACGCTCGGGGGCATCGATACCCGAGACCTGTCGTCGAAGACGATGGAAGCGCGGACCGTCCCCCGACTCTATGCCATCGGTGAAGCGGTCGACGTCACCGGCTGGCTCGGGGGCTACAATTTTCAGTGGGCCTGGTCGAGCGGCTGGTGCGCGGGGCAGGCCATCTCGTAGGCGATCGTCGCACCATATCCTTTGGCGCGGCCGGTCAATTCGACCCTTGCAGCGCGTTCTTCATCTTCGCGATCAAATCGGGCGGCGTCGCATAGATGGTGCGGACCAGCCGCTGCACCTCGTCGCCATCGACGGCATCGATGTCCATGCCGAGCTTGCGCGCCTCGGCCACGAAAGCCGGATCCTTCATCGTCGCCATGAACGCCGTGCGGAGCGCAGCAAGACGGTCGGCCGGCACTTCGGGCGCCACGACATAGGGCCGCCCGAAGGTGGTGTGGCTGAAGTAGAGCTCCATGATCGCGCGCTCATCCGGCGTGCGGGCGAAATCGCCGACCAGCGGCACTTTCTCGGCATTGAGCTCCGGGTGTCCCTTGATGTGGGTCTGCACCAGCACGCGCATGAAACCGTTGGGCCCGAACCAGCCTTGGTTGGTCACCGAGATCGACGGCCATGAGAAGCCGCAGGCGCCCTGCACCTCGTTGCGTTCGATGGCGAGCGCGATCGAGCGGCTTCCGACATAGCCGAGCACGATCTTGAATTTGGTCGCGATCAGGTTCTTGAGCAGCGTTGAGACCTCGGCGCTGGAACTCGAGCCGCTCGCGCCCAGCGTGATCTCCTGCTGGAAGACGTCCTTGAAGGTCTGCGGCGCCGCATCCTTGCGCGCAATGCAGACGTAAACGTCGTCGTTCGCGCTGCCGAGAAACTGGAAGCGGCTGGGATCGAATTGGAGTGTCTTGGTGCTGGTCAGCGGCTCGATCAGGGCGCCGGCGAAGACCGAGCCGATCTGCGTGCCGTCCTTGGGCGCGACCGCATAGATGTGGTTTGCCGCCGTGTTGCTGCCGGCGCCCGGCATGTTGGCGACGATGACGGTCGGATTGCCGGGGATGTGCTTGAACATATGGCGTGCAATAAGCCGCGAATAGGCGTCGTATCCGCCGCCGGCGCCGGTGCCGACCACGATCCTGACCTGCTTGCCCTTGTAGAATTGCGCGACCGCATCCTGCGCGTGGGCATGCGCCGCGACAAAGAAGACGCCGGCCAGAGCCGGCCAGACATCTCGCTGCAAGGCCGGACAGGATGTTTGCGGATGTCACGAATGGTCTCGCTCGACTTGTGCTAGCCGCAAATCTCGGTCCGCTCGGTGACGCGCATTTCCCAGCGGCAGGAATACGGAAGGTCGGCGATGCAGGTCATCACCACGCTGTTGGGCTGCTGGCAATCGCAGGGCGCGTCGCGCTGACAGTCCATTTGGCATTGCGGTAGCCGCCATTGGTGACGATCGTCTCGCACATCAGCTTGGCGCGCGCGTGGATGTCGGACTTGGCCTTGGCGCAATGCTGGTCCGCGGTGACGCCGGACGACAACGGGCCGCCGGAGACGCCGCGCACCATCTGGTTGGCGACATCCGGTCCGGGTTTCCAGACCTCGTTCGTCTCGGTGCGGCAGGTGAGCAGCGTGTCACGCGCGCGCTGCGCATAGACCCCGTCGGGATAGCTGACCAGATAGGTCTGGAAGCCCTGGCGGGTCTTTTCCGCCAGCGCCCGGTCCCAGAGCTTCTGCTCGCTGTCGCTCGCCTGCCGCTGGGCGGGGGGCGTCGCAACAGCCGGCGGCGTCGCAACGGCGGGCGGCGCCGTAACGACGGACGCCGGGCCCTGCCCGCGCATGAACATCCAACCGGCCGCGAGCACTGCAACCACTGCGACGCCGGCGACCGCGAGCAAGATCGGCGTCTGATTGCGCTGCGCACGCCGGGGCGGCGCCTCCGCGCGCGCGGTCGATCCCTCTGCCGACGAGCCCCGCCCCGCCGCGCAGAATGCTCCGCACCGCGTCGAGAAAATGCGCCCAGCGCGGGTCCGACCGATCGCCACGCCAATCGACGAGATCGGCGGCCTGGATCATCATGAAGCCGAGCGGCGGATCGACGTCGTCGATCCGCGCCGGGATGAGCACGCCGCGGTTCTTGCCGACCGTCGCCTCTTCCTTGACCCAGGGCGCGGCGACCGACGCGTTCGACCAGATCGCGATCACCACCTTGGCGGCATAGAGCTCCTTGTGGATGGAGCGATCCCACTCGCTGCCGGCCTTGATGCCGTGATCCCACCAGACGTCGAAGCCTTCGGCGCGCAAGCGCCTCGACCATGCGGATCACGCGGCCCGCGTCTTCCTTTTTGTAGGAGATGAAGATGTCCGCCATGGTCCCTCGCGCGCAGCGATTTTTAAGGCCCGGCGAAACGATTGTCCATGAAGGGCGCGGCAGTGCCCGTGCAGCGGATTGTGGCCGGTTTTTTGGGCTATTGATGCGCCGGCGCGAGGCCCGGCAGCGCATGCACCAGCGCGCGGAAAGCGTCGCCGCGCACCTCGAAATTGCGATACTGGTCGAACGACGCGCAGGCCGGCGAGAGCAGCACCACCGGCTCGGCAAAGTCCGCCGCCTCGGCGTCGCGGGCGGCGAGCGCCACCGCACGGTCGAGCGTGCCCGCCACGACGTGCGGCACCTTGCCGTCGAGCTCGGACGCAAAGCCCGCCGCCGCCTCGCCGATCAGATAGGCCTTGCGGATGCGCGGGAAGAAGCCGGTGAGCGTCGAGAGGCCGCCGGTCTTCGGCTTGCCGCCCAGGATCCAGAAAATATCGCCGAAGCAGGCCAGCGCCTGCGCCGATGAATCGGCATTGGTCGCCTTGGAGTCGTTGACGAACAGGACGCGGCCCTTGCGGCCGACCTGCTCCATGCGGTGCGCGAGACCGGGGAACGAGCGCAAGCCGTTCTGGATCTGCGCGGCCGACAGCCCGAGCGCGAGCGCCGCGCCGCTCGCGCATGCCGCGTTCTGGGCATTGTGCACGCCGCGCAGCGATCCGATGCCGCCGAGCAGCGCGATGTCGGTGCCGCTGCCACCGGCGGCCTGCATGATCCGTCCCGCCTCGACATAGATGCCGTCGGCGAGCGGGCGGCGCACCGACACGCGCACGACGCGCTTGCCCGCGTGCTCGATGCGATCGGCGGCGGCCTGGCACCAGTTATCGTCGACCCCGACGATGGCCGTGCCGCTCTCCTGCACGCCCGCGACGAGGCGTTCCTTCACCGCCGCGTAGTGCGCCAGCGTGCCGTGACGGTCGAGATGGTCCTCGCTGACATTGATCAGGATGCCGACCGACGGATCGAGCGACGGCGCAAGATCGACCTGATAGGACGACACCTCGATCACGTGCACGCGGCCGCGGCCGGGCGGCTCCAGCGACAGGATCGCGGTGCCGATATTGCCGCCGAGCTGGGCGTCATAGCCGGCGGACGCGAGCAGATGCGCGGTGAGCGCGGTGGTGGTCGACTTGCCGTTGGTGCCGGTGATGGCGACGAACGGCGCGTTCGGCATGTGACGGCGGCGCTCGCGGCAGAACAGCTCGATGTCGCCGATCACCTCGACTGCGGCGGCGCGCGCGAGCCCGACCGTCCAGTGCGGCACGGGATGCGTGAGCGGCACGCCCGGCGCAAGCACCAGCGCGGAAATCTTCGACCAGTCGATGTGCCGGAGGTCTGCAGTCGGGATTCCGGCAGCCGTCGCCTTGGCGACGGTTTCGGCGCTGTCGTCCCAGCCGATGACGTCGGCGCCGCCGGCGAGCAGCGCGCTGGCGCTGACCAGCCCGGAGCCGCCGAGGCCGAACACGGCGACTTTCTTTCCGGCAAAGCTGGTGACGGGGATCATTACCGCAGCTTCAGCGTGGAGAGGCCTACCAGCGCCAGCACGACCGAGATGATCCAGAAGCGGATCACGATCTGCGGCTCGGTCCAGCCCTTCTGCTCGAAATGGTGATGCAGCGGCGCCATGCGGAACACGCGCTTGCCGGTGAGCTTGAACGACACCACCTGCACGATCACGGAAACGGCTTCGAGCACGAACAACCCGCCGATCACGGCGAGCACGATCTCGTGCTTGGTCGCAACCGCGATTGAACCAATCATGCCGCCAAGCGCCAGCGATCCGGTATCGCCCATGAAGATCGAGGCTGGCGGCGCATTGAACCAGAGAAAGCCCAGTCCCGCGCCGATGACGGCGCCGCACAATACCGCGAGTTCGCCGGTGCCGGCGACATAGTGGATCTGGAGGTAATCCGACAACGTGACATTGCCGGCGAGATAGGAGATCAAACCGAAGCTCAGCGCGGCGATGATGACCGGCACCATGGCCAGTCCGTCGAGCCCGTCGGTAAGGTTCACCGCGTTGCCGGCGCCGACGATAACGAAGGCGCCGAGCACCAGGAAGAACCAGCCGAGCGGCAGCAGCCAGTCCTTGAAGAACGGAAAGGTGAGCGACGATGCAAACGGCTCACGGCCCAACGACACGATGAAATAGCACGCAATCATCGCGACCAGGATTTCGAAGACAAGACGAAATTTTCCGGCAAAGCCGGCATGGCTCTGCCGTGTGACCTTGAGGTAGTCGTCGTAGAACCCGATCACGCCGAAGCTCAGCGTGACGCCGATCACGATCCACACGTAGTTGTTCGCGGGATTGGCCCACAGCACCGTCGCCACCACGATGCCGAGCAGGATGATCAGCCCGCCCATGGTAGGCGTGCCCTTCTTGGTGACGAGATGCGATTGCGGCCCGTCGGCGCGGATCGGCTGTCCCTTGCCTTGCAGCGCACGCAGCTTGTCGATGATCATCGGCCCGAACAGGAACACGAAGATCATCGCCGTGATCATCGCACCGCCGGTGCGCACGGTGATGTAACGGAACACGTTGAGCGCGTTAAACTGGTCCGAAAAGAAGGAAAGCCAGTAGAGCATCGAGCTAGTGTCCCGATTCCGAAGTTCGTACCATTTCGCAGCGGCCTCCGATACGAACTTCGGAATCGAAGGACACTAGCAACTGCTTTCAACTCTAGTGCCGCTTTTCGATTTGAAGTTCGCTACCGATTTTGCCGCAAGTGCTGTAGGAACTTCAAATCGAACAGCGGCACTAGCCTTGGCTTGGCGCCGCGAATGCGGTGCGGGAAAAGCTTTGTTCCAGCGCCTTGACGATGAGGGCCATTCGCGACCCGAGCGATCCCTTGACCATGATGGCATCGCCAGGGCGGATGGCGGCCAGCACCTGCGGTTCGAGTGCGGCCGAGGTCTCCGCATAGCCCCCCCGGCGCTCGGATGGAAGGGCCTCCCAGAGAGAATGCATGAGCGGACCGCAGCAGAAGACGAGATCGATACCCTGCGCCACGACCGGCTCGGCCAGGCCGCGATGCAGATCGGCGCCGCTCGGCCCGAGTTCCAGCATGTCCCCGAGCACCGCGATGCGGCGGCCACGTCCGGCGACATCGGCCTGCCCGAGCAGCGCGATCGCCGCCTGCATGGAAGCGGGATTGGCGTTATAGCTTTCGTCGATCAGCAGCGCGCGTCCGCCTGGAAGGTCAAGCTCGCTGCGCGCGCCGCGACCGGTCGGCGGCGTGAGGCCTGCAAGCGCGAGCCCCGCCAGCGCGAGATCGGCGCCCACGAGCGAGACCGCGGCCAGCACCGCCAGCGAATTTGACACGACGTGGCGGCCGGGCGCACCGACCTTGTAGGTCACGTTCGTGCCAAGGATGCGCGCCTGCACGGTCGAGCAATCCGGTTGCAGGGATGACTTGATGAGACGCGCATCGGCCTTGGCGTTTTCGCCGAAGGAGACGACACGCGCACCGGCCTCCTCGGCGGCGCGGGCGAGCCGCCGATATTGCGGGGTGTCACGGTTGACCACAGCGGCCCCGCCGGGAACGAGGCCGCAGAAGATTTCAGCCTTGGCGTCGGCGATCGCCTCGATCGAGCCGAGATATTCGAGATGGACCGGCGCGATGGTGGTGACGATTGCGACGTGCGGCTCAACGAGCCGCGACAGCGGCTCGATCTCGCCGGCGTGGTTCATCCCGATCTCGAACACGGCGAAACGCGCGCTCGCAGGACAGCGCGCGAGCGAAAGCGGCACGCCCCAATGGTTGTTGTAGGAGGCAATCGAGGCATGGGTCTCGCCTGACGGCGCGAGTGCCAGCCGCAACGCCTCCTTGGTGCCGGTTTTGCCGACCGAGCCGGTGACGCCGATCACCTTGGCCTGCGACCTCGCACGCGAGGCACGCGCAAGACCGCGCAGGCCTTCGAGCACGTCGGGCACGATGAGCAGCGGCGCATCCTTTGGAAACGCCTCGCGCTTGTCGGCGGAAACGACCGCGAGGCCGGCACCGTTGGCAAGCGCCGCCGCGACGAAGTCGTGGCCGTCGCGGGCATCGCCCTGGATCGCGAAGAAAGCCTCGCCACGGCCGATGCTGCGGCTGTCGATGGAGATGCCGGAGATCGATGCGGGCAGCGCGCCGGCACGTCCGGCACCCATGGCCTGCGCCATCGCCTCGACGGTCCAGAGCGGAATATCGATCATGCCGACTTCCCCAGCAGCGCGGCCGCGACCGCCTCGTGGTCGCTGAACGGCAGAGTTTGGTTGCCGACAATCTGGCCGGTTTCGTGGCCCTTGCCCGCAATCAACAGCACGTCGCCCCGGCGCAGATCGGCGATGCTGCGGGCAATCGCCTCGCCGCGGTCGCCGATTTCGACCGCTCCGGGCGCGGATTTCAGGATGGCCGCGCGAATATCGGCGGCCTGCTCGCTGCGCGGATTGTCGTCGGTCACAATGACGCGGTCGGCCTTTTCGGCGGCGATCGCACCCATCATCGGCCGCTTGCCGGCGTCGCGGTCGCCGCCACAGCCGAACACCACGACGAGCTGGCGCGACGCGTAAGGCCGCAGTGCCTCCAGCGCCTTGGCCAGCGCATCCGGCTTGTGGGCGTAGTCGACGAAGATCGGCGCGCCGTCGCGTTCGCCGGCAAGATCGAGGCGGCCCTTCGCACCCTTCAGTGTCTCAAGCGCGGCGAACACCGCGCGCGGCTCGCTTTCGGTCGCGATCGCAAGCCCGGCGGCGGTGAGTGCGTTCTCCACCTGGAAGCCGCCGACCAGCGGCAGCCGCACCGTGTAGTCGGTGCCAGTATAGGTGAGCTTGAGCACCTGCGCGAAGCCGTCGATCGTGCTGTCGTTGAGGCGGATGCCCTCCCCACGCCGGCCGACCGTCAGCAGCCGCAGCCGGCGCTGCTTCGCCGCCGCGATCACCTTGTCCGCATGCTCATGGTCCGCGACGATCACCGCTGCGCCGCGCGGATGCACGAGATCGGTAAAGAGCCGGAGCTTGGCGGCGAGATAGGCTTCGAGCGTCGCGTGATAATCAAGATGATCGCGGCTGATATTGGTGAAGGCGCCAGCGGTGATACGCACGCCATCGAGCCGGTACTGGTCGAGGCCGTGCGAGGACGCTTCCAGCACCAGATGGGTGACGTCGTCGCCGGCCAGTTCGTCGAGCGAGCGATGCAGCGCGACCGGATCGGGCGTGGTCAGCGAGCCGTAGATTTCGCGTCCAGGGGCAACAAGTCCGATGGTGCCGATGCTCGCGGCCGCCTCCCCGGTCGTCTCCCAGATCTGGCGCGTGAAGGCGGCGACCGAGGTCTTGCCGCTGGTGCCGGTGACGGCGGCGATGGTGTCGGGCTGATGCTTGAACAGGCGTGACGCCGCGATCGCGAGCGCGCGGCGCGCATTGCCGACGCGCACGAAGGCGACGCCGTCGGGCAGCGGCACCGGCGGCACCTTCTCGGCCATGATCGCGACCGCGCCGGCATCGACGGCGCTTTTCACGAAGCGCAGGCCGTCGTCCTTGGTGCCTGACACCGCCACGAACAGGCTCTTGGCCTCGACCTTGCGGCTGTCGGCCGCGATGGCGCGCACGTCGAGATCGGCGAATCGCGCATCGCTGACGGCATCGACGGTGAGGAGCTTGGCGAGTTTCATTTGTCGGCGCGTTCCTTCAGGAACCGTCATTCCGAAGGCCGTAAGGCATCGAAAATGACGCCGCAAGTCACGCGACGCGACAGCAAGAGTTAAGCCACGTTATCAGCGCCGCGCGCTCGCCAGAATCAGGCGGTCCGCCGTCGGCAGATCGAAGCGCGGGGCGATCGAAAGGAGCGGCGCGATGCGCGCAATGATCAGGCCCGCGGTCGGCGCTGCATTCCAGCCGGAGGTGGCATAGCCATGGGTCTCCGGAATGACCTGCGGCTCGTCAAGCATGACGAGCAGCAGATAACGCGGCTGGTCGGCCGGGAATACCGCGGTGAAGGTGTTGAGCAGCTTGTTCTTCGCGTAGCGGCCGTTGACGACCTTTTCGGATGTCCCGGTCTTGCCGCCGACATAGTAGCCGTCGACGTCGGCGCGCTTGGCGGTGCCCTTCTCGGCGTTGAGCCGCATCAGATAGCGCATCTTCTCGCTGGTCTCCGGCTTGATCACGCGAGTTGCGACCTGCATCGCCTCTTCTTCGGTGCGCTTACGGAACGTCGGCGGGATCAGAAGCCCGCCGTTCACCAGCGCGGCATTGGCCATCATCGCCTGCAACGGCGCGACCGAGAGCCCGTGGCCGAAGGCGATGGTCACGGTGTTGATCTCCTGCCAGCGGCGCGGAACGATCGGCTCGGCACTTTCGGGAAGCTCGGTGCGCAGCCGGTCGAGCTGGCCCAGCCGGCGCAAGAACTGCTTGTGGTGCTCGACGCCGAGCGCCAGCGCCATGCGCGCGGTGCCGATGTTCGACGAATAGGTGAACACCTCCGACATCGTGAGCAGACGCTTCTGCCCGTGATAGTCGTTGATCGTGTGCTTACCGTATTGCAGCGGCACGCGCGCATCGAACATCGAGTTCAGATTCATCCGGCCGGAATTGATCGCCATCGCCAGCGTCATGGCCTTGAAGGTCGACCCCATCTCGAACACGCCGGTGGTCAGGCGGTTGATGCGGCTCGGATCGAGCGCCTCGCGCGGATTGTTGGGGTCGTAGTCGGGCACCGACACCATCGAAACGATTTCACCGGTGCGGGCATCGAGCACCAGACCGGCCGCCGCCAGCGCCTTGTACTTGGCGCGTGCCTTGACCAACTCGTCGCGCATCGCGTGCTGCACGCGCATGTCGACGGCAAGCTCCACCGGCTGCTGCGAGCGGTCGCGCGCAAGGCCCGCGAGATGCAGGTCGGCGAGGCCGCGGCTGTCGAGCCATTTCTCGATTCCCGCGATACCCTGATTGTCGATATTGACATGGCCCAGCAGGTGCGAGACCAGCGGGCCCGCGGGATAGACGCGCTTGTTCTCATGCATGAAGCCGATGCCCGGCAAGCCGAGACGGTGGATGTCCTGGCGCTGCTTGGTCGTGATCTCGCGCCGGAGCCACACGAAGCGGCGGCGCGAGGACAGGCGTTCACGGACTTCGGCGACGTCGAGGTCTGGAATCACGGTGGCGAGCAGTTCGACCGCCTCGTCCTTGTCGATGATGCGATGCGGTTCGGCGAACAGTGACGGCGTGCTCACGTCGGTCGCGAGGATTTCGCCGTTACGGTCGAGGATGTCCGGCCGCGCAGTCGCCACCGCGTCCGCCGAATACGACCGGCGGACGGTAGTATT
>CAWKMR010000035.1:0-62122 GCA_963850705.1 uncultured Alphaproteobacteria bacterium | reverse complement strand
GGCCCGGCTCGATCAGTTTCGCGATTTCTTCGGCGTGTCCGTTACGCATGAAAATCCCTCTTCATTCGATTGGCTGCTCGGCGCCGCTATTCCGCCGCCCGATGGGCGTGGCGCTGCATCTCCACGTTGACGAGTTGCTGCGCCGATTGCGTGTCTTCCAGCATATCCCAGCTCTTGAGCCAGTCGTAAGTGCGTTGCATTTCGTCGGGCGGGATCGGCGCGGATCGCAGACCTGAAGCCGGCTCTCGCGCAACTCCTCGACCTTCAGTGCGGCGACCTCGGGATCGGTCTTGCCGTGATAGTCGATGAAATAGTGCATGTAGGCCGATTTGTTGGCGTTGATGCGGCGCACCGCTTCGCGGATCGCGCGGTTGAAGGCGGCGTAAGTTTCGGCGTCGAGGCTGTTCAGCAGCGACCTCGGTGCCGTGGAACATGGCTTCGCAGATGATTCGGCAGCCCTTTTCTCGGCAAGCGTCACGTGCGGCTCGGTCAGCGTCATGGCGTCGACTTCGCCATTGAGCAAGGCGTCGAGCCGCCAGCGCGAGCCGTTCGGCGCGGAACAGAGCTTCACCTCGTCGCGCCGCACGAAACCTTGCAACATATGGATCGCGATGTAGTGCGTGCCGAAATAGAACGGCACGCCGATCACCTTGTTGGCGAGTTGTTGCGGCGTGTAGATCGGCGAACCCGGCGCCACCATCATCGCCGAGTATGAGATGATCGCGCGACGGCCGAGTTGGCGGCTGCCGGCGGCGGTTGCGCCGACGCGGCAGTAATTGCCCCATTCGCAGGCGTTATACATGTCGGCCTTGCCTTGTTCGAACAGCTTGCCGTGGCTGGCGAACTTGTTGACGTCCTTTGGGCTGGTGATGGTGACGTCGACCTTCTTCACCCCACCCTGGTCGCGGTCGGCCCACGCGACCTGCAGGCCTTCTTTCTCGAACAGGCCCTCGTCATAGGCAACCAGTTCCGGCAGCCCCTGGAACGGCGCGGTGGTCTCCAGCACCAGCTTTTTCATGGCCTCTCCTTCTTGGGTTCTTCTTGCGCGCCCGTGGCGCCGTGCGCCGCGACGTTTGCGTGCCGCGGCCGGCCGACCTTGCAAACTGCGGTCTATTTGAATTACAAGGACCCAGCGAGTCAAGTCGTCCTACTGTAGGATTGTTGAACAATGGCCTACCAACCCGCCCCGATCCGGCGCGACAGCGTGATTACGCGCGCGGCCGAGGAGCTGTGCCGGCTGATCGAGGCGGAGGATATCGGCCCCGGCTCACCGCTGCCGACCGAGACGCGCCTCGCACAGATGCTCGGCATCAGCCGCAATTCGCTGCGCGAGGCGCTGCGCGTGCTGCATGGCCTCGGCTATGTCGAGAAGGCTGCGGGGCGGCGCGTCGTCGTCACCGCCGCGTCACGGACCGGCAAGGGCGTCTTCGACGAGAGCGTCATGCTCGAGGCCGCTCCGGTCGCCAACGAGGTCCGCTCCCACATCGCGCAGAAATGCGCGGAGCTTGCGGCCGAGCGGCTGACGCTGACCGAGCTGGCCGCGATGGAGCGCGCGCTTGCCGCCTTCGAGGACGCGATCGCGCGCGAGGACATGGCGGCGGCAAAGGGAGCGCACGACAGCTTCTATGGCTTGTTCCTTTCCGGCGCGCGCAATCCGCTGCTGGTGGCGATGTTCAACCAGGCGCAGGTCGCACGCTTGTCCAACGTCTCGCCGGAACACAAGAGCTTCTACGATCCTCGCCACCTCGCGCATCATCGCGCACTCTTCCGCGCGCTGCGCAAGCGCGACAAGCGCGGCGCCCGCGCCGTGGTGCGCAAGCATTTCCAGAGTCTCGGCCAGATGCTGCAGGTCGCGGCCCGCGGCGGCCGCAAACGTTCCGGCTCGCCGGTGCTGCCGCTGGCGCCGGGCACCAAACGGTCGGCGGGCTGACGTCCTGACGTCCCCTCTCCTGCCGCATTGGAGAGCGCCGATCGACGCCTCGTTTCAGGTCATCGAGAATTCGCGCGCTGCGCGGTCGTCAACGTCATTGCACGCTCACACCGTTGATAGGTTTCGCTTCCGCGCTGGCTTGTCCAGGTCAAGCGGTCGTTCTTGACGGTCAATCGGACCGTAGACGTCCAGCGCTCGCGACCATTGGAACACTTTGCGACGGCTTGCCAACGTGAACCGTCGAATCTCATCCTTTCAAAGGCACAGGAAATTTCCCCGGCCGTTGCGCCGTTCTCACTGATCATCGCCGGCGGATTACCAAGCGATTGCGAGTTCGGCGAGCAGGCGCTGGCGTTGGACCCCCAGATGCCTACGAATGCGGCTTTCGCACGCGCTTGCTGCGGCGGAACGCGTTCATCATCCTTTTCATGGACGCTTCATCATCCCTTTCATTGATGGTGTGAGTCGGGCTTGCGGATTGCAGTCCCGTACTGGATTGCCGTTCCGTCGGTACTTGCGGGGGCTCATAGGATTGAGGCGGTCCAGCCGGGTATTTCTGGCGCGCGTTGTCCGAGGTTTTCTCCGCGTTGCTCAACAGCCGACGGCTCGGCAGCCAAGGTAAGCTCCAAGCCAGCGCTGACGTCAGGATGTCCCGTTGAGCCCGACGCCGGATTCTCGGGCGGCCGGTACATATAGACCAAGCAGACGACGACAAGCGCCAACAGAGCTGGCAGGACTGGGCGAAGCCATTCCGTGCGGGATCTGGGGCGCTTTTTCGGACGCGCGTTTGGCTGCGCGCCGTCACGCCAACCAGCCATTGGTTCATAACTCATCTCGTTGGCGGGGCCGGATGCGCCGGTCGAGGGCGCGTCTGCAACGCGATTGAACGCGCTGAAGCGGTCAATAGGCACACCGGATTTCGCTCGTGGCAAGGTAACCATGGTCAATTGGGGCAGAACAAATCGCGCGATCAATGATGCGAGGACGATCGCGATGACGACCAGGAGAGCATAGATCGCGAGGATTGTTTCTGCGCCGACCCTGAAATTGAGTTGGGGGAACGCACCAAGTCCGAGCGGAATCCACCAGGACATTCCCGAAATCGCTCCCGATGCGAGGAGGCACGAACGCTGAAAAGTTGTCAGTCCTTCAAACAACGGTCCGCCGACCTGCCGACGTACAAGCGGCAACACGACGCGATGTATGAAGACACCATTTAACGACAGGACTCCGACGATCGTGATCTTTGCCCAAACCTTGGGGTTCGTAAGAAGCGTGGGATTGAAAAATATGTAATGGGTCAAGAACCCGATACCAGATATCCATAACAGAGCGAGGCCGCCGGTTACGGCCTTGGACAGCAGCGAGATCACACTCCAGTACTCATGTGTGACCGCACGTGATCCGATGAAACGCACGATAATGAGATCGAGCATCGTCGCGGCGCCAAGCCCGAGAACGAGTCCCAGCAAATGGAGTGCCAGTAAGGCGCTTTTGACGAGCGCAGGAATGCTCAGAATGTCCATGGAAATGACCCCCCGATCAATCACCGCTGGCGCAGGACAGGAAAACGAAAAGAAGAAAACAATGGGGACCTGAGTGTGGCGCTGCAGGGGTCATTTTTGGTGATCGTTCATTCGACGCTCAGAATCTTCGAGCGCCGGTCAACAACGCCGATCCATCATTGCAGCTTCTTCCACCGCAGTCAGTCTGTCAGCGCGGTGAATCGTGCCAGAGGTGAGCGTGCCAAGAGATGACGTCTGTGGTGTCAAGAGACCACAATGCGCGAACCACGGCGATATGCAGCAGCATCGAAACGTTGCTCGACATCAATCTGATCGTCTTCGCCGTCAGAAAATGCGCGCGATGTTACCGTTGCGATGAGACGATGCGGTACGTGACGACCTATCCGCGAGAAATGTTTCATTTCTAATTCGTTTCGTGTTCGTCGACACAAGACAGTTCATGAGTTTTGCATCGCGTCGACACATCTTGGGCAAACTTGAAATCAATCTTGCGCGCAAGGCACTGGGGCGTGCACGCAAACCATCAAGGGGGAGTGTCGAAAATGCGAGTTGGTAATGGAGTGAGTAGGTTTGTTGCAGTAATTGTCCTCGGCGGCGTGAGCTTTCTTGGTGTCGTTGCGGAGGCGGCCGACCTGAAGCCCGTGCGAAGTCGCAGCCAGCCGGAGCCACAGTTCTACGCGACGGAGCCTGCATTCAGTTGGGCTGGATTCTACGCCGGCGGGTATATTGGCGGAGCGCATGGCGTGTGGACCGTCGATTTCTTCCGCAACAACAATCACGGTCACGCCGAGCAAGGCGCTGACGGCGTCGCATTTGGGGCGTTCGGCGGCTACAATTATCAATTCGCCAACAACGTTGTAGTCGGCGTCGAGGCCGATATTGGTTACACCTCGGCGAAAAATACCAATGAGATTTTCGATAACGACGACACGCTCCAGCAATATGGCTTGATCGGCTCGTTGCGCGGCCGCCTCGGCTATTCGTTTAACCGAATGCTGATATACGGCACCGGAGGATTTGCTTTCGCCAACATCACCAACAATATCCAGAAGGGGCAAAACGCCGGCGAGCAGGTGGTGTGGGAAGACCAGTTTCGCACCGGCTGGGCTTTGGGTGGCGGAGTTGAATACGCATTTACCAATCGTGTCGTCGGGCGGCTCGAATATCTGTACAATAATTTCGGCGGCGTCACGCTGTTCAATCGCGACGGGAACCAAGCCGACTTCAAGAATGAGATCCATATCTTGCGCGTTGGCGCGTCCTATCGGTTCTAAACCGAGAACGATGCTTACGCGGCCAATGCCAAGCCGCTGAGAACAGCCGCCGGGGCTTAGCGACTTTCGTGCGCTGGGTTGTCTCCCCCGGGTCAAGCCCGGGGTCGCGCCGGACACGCGTTGATCGTTACGCCGCGATCTTCACGTATTCGAAGTCGCCGGGCTTGTTGTCGATGCCGACCCGCGGTGGCGCGATCCAGCTCGCGAACTTGCCGGGCTCGGTGACCGGCTTCATCAGGCTCTTGATGAATTCGCCGTCGTCCGCCGACGGCAGCCACTTGTCCTTCTCGCGGTCCCAGGCGGCGTCGTCGATCAGCTGGCCGTCCGGCGTCGCATGGATGTCCTTGAACTCGCCGATATGGCGATGGAAGGCGACGTTCGGCAGCTCGAGCTTGTAGGCGACGCCGGTGCGCTCGATGATCTTGTTCCAGCGGTCGAGCCCGCGCTGGCAGTCGGCGGTGTAGTCGTCGCGCAGCCGCATGTTGATCGCGGTGAGCGCCGGCTCGTCGACGCGCTTGATCTCGCCGTTGACCAGCTTCAGCACCGGATAGGTCGAATTCTCCAGCCTGTGATCGTCGTCGATCTTGGTCTCCTGGAAGCGCCCCTTGATGCCGGCGTTGAACGCATTGGCGGCGTTGGTCGAGACCTCGGAGCCGAACAGGTCGAGCGACAGCGTGTAGTGCAGGTTGAGCTTCTTCTTCATGGTCGGCAGGTCGATGACGCCGAGCGCGCGCACGCGCTCGATGTCGTTGACGTCCTCGATGCCGGCCTCCTTCATCGCCTCGCAGGTGCGCTGCAGCGTGCGGCCGATGCCGGTCTCGCCCACGAACATGTGGTGCGCCTCTTCCGTCAGCATGAAGCGGCAGGTGCGCGACAGCGGGTCGAAGCCCGACTGCGCGAGGCTCTCGAGCTGCATCTTGCCGTCGCGGTCGGTGAAGAAGGTGAACATGTGGAACGACAGCCAGTCCGGCGTCGCCTCGTTGAAGGCGCCGAGCATGCGCGGCTTGTCGGCATCGCCGGAGCGGCGCTGCAACAGCTCGCCCGCCTCCTCGCGGCCGTCGCGGCCGAAATATTTCTGCAGCAGATAGACCATCGCCCAGAGGTGGCGGCCCTCCTCGACATTGACCTGGAACACGTTGCGCAGGTCGTAGAGCGACGGCGCGGTCTTGCCGAGATGGCGCTGCTGCTCGACCGAGGCCGGCTCGGTGTCGCCCTGGATGGTGATCAGCCGGCGCAGCATGGCGCGGTATTCGCCCGGCACCTCCTGCCACGCCGGCTCGCCGAGGTGCTGGCCGAACGGGATCTTGCGGCCTTCCTCCTGCGGCGCCAGCAGGATGCCCCAGCGATAGTCCGGCATCTTCACGTAGTCGAATTTCGCCCAGCCCTTGGGATCGACCGACACCGCGGTGCGCAGATAGACCAGCGCCTCCTGGAAGCCTTCCGGCCCCATGGTCTTCCACCAGTCGATATAGCCGGGATGCCAGCTCTCCAGCGCGCGCAGCACCTGGCGATCCTCGGTGAGGTTCACGTTGTTCGGGATCTTGGTCGAGTAATCGACGGCCTGGATGTTCATGGCTAACTCCTTCCTGATCTCGCTCGGTCTCTCCGCTCCCCTCCCCCTTGTGGGGAGGGGTCGGGGGTGGAGGGTCGTGAGTCGACGCGCAGTTGGTGCGCAACGCATCACCCGCCTTCCGCCGACGCCTCCCCCACAAGCGGGGGAGGGAGCCGGCAGCACTGGCGGCACCACTTCGCATCACACCCTCTTCGTGTCGAACACCGGCCGCTGGCCGGTGCCGTATCGCTTCAGCGCGCCCTCCTCGCCGACCGCGTTCGGGCGCTGGAAGATCCAGTTCTGCCAGGCGGTGAGGCGCGCAAAGATTTTCGAATTCCATCGTCTCGGGTCCGCCGAAGCGCAGGTTGGCTTCGAGGCCGGTGAGCCCGTCGGGCGAGAAGCTCGCGCGCTCCTCCAGGAACACGCGCACCTCGTCCTCCCAGTCGATGTCGTCGCGGGCGAAGGTCACGAGCCCCATCGCTTCCGCCGTTTCGGCATCGAGCATGCGGCCGGTTTCAGCCTTGCGCGACCTCGACCAGCGCCGGATTGGCGAGGAACCGGCTCTGCAAGCCGCGTCAGGCCGTTCGACATCGGATAGGCGCCGAAATTCATCTCCGACAGCGCCATCATCGCCGGCGGCTTGTTGTCGCCCTCGCGCTGTGCCGATCAGCATGTAGGAGCGGTCGGTCGCGAACACGAGTTCGGCGAGCGTGCCGGCGAAGCAAGAGCCCGGCTCGACCAGCGCGACCAGCGAGCGCGAGGTGAGATCGACGCGCTTGAGCACGCGCTTCCAGTAGTGCGTGATCTCGCGCGCCAGCCAGTGGCCCTTGTTGGCGTCGAGGAAGGCGTCATAGGCCAGCACCTGCTCGGCATCGCCCGCCGACTTGAACACGATCGCGGCGACGTCGAACTCGTTGATGCGGATGTCGAGGATCGCGTCGTCGAGCTCGCGCGCGAGGCGCAGCGGCCAGAAGTCGGCGCCGAGCGCGACCATCTCGTCCGCCGATTTCGGCGGCGCGCGCTTCGGGACCGCGCAGCGTGATGGTGGCGAGCCGCTCCGGGCGCTCGAACGCCACCGACACCGCGCTGTATTCGACCGCGTCGCCGGCGCGTTCGCGCTTGAGCGGCGTGAGCGCGATGCCCTTTGGCGCCATTGCCGCGCGTGCGACTTCGCGGCAAAATCCTGCGCGCGCTGCTTCACCGCGTCGTCGAATTTCGAGCCCGGCACCACCTCGTCGACCAGCCGCCATTCGACCGCGCGCTTGCCCTTGATGCCTTCCTCGGTGGTGCAGAAATAGTCGGCGTGGTCGCGCCGGACCTTGCGCTTGTCGGTGACGCGCGTGAGCCCGCCGGTGCCGGGCAGCACGGCGAGCAACGGCAGTTCCGGCAGCGACACCGCCGACGAGCCGTCATCGACCAGGATGATGTGGTCGGCGGCGAGCGCCAGCTCATAGCCGCCGCCGGCCGCGGTGCCGTTGATCACGCAGATGGTCTTGAGGCCCGAGGCTTCGCTCGCATCCTCGATGCCGTTGCGGGTCTCGTTGGTGAACTTGCAGAAGTTGACCTTGTGGGCGTGCGTCGCGCCCGCCAGCATCCGGATATTGGCGCCGGCGCAGAACACGCGCGGCTTGGCCGAGCGCAGCAGCACGACCTTCACCTGCGGATGCTCGAAGCGCAGCCGCTCGATGGCGTCGGCGAGCTCGATGTCGACGCCGAGATCGTAGGAATTGAGCTTCAGCTCGTAGCCTTCGTACAGCCCGCCCTTCTCGTCGACGTCCATGGTGAGCGTCGCGACGTCGCCGTCGACGGCGAGCTTCCAATGGCGGTAGTGCGACGGATCGGTCTGGAAATCGATCCGGGTCTTGCCGTTGGCGAGCTTTCGTTCGGTGTCAGCCATGTCGCTGCCTCATGACGCTGTCGCACGCCGGCATGCAGTCGCTCCCTTCCTGGTGGTCGCGCAGCAGCCGGTTGGCGAAATCGGCGGTGGTCTTGAGCAGCACGTCCGGCGCCTCGCGATGCGGCGCATGGCGCACGCCCGGCAGCAGCGCGACCTCGACCGGGCAATAGCATTCGCGCTCCGCCGCCTCGATCTGCTTGACGGTGCCGTATTGGTCGTCCGCGCCCTGCACGATCAGGATCGGCACGCGGATATAGGCGAGCTCGGTGGTGATGTCCCACTTGCGGAAATCGGGATCGAGCCAGGCGTCGTTCCAGCCGCGGAAGGCATTGTCGACGTCGGCATGCCAGCGCGCGAGCTTCGCGCGCAGGTCCGTCGTCGCGTAGGTCTCCTTGGCGCGCGCGATCTCGGTGATGCCCATGTCCTCGGTGAAGAAGTGCGGCGCAATCAGGATCAGCCCGCGCACACGATGGTCCTGCACCGAGCCGGCATAGATCGCCGCGATCGAGGCGCCGTCGCTGTGGCCGAGCAGCAGCCCGCGGCGGAAGCCTATTGTCTCAAGAAGGCGCGGCAGAACGTCCTTCGCCTCCTCGTGCATGAAGGTCAGCGGACGCGGCAGGCTGACAGGCGACGACTTCCCATAGCCGGCGCGCGAATAGACGAACACGCCGGCGCCGGTCGCGGCCGCGAGCTTGTCCGGGAAGTCGTTCCACAAGCCGACGCAGCCAAGCCCTTCGTGCAACACGACGATGGTCGGCGCTTCCTCCGGGCGCGGGCCGATCATGCGGTATTCGAGCCGCATGCTGCCGAGATCGAGAAAGCCCTGGTCCGCGAGTGTCTGTCACGACACGCGCTTTCCTATTGGGTCAGGGACGCAGAGCGTCTCGCCCCTCTCCCCGCTTGCGGGGAGAGGGTCGGGGTGAGGGGGACTCTCTTCGAACGCGCCTCGCCGAGAATCCCCCTCACCCGGATCGCTTCGCGATCCGACCTCTCCCCGCAAGCGGGGCGAGGTGACGGAGTATGCCGCATCGACTGAACTCTCATCGCGCTGCTCCGTCTAAGTAACGCTTCGCGAGCTGCATCAGTTTCGCGAAACTTTCCGGCTCGGCGTCGCCCGAGGTATCGAGCGCGGCCTCGGCGCGCCCGTAATCGGCGCTGCGCGCGTCGAGGATCGCAACGAGGTCCGCCATCGCCTCGCGGTTCTGCGCCATCGGGCGAAAGTCGCCCTGCGCCATCACGCGGCGCATGTGCTCTTCCGGCCGCGCCTTGATCCAGACCGTGTGCGTGCGCCGCAGCAGCAGGCCGTAGGTCTCCGGGCTCGAAACGATGCCGCCGGCGGTCGCGATGACGGCGGCCTCGTGCTCGGCGATCACGCGTTCGAGGCAGGCGCGCTCGAAGCGGCGGAAGGTCGCGAGCCCGGCGATCTCGACGAGGTCGGAAATGCGCGCGCCGTAGTCCTGCTCGATCAGGCGGTCGAGCTCAATGAAGGGAACGCCGAGGCGCTCCGCCAGCATCCTCCCGAGCGTCGATTTGCCGGCGCCGCGCAAACCGACCAATGCAATGCGTTGCGCGCGGTCGGCGGCGAGATCGGCTTTCGTCCGACCTTCGATGAGATCGGCGATCGCCGTCAGCTCGGATGGCGGCGCGCTGGCGAGCAGATTGAGGATGCGCTCAAGCGCTGCGCTGCGCCCGCCGTTGCGCGGCAGCAGCTCGATGACCGGAACGTCGAGCGCGTCCGCGATCCCCTTGAGGATGATCACCGACGGGTTGCCCTGCCCGCTCTCGATCTGGGCGAGATAGCGCTCGGACGCCCCCGACTGCTCCGCGAGCGCCCGGCGCGTGATGCCGCGCTTGGCGCGGGCCGAACGCTACCAGGCCGCCGACCGCAGCGGCAAAGGCGCCGACCGGCTCAAGGCCGGACTTTTCGCGCGGTTTTGGCTTGGCTTTCGGGCCGGCCACAGGGGTTTCCTACCTGCATTATAATGCATGCACTATAGTGCAGGTCCCTATCAGCCGCAAGGGCCCGGCAAGGCCCATACTCCGCTCATCCCCGCGAAAGCGGGGACTCAGTCATAAAGGCAAAAAACTGGATTCTCGCTTTCGCGGGAATGAGCGGAGGAGACAGCCCGCCCGAATTGAAAAGAGCTAGACCTTGAAATCCGTCGCCCAAAGCTGTTCGAGCTTGCCAACCGCCTCGGGCGGCAGCGGCCCGGCTTCCACCGCCTTCACCGCCTCGTCGAGGTCGCGCACGTCGCCGACGCCGATGATGCGGGTCGTCACGTCGTGATTGCCGAGCACGAAGCGAAGCGCGGTTTGCGCCGGCGTGCCGAACCCGGTGCCGAGCGCGGCGCGCACGGCGGCGGCGCAACGCACCTCATTGTCAACGTCGGTACCTGATGTCAGCACCGCCAGCCGTTCCGGGCGCGCTGTGATGGCGAGCGGGCCGCCGGCGAAGATCCGGATGTTCATCACGCCCATGTTCTCGCGGAAACAGGCCGCCAGGATCCCGGAGAAATCCTGCACCCGCCAATTGGCGTGGGCGCGCGACCAGCCGGCGCTCGGATTGATCGCGTTGTAGTAGACCTGCGCGCAATCGAAGCGGCCGCTCTTGATCACGTCGAGGATCGCCTTGGTCTCGCCGGCGGCGGTCATGCCGGAGGCGTAGAACAACCCCTGCTCTTTCAGGCGGTCGAAGGTGTCGGCGACGCCGTCCCGGCCGAGCACCTGCTCCGCCGACAGCACCGGCCGGTCGCCCACTGCATCGCCGAGCTGGTTGTGAAGCTGGAACAGCGCGACGCGGTCGAGGTTCAATCGCTTGAGGCTTTCCGTGAGGCCGCGCTCGATCGCGCCCGGGATGTCGGTCATCTGATCGCGCTCGATGCGCACCTTGGTCGAGATATAGGGCTGCGGCTTGAGCGCATGGATGTGGCGGCCGATGGTCGCCTCCGACGCGCCGTTGCCGTAAAGCGCCGCGGTGTCGATCCAGTTGATGCCGACGGCGAGCGCACGGTTGAACGCACGTACGGCACCGGCCTCGTCACCCTTGGTCAGAATGCCGCCGGTCGTCCCGCCGCCGAAGGCGATATCGGAAACCAGGAACCCGGTGCGGCCGAGGAGATTTTTTCGCATCATTATCTTTGATGGCCCAAACGCATTAGGGCGTGCCGCGTCGCGACCCGCAACGCGTGATGAATTCAACGCAGAGCGGCGGAAATCAACGGACCTCGATCTCCGCCCGCAGCTTGAACCGCTGGATCTTTCCGGTCGCGGTCTTCGGAAGATCGGTCCGGAACTCGATCCAGCGCGGATATTTGTACGGTGCCAGTTTCTGCTTGCAGTGCTCCTGCAACGCCAGCGCCAGCGTGTCGCAGGCGGCGGCCGCCGACTTCAGCACGACGAAGGCTTTGGGCTTGATCAATTCGTCCTCGTCCGGCCAGGCGACGACCGCGGCCTCCAGCACATCCGGATGGCTCTGCAGCGCGCCCTCCACCTCGAATGGCGACACATAGATGCCGCCGACTTTCAGCATGTCGTCGCGCCGGCCACAGTAGACGTAGTAGCCGGCGTCATCTTGAATGTATTTGTCGCCCGAACGGGTCCACTCGCCGAGGAAGGTCGTGCGCGACTGTTCCCGGTTGTTCCAGTACATGACCGCGCTGGTTGGACCGCGCACCTGCAATTCGCCCATCTCGCCTGATGTCTCGATCACCTTGCCGTCGTCGCCGACAAGACGGATGTCATAGCCCGGCACCGGCTTGCCTGACGTTCCGTACTTCACGTCGCCGGGGCGATTGGACAGGAAGATGTGCAGCATCTCGGTCGAGCCGAGCCCGTCGAGGATATCGACGCCGTAGCGCTCGCGCCAGCGCCGGCCGATGTCGGACGGCAGCGCCTCACCGGCAGACACGCAGCAGCGCAGTTTCAGCTCCGTCGCGCGGCGGCGCGGACGCACTCGCCAGGAACGCTGCATAGAAGGTCGGCACCGCGTAGAACACCGTGACCTGATGCTTGCGCAGCAGTTCGGCAACGCCGTCGGGCGTCGGACGGTCAGGCAGCAGCACCGTGGTCGCGCCGACCGACAGCGGAAATGTCATGGCGTTGCCGAGGCCGTAGGCGAAGAACAGCTTCGCCACCGAGAAGCAGACGTCGTTCTCGGTGATGCCGAGAATCGGCGCGGCGTAGAGATCGTTGGTGAGCCGCAGGTCGGCATGCACATGCACGGCGGCTTTCGGCCTTCCGGTCGAGCCCGAGGTGTAAAGCCAGAACGCGATGCTGTCGCTGGTCGTCGGCGACGCCCGCTCCGCGGGCTCGGCATCCGCGATCAGCTTGTCGAGATCCTGATGCGGCAGCTCTTCGTGGCTGCCGGCCACGATCAGGTGAAATTCCGGTATTGCTTCGATAAGCTTCTCGAATTTCGGCAGCAGCGCCGGCGAAACCACCAGCATGCGCGCGCCGGAGTTGGCGAGCATGAAGCGGTAATCGTCCTCGGTCATCAGCGTATTGACCGGCACGGCGACGCGGCCGGCATGGATCGTGCCGAGAAAGACGCTCGGCCAGTCCACGGTGTCGAGCATGCACATCAGCACGCGCTCGCCGGGCTGGATGTCTTTCTCTTCCAGCACCGACGCGAATTGCCGGGCGCGGTCCGCGAGCTGACGATAGGTCCAGCGTCCGCGCGGATCGATATAGGCGACCCGGTCGAGCCAGCCCTTGTCCCGGAAACGCCGGAACAGGTCGTCCGCGAAATTGTAGTCGCGCGGTATCGCGTCGGCCGCCGCAACGTTGTCCGGACTTGCCGCCATGGCGCGCCTGCCTCTCCCCGTCCCGCCCGGCGAAAACACGTGGCGGGTTGCGGGCTATACTAGGGATTATTCGCCGCTTTGAAAAAGCCCCGAAACCCCTAAACTCCAGGACCAAAGCGGCCCAAAAACCCCGCCGACACAACCCGCTATCAGCGCCACCACGCCGGCCAAATGCCGCTCGAAGCGCAGGGAGCCCCCCATGGACGACACCGTTCGCAGGATCACCGCCGAGGACATCAACCCGCGCTTCAACTGGGGCCGCGCGCTGCCGGCGCTCGGCACCATGGGCGTCGATTTCGAGGAGCGCGTGGACTACCGCCGGCTCCACAAATACCGCCTCTCGCGCGTGAAGATGGCGCTCGACAAGTCCGAGCTCGGCGCGCTGCTGGTGTTCGACGTCAACAACATCCGCTACATCACCTCGACCAAGATCGGCGAGTGGGAGCGCGACAAGCTCTCGCGCTGGGCGCTGCTCTCACGCACCGGCGAACCGATCCTGTGGGATTTCGGCTCCGCCGCCGTCCACCACAAGCTCTACACGCCGTGGCTCGCGCCGGAGAACTGCCGCGCCGGGCTCGTCGGACTGCGCGGCACGGTGGATCCTGCGTTCGGGCTGATGAAGCGGCATGCCGAGGAGATCGCATCGATCCTCCGCGAAGCCGGCGTCGCCGACATGCCGATCGGCGTCGACATCATCGAGCCGCCGATGCTGTTCGAGCTGGAGAAAGCCGGGCTGAAGGTCCGCGACGGCCAGCAGGTGATGCTGGAGGCGCGCGAGATCAAATGCGCCGACGAGATCGCGCTGCTCAACCGCGCCGCCGCGATGGTGGACGGCGCCTATCACCTGATCCACGAGCAGCTCAAGCCCGGCGTGCGCGAGAACGACATCGTCGCCGAGGTCAACAAGTTCCTCTACACCCACGGCTCCGACGACGTGGAAGCGATCAACGCCATCTCCGGCGAGCGCTGCAATCCGCATCCGCACAATTTCACCGACCGCATGATCCGCCCGGGCGACCAGGCGTTCTTCGACATCCTGCAGAGCTTCATGGGCTACCGCACCTGCTACTACCGCACCTTCAATGTCGGCCGCGCCACGCCGGCGCAGCACGACGCCTACAAGACGGCGCGCGAGTGGCTCGATTGCGCCATGGCACGGATCAAGCCGGGAGCGGCCACCTCCGACATCTGCAGCGCGTTCCCGACCTGCGACGCGTTCGGCTTCCCCGACGAGATGTCGGCGTTCGGATTGCAATTCGCGCACGGCCTCGGCCTCGCGCTGCACGAGCGGCCGATCATCTCGCGCGTGGTGTCGATGGATCACCCGACCGAGATCAAGGAAGGCATGGTGTTCGCGATCGAGACCTACTGCCCCGCGACCGACGGCTACTCCGCCGCGCGCATCGAGGAAGAGGTGGTGGTGACCGACAAGGGCTGCCGCGTGATCACGCTGTTCCCGGCGGAAGAATTGCCGATCGCGAACAGGTATTGACGATCCGCTGATGCAGTCGCGTTTGTATGACAACAAGCCCAGAAACGTGCTAGTCTTTCTACATGAGCACCGTTGAAGACATCGAACAGGCGGTTTCTAAACTCCCGCCCGACGACCTTGCCAGGTTCCGCGCGTGGTTCGAGGCTTTCGAAGCTGCGCATTTCGACGAAAAAATCGAGCGAGATGCAAAGTCCGGCAAGCTTGACCGCCTCGCGGAGCAGGCTCTCGCCGACTACCGTGCCGGCCACGCTCGCGAGCTATGAGGCATTTTGCCAGTCCGGCGTTCTGGGAAGCATATCGAAAGCTGCCTGAGAACGTGCGCGCGGTGGCTGACAAGAATTTTCAGTTGCTCAAGGCCAATCCGCAACATCCGTCGTTGCAATTCAAGCGCGTCGGACGATTCTGGTCCACCCGTGCTGGCCTGCGTTATCGTGCGTTGGCCGTAGACATCGACGGCGGCTTATTGTGGTTCTGGATCGGTTCTCACGCTGACTACGACGCCATGCTCAGGGACCAATCCTAGACCCGAATGGCGTAATTGGCTTGAAACCGATCCTCGACTAAAGCTCCGACACGATGCGGGTGGCTCTCTCAAGGAAGAAGTTGATCGCTGGCGGGCGGTACCCGCGACCGTGGGACCGAAGTTTTAGGCAGACGCTGCCGCGACAATCGTCTTGTCGGTTGCGCGGACGCGTGACACCATTTGCCCTCGACATGTTGCATCAGGTTTGCGGCGTGAAAGGGTAGCGGCGTGCAACAAGAATTCATTCGATGAATTGGCGCGAACTGCTGACACGCGGTCTTGCCCTCGGATCGTTGATGGCGTCGGTCGCCACGGCGCGGCCGGCATTCGCGCAAGCCCGGTATCCGCAATATCCGATACGCTTCATCGCCCCGCGTGCGGCGGGTGGCGTCGTCGATATCGCCGGTCGCCTGTGGGCCGACCGGATGAGCCATCATCTCGGGACCCGCTTCCTCGTCGAGAACCAGACCGGCGGTGGCGGCACACTCGGCGCAATCGCTGTCGCGCGGGCGGCGCCCGACGGGTACACGTTACTCGCGGGCAGCGGTAGCGAGCTCGTAATCAGCTACCTGATCGCAAGCAAGCCGGCCTATGATCCGATCAACGACTTCGCGGCCATCACCATCAATGCAGTGACGGTGCCCGGAATCATGGTGAGCGCGGCGCTGCCGGTGCGCACCGTGCCGGAGCTCGTGGCCTATGCCAAAGCCAATCCGGGCAAGCTCTCGTACGGCTCGCCCGGGGCCGGCACCGTCGGCAACCTGTGCGGCGAGTTGTTCAAGCAACTGACGGGCCTCCCCGACATCGTGCACGTGCCCTACAAAGGCGGCAACAACGCGCTGGCAGATCTCTACGGCGGGCAGATTCCGATGGTTGCCACCAGCGTGTCGCAGCAGACGGTGGAGGCCGAGAAGGCCGGAAAGCTGCGCATGCTCGTCGCCGCCGGCACGCGCCGTCTGACCGGCGCACCCAATGTGCCGATCGGCGCCGAGGTCGGCTATCCTGACTTGGTCGCCGAGATGTTCATGGGTGCGTTCGCGCCGGCAAAGACGCCGCGTGGCATCATCGAGCAAATTTCAGACGCCTCGAAGAAGGTGATGGCCGACCAGGACTTCCAGCGCCGGCTGATAGAGAACGGCTTCGAACCGATCCCCGATTCCGACCCGGACCAGGCCGCGGCGTATCTCAAGAGGGAGATCGCGCGCTGGCGGCCGATCCTCGAAGCGGCCGGATTCAAGAACTAGCGCGGGCTTTCCGCCGTCCGCTCAATGCGCTCATTTCTGATCTGGGACCTGCCGCCAACCCGTGCCGCCTCAAGGTGGCAGCCCAACGCGCGCCTTCGACGCGCTATGGACGCCTCGCATCTCAGGATGACGGACAAAGACTTGCTTGCGTGACTAAGTCTGGCGCCCCGACTCCGACGACCGCCAGTATCAATCTTTCGCCTCGGCGCCACCGGCCGCCGCGCTGATCGTGTCCGTCTTGTCCTTGGTCGCCGCCCGGATGAAGGCGCTGATCTCCCGCTCGATCGCCGCGAGTGTCACCAGCAATTCGTCGCTGAGAAGCAGCCGCCGTGGCGGCTCCTCATCCGGAAATTCCGCGTAGTATTGCTGCCCGTCCAGCATGCGTGGCCTCCGCAAGCATCCGTGCTCCCAAACGCGCACACCGAATCAGTCTGGGCAGTGAATCAATCGGACTCATGGAGCGCAAGGATTTGCTTGGGGACGCGGCCAAGACCCGAACATCGGTGTGGCGATCTAGTCACGTTGGATCAAGTCGTTAACGGCCGTTAACGATTGTGGCCAATGCTGCTACCGTGTCCTCACCGAAAGAAAACAACACAGGAGGACCGCCATGCTGACCCGCCGTGGAATGCTTCGCGGTGCAACAGGAGCCGGCGTGATGCTGGCCAGCGGCGCGGGCTTCGCGGCCGCGCAAGGATCGCAACAGGCACCGCAGCGCGAGCGCAACAAGGCCGCGGTGCTTGCGTACAAGGAGGCGATGAAGACGAAGCCGCAGAAGGAGGTCGAGGCCGCCTTCATGGGGCCGCGCTATCGGCGGCTGCGGTCCGGCATGCAGAACATCACCGCCAATGCCCGCGACCAGGGATTTCCCTCCGCCGGCGATTATCTGCGCGGCGCCTTTCCCGACCGCACCGACACCGTCGAGGAGATCATCGCCGATGGCGACATGGTCGGCTCCTGTTCAAGCTCACCGGCACCCACCAGGGCAATTTCTTCGGCATCGCTCCGACCGGCAAGACAATCGACGTCTACGAAGTCGGGATCTTCCGCCTCGCCGACGGCAAGATCATCGAGTCCTGGTTCATGGCCGACGAAGTGCGCCTGCTCCGCCAGCTCGGCGCGACGCTTCCCGCCCGCAAGGACGGCACGCGGATCGTGCCGCCGCTGACCGGCGACGGCGAGGACGCCAACGCGGTGGTCAAACGGCTCGAAGCCGGCGCGCTCGCGACGGTCGAGGATCGCAACCGATTGCTGGTGGTGCGGTCCAAGGGCTCGGCGCCGCCCAAGGATGCGCGCACGCCGGATTTCCGCCAGCGGCGCGCCGGCTTCCAGAATCTCCGCGAGTTCGGCGAGCGGCGCGGCGCGCCGAACGAGACCGTCACGGCGGCGATGCCGGAGCGCAGCGACCCGATCGACGGGCTTTTGGCCGAAGGCGACAAAGTGTGGATGCGGTTCAAGCTCTCGGCGGTGCACAGCAAGCCGCTCTACAGCCTGCCGCCGACCGGACGGCGGGTCGAGGCGCCCGAGATTGGCATCGCGCAGATCGTCGACGGCAAGTGGAAGGACGCCTGGTATTTCGGCGACGAGCTCGGACTGTTGCTGCAGCTCGGCTACGCCGACGAGGTGCTCAAGCCGTAGCGCCGCCGCTCCCTACTGGCGCTGGCCGACGGTGCCCTGTTCGCTCTCGTGCAGCAGGAGCGCGAAGAACTCGGTCGGCATCGACCGTTCGAGACCGTTCACGGTGTAGACGCCGATCACGACGATCCGCGTCACGTCGAACGTCGCCTCCGTATTCTTGATCGTCGCCGCAACGCCGGCGCGCCGATAGGCGGCGGTGGCGATGACGCACGCATCCTGGGTCTTGTTTTCCTCATTGACGGCCGTCGATCGCCGCCTCCGCACTGCCCTTGTTTTCATCAAGCAGCGTCACGAACCGCTCGACCTGCTGCGG
The DNA here is from genome assembly GCA_963850705.1 of uncultured Alphaproteobacteria bacterium. Classification (GTDB taxonomy): domain Bacteria; phylum Pseudomonadota; class Alphaproteobacteria; order Rhizobiales; family Xanthobacteraceae; genus VAZQ01. The sequence goes on along the minus strand of CAWKMR010000035.1, from coordinate 43,931 downwards.
CGTGTCACAGATCAGATTGGTGTCGATCTCGACGCGTTCCTGCCCCTGACCTTGCCCCTCTTGTGCCTGCGCCGGCAGTGCCAGCGCCAATGCCAATCCTGCGACGCGCGCGATGAAATGCATATAAGCCTCCATGATCGGCCGCGGACTCATGCTGCGGCCGAAGCTGGGCAATGACGGACCTTTGGGGAACAACGAAAGCCGCGCGAAAAGGTTGCTGCAAAATTCATAAGTCATTCTTGTCCGCGGGCAGTCAATTTCCGCGGAAATTGCCGAGAGTTTGTCGTCAAAGCTGCGGCGGGAGTAAGATCGCGGAGCATGATCCCGAAAAGTGGGAACCGGTTTTCGGAAAAGATCATGCTCAAACAACGCGTATCGGGGGGAACAATGAAGCTCGCCGCCGTTCTCGCGTCAGCGCTCGCGTTCGCCGGCACGTGGAGTGCGGCGTCGCCGGCGGCCGCCGCCGAGATCAGCTTTGTCCGCCTCCAATGCCATCAACGCGATCCTCGACGAGGTCATCCCGCAATTCGAGCGCGCGAGCGGCCACAAGGTCGCGATGCGGCTCGGCGTTGCTTCGACCCTGCGCAAGGAGATCGAGCACGGCGCGGCGTTCGATGTCGCGATCCTGGTCGGCAACCTGGACGGCCTGGTGAAGCAGGGCAGGATCGCCGCCGGCACACCGGTCGCGCTTGGCCGCAGCGGCTATGGCCTTGCGGTGCGCGCGGGCGCACCCAAGCCCGACATCGGCACGACCGAGGCCTTCAGGCGCGCTTTGCTTGCCGCAACATCGATCGGCTACACCGAGGGCGGCGGCAGCGGCGCGTACTTCGTGCGGCTGCTCGACAGGCTCGGGATCGCCGAGGCGATGAAGCCGAAGCTCAAGCCCGGCACCAACATGCAGGCGGCGGTGGCGCGCGGCGAGGTCGAAATGACCGTGAACGGCATCGTGCCTATCCTGCGCGCTCCCGGGATCGATCTTGCCGGACCGCTGCCGGCGGAGCTGCAGAGCTACAGCACCTTCTTCGCCGGCGTCAGCGCAACGACGACGGAGAAAGACGCCGCAACGGCGTTGCTGAGCTTCCTGACCGTGCCCGCCTCAGCCGCCATATTCAAGAAGCGCGGCGTCGAGCCGGCGCAATAAGGGAACCCCGCAAGGTCCGCTCGCGCACGTTGCCGCCGTAATCGCCAATGAAACGCCGGTCCTGCGGCAGATCGCCGGGCTCGCAAAATGTCACCCACGGAGCACCCGGACGTGCTAGGGAACTAGTGGAGCGGATTTGACATTCGCGACCCAGTTGGCAGCGGACTCCAACGCGAATGTCAAATCCAAAGCTCCACTAGCAGGTTATACTTGCTAGTGGTCCTTTGATTTTAACATTCGCCAAATCGCCTGCCGAAACGGAATGCGAATGTTAGAATCGGACCACTAGTGAGATTCGAGCGCACATCGCGCCCATTCGGCCAGGGCGACGCCTTCCATCCCGTCGCATCCACAAAGAGCCGATCTCCTCCAGAACCACGGAACCGAACTTGCAAAACAAACTTGATGCCGCTCGTCCTGCCGGTGCGTCTTCTGCACGGAACTGGACGCAAGTCCTCGCGCGCTATCGCGAGCCAAGCCACGCCCGCAGCATCGTCGAGATCGCGATCACGCTGGCGCCGTTCACGGCGCTGTGGGTGCTGGCGTGGACCGCCTATTATTTCGGCTACTGGTGGGTGTCGCTGTTGCTGGCAGTGCCGGCCGCCGGGTTCATGGTGCGGGCGTTCATGATCCAGCACGACTGCGGTCATGGCGCCTTCTTCCGCCACCGGCTGGCGAATGACTGGGTGGGCCGTGTGATCGGCGTGCTGACGCTCACGCCCTACGACTTCTGGCGTCGCACCCACGCCATTCATCACGCCAGCTCCGGCCATCTCGAGCGGCGCGGCCGGGGCGACATCGACACACTGACGGTGCGCGAATATCACGCGCTCTCCCGATGGGGACGGCTGCGCTATCGCATCTACCGGCACCCGGCGGTGATGTTCGGTATCGGGCCGGCGTATCTGTTCATGCTGCAGCACCGCTTACCGGTGGGGCTGATGCGCGGGAACGGCTGGACGCCGTGGATCAGCACCATGGCGACCAATCTCGCGATCGCTGCCATCGCCGCCATATTGATCTGGTTCATCGGCCTCAAGGCGTTTCTGCTCGTGCACCTGCCGATCACGCTGCTCGCGGGCTCCGTCGGGGTGTGGCTGTTCTACGTGCAGCACCAGTTCGAAGGCACGTTGTGGGACCACGATGAAGGTTGGGACCGTCACGAGGCGGCGCTGCACGGCAGCTCGCACTACCACTTGCCGGCGCTGCTGCGCTGGTTCACGGCGAACATCGGCGTACACCATGTTCACCATCTGGCGAGCGGCATTCCCTATTACCGCCTGCCACGCGCGTTGCGCGACCATCCGGAATTGTGCGGCATCAGCAAGCTGACGCTCATGCAGAGCTTCCGCTGCGTAAAGCTGGCGCTTTGGTGCGAAGCACGGCGGCGGCTGGTGAGCTTTCGCGACGCCGGGTAGCCGAAGCAAGATCGGCCCGCCCGGGGGGAGCACCGGGCGAGCCGATCGACGACGAGCGCTAAGGAACCGGGGAGCGGCGCGTCGCTTTCTAACGACCTCGTCAGGACGTTACGGGAGGTAGACGCACGTCGGCGCCCAAGCGTTCAACGCTTCGCGGCGACGAAACCACTTTCCGGGACGACGAAACGCGCACGAAACATTCGCGGCGCCGAACATCCAAAATGTTGCACCATTCGCGCCGATCGGCTGTTCCAGCCGCGCGAGAATATGGTTACCGTTGGCGAATTAGACTAAAGGAGAATGCCTTTGTCGAAATCGCCGAGAAAAAAAGCCCGCGCGCCGCGACGGACGAGGAAAGCTGCCGCCAAGGGTAAGACAGCCACGCGCAACACTCGCGCCGCTCGGCCGGCGACGGACGCGGCGCCAGGCAATCCGTCCTCGGCGCAGCGACGCGCGCTGCAGTCAGCGATCCGCGGCGGCAATGCGTCGGCGGCCGAAAAATTTCTCGCGCGCGATTTCAGCTTCATCGACGCCGCCGGGCACGTGCACTCGCGCCGCAGCGTGCTCGATGCGCTCAAGGCCAGCCCGCGCGGCGCCGGGGCACAGGTCAAGGTGCGCGACCTACGGCCGCGTCGCGCTCATCACCGGCAGCTACAAGTCGGCGCAGGCGGGCGAGCGCAGCGACCTGTTCGCGCTCGACGTCTGGGTCAACGACGACGGCAAGTGGAAGGCGCTGATCCATCACAACAACGTGCTGGCGCGGCCGGACGCACCGGCCGCACATGCATCGGCGGCGCCGAGGCCGATGGACGCGCCGCCGCCGCGCTGCGCCAATCCGCTGGAGGCCGTGCCGTACAAGCCGCGAGTGCAGGCCGAGCGCGACATCATCACCGCGTTCCAGGCGCTCGAGCTTGCGGTCACCCGCAACGATCCCGACGCGTGGCGAAAGCACGTCGCCGACGAGTTCGTGGTCACCCGCACCCGCCAGCATCCGACCGACAAGGCCGCGCGCATGGCGTTCATGGAAACGCAGCGGGCGATCAATGCCGAGACCTTCGTCGCCGAGGTCGTCAGCCTGAAGTTCTGGGTGCTCGGCGATGCGGCGGTCATGCGCGCCGACCACGCCATGCCCGGCAACCGCCGCCCGCCCTACCGCGCCACCCGGCTGTGGGTTAAGCGCGACGGCCACTGGCAGATGGCGATCAGCCAGCAGACCACGATCCAGCCGTGAGGTTAGGCTCCGATGGCGCCGCGGCTTACCTCTCCCCGCTTGCGGGGAGAGGTCGCGACGCGTAGCGAGCCGGGTGAGGGGGAGCAGCCGACATGCGCGGAGCAAACGATTTCAAGACGGAGCGCGCCCGGCTTCTCCGGCAGAATTCGACCAATGCGGAGCTGCGGCCTTTGGTATCGGCTACGCTCCCGTTCCATCAACGGATACAAATTCGTTCGCCAGGAGCCGGTCGGGCCATACATTGTTGATTTCATATGCCGCGAAAAGCGCCTGATCGTCGAAGCTCGATGGCGGCCAACATGCAGACAGCCAGCACGACCGGGTGCGCGACAAATGGCTCGTCGATCACGGGTATCGCGTCGTGCGATTTTGGAACAATGATGTTCTCAAGAACATCGAGGGCGTACTGGAAGCAATTGCAACAGCATTGAATGCGGATACTCCCCCTCACCCGGATCGCTGACGCGATCCGACCTCTCCCCGCAGGCGGGGAGAGGTAACGGAGTTCGCGGCAACTAAACGGAACAACAAAACATGTACTGTGTTCGTATGGAGATGCCTTTTCGCCGCTTTCAGTCTCGGCCTTGCGTCGGCCGCCGCCGCAGGCGCAGACGCCCGCAGAATTCTTCAAGGGCAAGCAGGTCAGTCTCTATATCGGCTTCTCCGCCGGCGGCACCTACGATCTCTACGGCCGCATGGTCGCGCGCCACCTCGGCAAGCACATCCCCGGCAACCCGGTCGTCGTGCCGAAGAACATGGAAGGCGCCGGCTCGATCCGGCTCACCAATTTCATGTATGCGCAGGCGCCGAAGGACGGCACCGCGCTCGCCACCATGGGGCGCGGCGGCGCCTTCGGCCCGCTGTTCGGCATGAAGGGCGCGCAGTTCGAGGCCGAGCAATTCCTCTGGCTCGGCAGCGCCAACGACGAGGTGAGCCTGTGCGCGTCGTGGCACCAGTCCGGCGTCAAGAGCTTCGACGACGTGCGCCAGCGGGAACTGATCATCGCCGCGACCGGACCGGGCGACGAGAGCCAGACCGTGCCGAAGCTGCTCAACGCGGTGCTCGGCTCGAAATTCAAGGTGATCGGCGGCTATCCCGGCTCGAACGAGATGACGATCTCGATCGAGCGCGGCGAGACGCAGGGGCGCTGCGCCTTCTCCTGGGCCAGCATGAAGAGCGTTCACCGCCAGTGGCTCGATGAGAAGAAGATCAACATCCTGGTGCAGCTCTCCTACCAGAAGCATCCCGAGCTGAAGGACGTTCCGCTGGCCGGCGATCTCGCCAAGACCCAGGAAGAGAAGCAGATGATCAACCTGTTGGCGGCGAGACAGGTGATGGGCCGCCCGTTCTTTTCGACGCCCGACGTGCCGGCCGACCGTGCGGCGGCGCTGCGCAAGGCGTTCCTCGACACGCTCAACGATCCGGAATTCCTCGCCGAGGCCGAGAAGCTCAAGCTCGAGATCACGCCGGTGCCCGGCCAGCGCGTGCAGGACATCGTGCGCGACATCTACGCGACGCCGCGCGCGGTGGTCGAACGCGCGGCGGAATTCGTGAAGTAGGCACGATGCGCGAGACTGGCGCTTGCGCTCATTGCGCTGACCCTCGCGTCGCCTGCGGCGGCGCAGACGTCCGGCGGAGTTCTACAAGGGCAAGCAGGTCAGCATCTATGTCGGCTTCACCGCCGGCGGCACCTACGATCTCTATGCGCGCGCGCTCGCCCGCCATATCGGCCGGCACATTCCCGGCAATCCCAGCGTCGTGCCGCGCAACATGGAAGGCGCCGGCAGCCTGCGGCTCGCCAACTATATCGATCAGGTCGCGCCGCGCGACGGCACCGCGATCGCGACCATCGGACGCGCGACCGTCGCCGCGCCGCTGTTCGGCGTCGCCGCCGCGCAATTCGATCCGCGCCGATTCTCGTGGCTCGGCAGCGCCAATGACGAAGTCAGCATCTGCGCCGCCTGGCACGCGGCCGGGATTGCGCGCTTCGACGATCTCAAGGCCAAGGAATTCGCCTTCGGCTCGACCGGCCCGACCGAGGAGGCGGTGCAGGTCTACAAGACGATGAATGCGCTGCTCGGCACCAAGATCCGCACCGTATCGGGCTATCCCGGCGGCAATCAGATGAACCTCGCGATCGAGCGCGGCGAAATCCACGGCCGCTGCGCGCTGTCGTGGTCGAGCGTGAAGGCGACCTTGCAGCACTGGGTCGACGAGAAGAAGCTTCGCCCCCTGCTCCAGGTAGCGTCCGCCAAGCACGCCGACCTGCCGAACGTGCCGCTGCTGATGGAGCTCGCGCCGGATGACGAGGCGCGGCACATCTTCCGATTCCTGATCGCGCGGCAGGTGATGGGCCGGCCGTTCTTCGGGCCGCCGGATGTGCCTGCGGATCGCGCGGCGGCGCTGCGGAAGGCGTTCCTCGATACGCTCAACGACCGGGAATTCCTCGCCGAGGCCGACAAGGCCAAGCTCGAGATCAATCCCGTCCCCGCCGGACGGGTCGAGGACCTGCTGCGCGAGCTCTACGCGGTGCCGGCCGACATCACCAAGAAGGCGGCGGTGCTGTTCAACTGATGCCACGAGCAGCGGCCGGATTCTCATCGGTCATGATTGTGCCCTCTCCCCCTTGTGGGGAGAGGGCTAGTCAACGCTTCAGCAAACAAGAATGGGTGAGGGGTCGGCCTCAAAGAACCCCTCACCCATTCGAGTCCGCTGACCATCCGAACAGCCCTCTCCCCACAAGGGACTGTTGCGAAAGTCATTTGCAATGATATCGCGACCGGTGGTGAGGCGCGAGCGGAGCCGATTTGCCGGAAAATCTGGGATCTGGCCGGACATCGGCGGTGCGAGGTCATGTTGGAGACGGATTGCGGGCGTGCGACGCGATGACCAGCATGCGCCACAGGTTGAAGCAGATCGCGAGCAGGGTGAGCTGAAGTTGGTTGCGGATCAGTCCGACAAAGCGCGTTCGGCGGTAGCCATAGACTTGCTTGAGCACCGCGAACACGGTCTCGACGCTGCAACGGACTTTGGACAGCGCCGCGTTGCGTCGTCGCTGCCGATGCGTCAGCGCATGATGTTTGTTGGGTCGATGCATGATGCCGTCTTTGAGACCGAGCTTGGCCAGAAGGTCGCGGCGAGCATGGGTGTCGTAAGCCTTGTCGGCGTAAATCGCACCGCCGTCGCTGTTCGCGATGATGAGTTCGTCGGCCACGACCGTTTCCGCCACATTGGCGGGCGTCAGCTTGGCGGTACGTACCAGCAGCGAACCCTCGTCCACCGCCACATGCGCTTTGTAGCCGTAGCTCGATCCCGACTTGCCTTCCCGCTTGAGGAAGGCTGCGTCGAAATCGACATGCGTCACCGGGTCGTCCGAACGGGCCGGCCGGGCCGCGGCGGTCTCCACCACCGTCGCATCGATCAACGTCCCGCGCTTGAGCATGAGCCCTTTGGCCTCGATCTGAGTATTGACCAACGCCAGCAACTTGACGGTCAGACCCGCCTCGTTGAGCCGCTCGCGGAACCGGCACAGTGTCGTGTGATCGGGCGTGGCCTGCTCCATTCCAAGTCCCACAAACCGGCGGAACGAAAGCCGGTCGCACAGCGCCTCTTCGAGATCGCGATCCGACAGCTCGTACCACTGCGCCAAAAGAAGGGCCCGGAACATCACGATCGGCGGGAACGGCGGACGTCCATCCAGCTTGCGGCAATGCTTCTCCAGCCGATAGTTCAGCGGACCCCAGTTCAGCAGCGATGCAATTCGGTCCAATTCGGTCTCGCGCCGCAGCCGCTCCGCCGCCAAATCCCCAAATCCCAATCCGCTGCTCATCGCCCACCTCGAATTTGTGATGGCACAGCGATTCACAAAACCAGCCGCTTCTGCAACAGTCCCCACAAGGGGGAGAGCGACTATCTGGGTTGTCAAGTTGCGAGAGCATATTGGGCTCGCGCGTCACGTGCTTTGGCATTGAGTCGAACGAGGAGTTTTCGGGCGAGTGCGATACGCACGACCATTTTCTTTTTGCCAGCGGCGGTGAGTCGTCGATGAAGGTCTGCGAGGCTGGGGTCGTATCGGCGGGCGATGTCGGCGACCAGGAACAGGATCGATCGGATACCGGCGCGGCCTCCGCGGATGTGCCGGTGGCCGGTCCTGGCGCCGCTATCGTCGGCGAGCGGCGCCAGGCCGGCGAGCTTGACGACGGCTTTGTTGGAGTAGATGCCGATCTCGGGCAATTCGGCCAACGTTCGCGCCACGGTACGGTTGGCCACCCCCTTGACGGCACGCATTGCCGCATCGAGCCGCGACCACAGCGGATCATCGTCGATGAGCGAGGCAATCTCGCCCTGCAAGCTACGGGCCTGGCGTTTGAGCAGGCCGATCACCTCGTCGATGCTGGCGACCATCTCGGCGTTCATCGCGCTGCTGCGCCTTTGTTTGTAGACCGTGAGGTCGTTGGTGACCTGCCGCAGCCGCGCCACCAGGGCATTGAGCCGCTGCTGGGTGGGCTTTGGCGGGCTCATCGGCTTGAGGCCTTTGGCGATCGCGAAGCGGGCGATGACGCCGGCATCGAGCCGGTCGGTCTTCTCCAGGACGCCCATGGCCTCGGCATAGCGCCGCACGCTCTTGGGGTTGGTCAGGCCGCACGGGATGCCGGCGTCCCACAGCAGCAAGAACGGTTGGCGTTCGTAACCGCCGCTCGCTTCCATGGCGACGAGCTGCACACCCTGCCGACGACAGAAGTCGGCCAATGCGGCGATCCCGGTCGCATCATTGTCAAAGCTCTCGAAAGTTCCCGATGGCGCCACATGGGCGTCCAGCCGGCGCTTCGAAACATCCACTCCACAGACGATCTCGGTCACGGTAACCTGCCTTGTGCGTACGATTGGGTTCCACCGACTGTTCGGTCGTGCGTGACGGTGGCGAAGATCCCTGGCTCTCCCACGGTTGTAGCCGGAGGGCTGACGGGCGACATCGCCAAGCGCCGGGGCCGATGGCCATCGGCCTCGGCGTTCAGTCGCTTCCATCGCACAGAAACAGTCCCGTGCAGATACAAGGGCACATTAACAACCGCCTCCGCTTGCGGACTTGCCAAGAAACGACAGCGATCCCTTTCGTACCAGCGAACGCCTGGCGCACTCCGGCGCGGGCCTCACCCCTCGACCAGAAACTCACCGTTGATTTCGACCGCGCTGCCGTGCGGCAGGGTCGCTACACCGATCGCCGTGCGAGCGTGGCATCCGCGCTCGGGCCCATAAAGCTCATAGAAGAGATCGGAAGCGCCATCGATCACCGCCGGCATGTGATGGTAGTCAGGCGCCGCATTGACCATTCCATAGAGACGCACGATCTGCGCGATCCGGTCGAGGTCGCCGACCTCCTGCTTCAAGGTCGAGAGAATCTTGACGGCGCAGACGCGTGCGATCGCGTATCCTTCCTCCGTCGTCATGTCGGCGCCGAGCTTGCCATGCAGGCGCATGCCCGGAATATTGAGGCCCAACACGCCATGCCCGGACAGGTAGATGATATTTCCGACGCGCGTGCACCCGCGCCGGTTGGGCTTCGGGAACTTGAACGGCGGGAACAGGGAAAGACCCATTTTATCGAGTTTCGCTTCGATCTCGCTCATGCGTGTCCTCGTGTTGTCGTCCCGATATCAGGCTTGCGCCGGTTTCCTGAAGAAGCGTGCGATCAGCGGCGCCGCGAGCGCCATCAACGACAGCACAACGAGCACACGCGCGACGTTGCTGTGCAGGAAGATCAAGGGATTGCCGCCTGACACCGTCATGGCCTGCCGGAACGATTGCTCCATCATGCCGCCGAGAACCAGCGACAGCACCAGCGGCGCAATCGGAATGTCGACCTTTTCGAACAGATAACCGAGCACGCCGAAGATCAGGATCAGGTAGAGGTCGGTGGTGCTGGAATTGAGCGCGAACGCGCCGATCGCGGATATGACGATGATCAGCGGGAACAAAATTCCTTGGGGCATGTAGAGCATGCGCACGAAAACACCGACCAGCGGGAGATTGAGGATCAGCAGCATGACGTTTCCGACATACATGCTGGCGATCAGGCCCCACACCAGATCGGGATGCTTTTCGAACAAATTGGGGCCGGGCTGGATCCCGTGCATGATCAGCACGCCGCTCAGCACGGCGGTCGTGCCGCCGCCGGGGATTCCAAGCGTCAGCAAGGGGATCATTGCGCCGGCGGTGTCGGAGTTGTTGGCAGACTCCGGTCCGGCAACGCCTTCGATGGCGCCGTGTCCGAATTCCTCGGGGTGCTTGGACAGCTTCTTCTCGGTGATGTAGCTGAAGAACGACGCAATCGCGCCGCCCGCGCCCGGCAGCACGCCGACGATGAAGCCGATGATGCTTCCCCGCCAGATCGGACCGATGGAGCGGCGCCATTCCTCGCGCGTCAGCCACAGGCGTCCGGATATCCGCATCGGGGGTGGTGCATCGCCGCGGCAAATGCTTTCCAGCGCCCGCAACACCTCGGCCACTGCGAACATGCCGACCACGACGGCGACAAAGCCGATGCCGTCCGAGAATTCGGCGATGCCGAGCGTGAACCGCGACTGACCGCTCTGCAGGTCGGTCCCAACCGTCGCCAGCATCAGGCCGATGACGGTGGACAGCAGCCCCTTTGCCGGCGACGAGCCCGTCAACGACGACACCGATGTCATCGCCAGCACCATCAGGCAGAAATATTCGGCCGGACCGAATTTCAGCGCGAACGAGGTCAGCGGCAGCGAGAACAGCGTCATGCCGACGACGCCGATCGTTCCGGCAATGAACGAGCCGATGGCCGCGATCGCGAGAGCGGCGCCCGCCCGTCCCTTCTTGGCCATCTCGTAGCCATCGAGCGACGTCATCACCGACGCCGCTTCGCCCGGCGTGCGGATCAGGATCGACGTGGTCGAGCCGCCGTAGCGTGCGCCGTAGTAAAGCCCCGCCATCAGGATGATCGCGGACGTCGAATTCATTCCGTAGGTGATGGGTATCAAGAGCGCGATGCCGGCGGCCGGACCGATGCCGGGCAACACGCCGATGATGGTTCCGAGCAGCACGCCGATGAAGGTGTAAAGCAGATTGATCGGCTGCAGGCAGACTGCAAAACCCTGGAGGATGTAGTCGATGCTGTCCATCATGGCGCGCTACAGCGGAAGGACGCCGCGCGCCAACTCGACGCCGAGGACGTGGTTGAAGATCACGTAGCAGGCGATGGGCAACAGCAGCGACACCAGCGCATTCGCGACGGTCTTCCCGGGATTGAAGTACATCGTCATCGCAAGCAGATATGCGGACGTCGAGAGGACAAAGCCGAGCGGCTCGAACAGGAAGAAATAAAGGCCGGTGAACGCGGCCGTTGCCACGATGACCCACGTGGTATCGGGAACGGCTTGTGCCTCCTCGCCGGGCAGCGGCGCCGGCTCTGGCTCCGCCTTGTTGCCAGCCTTTGAAAAAAACATTTCGAATAGCAGCAGCAAGACCGTGACCAGCAAGGCTGCGGTCAAGATGCGCGGGAATGCCTTCGGCCCGAGCGGATCGCCAAACGGAAGCGTCGTCACCTGCTCGGTCATGAAGGCATAGCCGGCGGCCAGCAACAACGCGCAGGCGACGATCACCTTGTCCGTCATATCGGCGCGCTTCTCGGCATCAGGACGGAGACACCGGGTCTGCCGCTGACGCCGCGGCGCTGTTCTTGGTCGCCCACCAGCGCTTCAGCCATCCTGTGTTGCCGCCCAGCTCGATCAGCTCGCGAAGCGACTCCGGGATCGGCGGGAACTCGCGCTCGATATTGCGCGTGTGATTGATGAACAGTCCGCTGCGATAGTCGATCTCGATGTCGTCGCCGGTTTCGCAGATCGAAGTCACCCCTTCGCAGTCGCTCATCACGCGAAGGCCAACGCCGACTGCGGCACGATAAGCCAGGAACGGCATCGATTTGCAGAGCAGGCCGAGGCCGAGCGCATGCATCGCCACGAAGCCGTTCATCTTGGGGCTCATGCCGAAATTCTTGCCGGCGACGACGATGTCGCCGGGTTTGCAGCGGGCGTCGAATCCCGGCTCGATATCTTCGAACAGATGCGGGATGATCTTCTCGGCCTCGACCACGCGGCCGGCCAGGACCCAGCCCGGCACGATGCCGCCGCCGTGCGGAACGTTGTCGCCGAACTTGTGGCATCGGCCGCGCATCACCCAGATGTTCTCGCCCAAAGTGCTGCCCCCGTGTCTGCCCTGACTAGCTCAGCGGCGCCGCGACGCGCGCATCGACGATCTTCCCTGCGATGGCGGAGGCAGCCACGGTTGCGGGACTGCCGAGATAGAGCTTCGCCTCCTTGTTCCCGAACTTTCCGGGCAGGTTCGCGGTCGCCGTGGAGATCGAGACCTCGCCGCCGTCGAGCGGACCCACGACCCCTTCGTTGCAGGGTCCGCAGCCGGCGGGAAGCATGACAGCGCCGGCTTCGATGAAGACCTCCATCAAGCCTTCGCGCACGACCCGCTTGGTGGTGTCCTCGGTTCCCGGCGCGATGAACATTCTCACATGCGGTGCGATATGTTTGCCCCGCAGCACTTCGGCGGTGATCAGCATGTCATCGAACGTCCCCGATGCGCAGGACCCCACGAACGCGTGGTCGACGCGCGTTCCGGCGACTTCGGAGACGTCGATGGCGCGCGACACATGGCCGGGCCGCACGACCTGCGGCTCGATCGTCGACAGATCGATCGACACCCGCGCTTCGTAGTCGGCGTCTTCGTCCGGATAGATCGGCGTGAACTCCCGCCTTGCACGCGCCCGCGCGTAGTCGAGAATGGCGGCGGAGGGCGGAAAGAACGTGCCGTAGGCGCCCATCTCGGTCGGAGAACTGCACAGCGCAATGCGCGCCGACAGCGGAAACTGATCGGTCGCGCCCGCGAACTCCAGCGCGATATAGTCGAGATCGCATTCGAACTTTCCGCCGGGCGCGAACTGCTTGGCAAGAAAGAAGCCGATGTCGCGCGGATAGACTCCAAATCCAGGCGTGCCGCTCACGTCGAGCTTGATCGACTTCGGCACGATCACCCAGTTCGTGCCGGTTGCCAGCACACGCGATATTTCCGCCCCCATCCGAAGCCCGAAGGCGCCGATCGCGCCCGCATTGGTCGAGTGACGGTCGTTGTCGAAATACATCATGCCGGGCAGAACGAGCCCGCGCTCCATCGGGAACAGGTGGCCGTGCCCGCCGCGGCCGACGTCGTAGAACTGCTCGACGCCCCACTGCGCGGCGGCGGCGCGGTTGAACGCGCCCATCTTTGCCGCGCCGAGGCTGCCGTAGAGCACCTCGTGATCGCTGACCATGATCACCTTTTCGGGCGCGGCGATCCGGTCGATGCCGATGGAATCAAGCTCCTGCTTCGCACCGATGACCACGTTGTCGTGGATCATGATGGCGTCGGGATTGGGTTCGACCACATCGCCGGGACGCACCGAGGCGCAACCGCCCTTCAGCGCAAGCACCTTTTCGACTGCGGTCATTCCCATCGGCTTGCTCGATGCCTTCCGTCGCCATGCAGGTGCGCACGATCACGTGCGCGCGATCGTCCGCACCCCTCCTGGTAGTGCCGGCGATCACTGCGCAAAAGGAATGATCGATAGTCGCAGCAGCCCGCTTGGCATGTCAACTGCATAGGCCATAATGGAAGTTGATGTCGTGCAGCCAACAACGCGGTTTGGCGGCGATGCCAACGCTTGTTTGATTGCATCGAGGATCGAGAAGCGAGGAACTCATGCGTTGCGCTGCCGCTTGTTTCATCATTGCAGCAGTCGTCGGTGCTGAAATTTGCTCACCCGCGATGGCGCAGTGGAAGCCGACAAAAAACGTCGAAGTCATCTCCGCATCCGCAGCGGGTGGCGCGCCGGACGGCACCGCGCGAATTGTGCAGCGTGTCCTGTCCGAGAGAAAGCTCATTCCGGTCAGCAGCGTCGTCGTGAACCGGCCGGGCGGCCAGCAAACGCTTGCGATGAACTATCTGATGCAACGCCCGCGTGACGGCCACTACATCGCGGTCGCGTCGACGCCGCTGCTGAGCAACCACATCATCGGCGCCAGCACGCAGCACTACAAAGATTTCACGCCGCTGGAACTGTTGTTCTCCGAATATCTCGCGCTGTCGGTTCGGCCCGATTCACCGATCAAGGACATCAAGGACCTGATCGAGCGGATGAAGAAAGATCCGCAGTCATTGTCGTTCGGAGTCGGCTCGTCGGTCGGCGGGATCAACCATCTCGCGGCGGCGCTGGGACTGGCCGCGGCCGGCGTCGACATCACAAAAATGAAAGCCGTGATCTTCAACTCCACAACCGACGCGATGACCGCGGTGCTGGGCGGGCACCTCGACGTGTCGGTGTCGTTCGTCAACATCGTCAACCCGATGGTCGAAACCGGCAAGATGCGCGCGCTGGTCGTGACCTCGCCGGAGCGTCAGCCGGGCGTGCTGAAGGATACGCCGTCGTGGCGCGAGCTCGGTTACGATGCCGTCGTCTTGAACTGGCGGATGCTGATCGGCCCCAAGGACATGCCGGCCGATCACTTCACCTATTGGAAGAAGGTCACGGCGGCGCTCGTCGAAACGCCCGAGTTCAAGGAAGACCTGCGTAACAACGGCCAGGACGCAGCGACAGGAATTGAAATGGCTCCCTTCCTTGCCGACCAGGAGCGGCAGTTCAGGGTCGTGCTCAAAGCCATCGGACTGGCGAAGTAGCGGCGCTGCCGCGAGTGAGGTCGCTACGGTCGCAGTTCGCGGCGCCCCGGAATGACGGCTGAAACTAAGGCGCGATCCCCATCGCCTCGGCGAAAGCCTTGCGCACGTCCGGCGGCTGACCGAAGCAGTGGCGGAAACCCTTCAGCCGCGCCTTGAGCAGCGGATAGTTGTCGTGCTCGGCGAGCGTGATGCCTTCGGTCGACGTCTTCTTGGTGATGTTCGGCAGCTCGATGCACTTCGCCACGTTGGAGTTGCGGACAGTCGCCTTTGGCTCGGCGCCCTTCGCGACCGCATCCAATTCCTCAAACAGCCGCTTGCGCATCATCGCGATGCCGAGATCGGAGGCACCGAGGTTTTCCTTGGTGCGGTCGGCGACGACGCCCTGCCCCACCCAGGCGATGATGTCCTGATTAATGACGTGGCTCGAGATCCAGCGGCCGCTCGCGTCCTTGATCGGTGAAACCCAGGTCGGGACCTTGTCCTGCACGTAAGGCTCGCGCCCCTTCGGCACGCGCATGAAGAACCAGCACACCGAGAGCGTGTTCTCGTCGTCGATCGGCACCCGCCATTCGAAATGGTTGCCGAGATAGAAGCCGTTCGGCCACAGCGTCACGCGGCCGACGGTCCAGACCGGATCGCCGTCCTTCTGGCCCTCGCGCACGCGCTTGTAGACGTAGCCGTAGTCGAACTCCTCGAACACCAGCTTGAGATGCTTGGCGGCATAGGGCGCGGTCACACCGTTGAGCCGCGTGTTCCAGTTCTCGTGCATCCATTCGAAGTGCACGGGGTCGCAGGAGTTCTCCTGGCACTGGAACCAGTTGCAGGGGATGTCCGAGAGCACCACCTCGCGGAATCCATTTTCCCAGGTGAACGGCTCCCACACCGGCAGCTCGGGCGCCGGCTGCGGACCCATATAGGCAAAGAGCAGCCCCGCGCATTCCTTCACCGGATAGGCCTTGGCGAGACAGCGCTCGCGCGCCTTGCCGCGCGGATTGACGGTGTCGTCGTAGGGCTGCTCGATGACGTTGCCGCGCTCGTCCATCAGCCAGCCGTGATAATTGCAGCGGATACCGGTCTCCTCGACGAAGCCATAGGAGAGGTCGGCGCGGCGGTGCGGACAGTTGCGGTCGATCAGCCCGTACTTGCCGCCGAGGTCCTTGTAGAGGACGAGATCCTCGCCGAGCAGCCGGATCGGCTTGATCGGATTGACGTCGAGCTCGCTCGCGCCGCCGATCGGGTGCCAGTAGCGCCGCAGATAGTCGCCCATCGGCGTGCCGGGGCCGACCTGGGTAAGGATTTTGTTTTTCTCTGCACTCAACACGTTTCGTCTCCCGGCGGGATGTTATGCGAGCAGGTCCCGGCAGCCAAGGTCATCAACCGCCATGAAGATGCGCTCGAGATTGTTCCACCAGATCACCGGCGGGACATTGATCGACGCCTGCCACACCGGTGTCATTATGTGCCACAGCACCGATAAGCGGTAGTCGTCGTCAAGCGCAGCGCGTTCATAGCCGCGCACGCCATTCGCCACCAGTTCGGCGTGGTAATGGTCGAGCGCCGCTTTCTCGGCGCGCTGTCGCAACTCGGGATACCAGTGCATTGCCATCATATAGGCGAGGTCGTCGGTCGCGGTGTCGACCCGCCAGCTGTCCCAGTCGAACAGCAGGACGTCGCCATCGGCGCCGTCCTTGGGCAGGAAGCAGTTCCAGACATGCGCGTCGCCATGCACGATCGTCATGTGGCGATGGCTGAGCGTGCGTTCGTTGAGACGCGGCCCGGCGGCAATCAATTGCTCATAGAGATCGCGCCGCTCGCGCGAGAGGCGGTCACCGAGGCGATCGCTGAAGCGCTTAAGTTCCTCCGCGAAGCGCTGCAGATAGCTGGTCATGCCATCGCGGTCGCTCCACGCACCGACCGATGATCCGAGCCGCGGATCGTCCCACCACGCGGCGTGAAATTGCGCCCAGGCGCGCAGGATGCGCTCGCGTTGCGGCGTACTCGGCGGGACCGGCCACGTGGTCGGCGTGACGTGGGTGTCGGTGAGGTCTTCGAGCAGCAGGTGCCAGGTAGATTCTCCTGCCTTGTCCTCCCAGTGGCCCTCGAAGCAGCGCGGCACCACCCGCCGCGGCATCGCGCCGGCGACATCGTTGTAGAACGCGACCTCCCGGCGACCCGCGTTCCAGCCGGGCGAACGCCGGTCGGGATGCGCGGTCTTGAGGATCAGCGATGGCGGCGCGTCGTTCGGCGCGCCCTCATAGTCGAGCCGCAGGCGAATGATGTGCGACAGGATCGTCGGCCGTGTGCTGATCACCTCGACCGCGCGCACGCGCCCGTCGCCAAGCACGCCGGCGCGGCGGAGCACATCATTGAGATGGGCTGCCTCGGCTGCGGTCGGCAACGGTTCCGTCGTCATGGGCGGCCTTCGGCCTCCGGCGTCTGCACATGTTCGGGACGCACGCCGAGCCCGACCAGCCGCGCCGGGATGCGCTGCAACATCGGGCAGGCGCTGACGAGTCGCACCGGCCACGGCGGCACCGGCGTGGTGCGGCTCCCGAGCACGGCGCTGAGCACGTTGTTCTGCGCGAACACCTGAAAGGCTTGCGTCATCCGGGTCGGGAACATGCGGCGGCGCTGCACGGCGGCGAGGTCATCCTCGCTCATGGTCCCCGCGGCGAGCGGCGCCGCCAGGCGGTTGGCCGCCGCCACCGCGTCCTGCACCGCAAGGTTCACGCCGACGCCGCCGATCGGCGACATCGCGTGCGCCGCGTCGCCGATACAGAGCAGCCCCGGCCGGTGCCACTGCGCGAGCCGATCGACCTTGACCGTGAGCAGCTTGACGTCGTCGAAGCTGCGCAGCTCCTGCACGCGGTCGTGCATCTGCGGGGCGACGGAAACGATGGCTTGACGAAACGCCTCGATGCCCTTGGCGTTGATCTCTTCCGCCGCGCCCTTTGGGATCACATAAGCGCATTGCCAGTAGTCGCCGCGGTCGAGCATCACCATCGTCTTGCCGGCGGCGATGCGGCCGAACGCGCCCGAACCGTCGCTCTCCCGCCGCGACAGCCGCATCCAGAGCACGTCCATCGGCGCGCCGAGGTCGTCGACCTTGAAGCCGGCGCGCTCGCGCACCACCGAGCTGCGGCCATCGGCGCCAACGACAAGCGTTGCGCGGACGCTGAGCTCGCCATCGGGCGTCGTCGCACGCACGCCGACGATGCGGCCCGCCTCCTCGATCAGGCCGGTGACCTCGGCGCGCATGCGCAGATGAAAGTGCGGATAGCGCCGGCCGTTGTCGGCAAGGAAATCGAGGAAGTCCCACTGCGGCATCATCGCGATGAACTTGCAGCGCGTCGGCAGGTGCGAAAAGTCCGCGATCTGGATCGGCGTATCGCCGACGATGCCGCCAGCACGCTCCACGCGCCGATGCGGGAGCTTGAGGAACTCATCGAGCAGCCCAAGCTCGTGAATCACCTCGAGCGTCGAGGGATGAATGGTGTCGCCGCGGAAATCGCGCAGGAAGTCGGCGTGCTTCTCCAGCACCACGACGTCGACGCCCGCGCGCGCGAGCAGGAAGCCAAGCATCATGCCGGCAGGACCGCCGCCGGCGATGCAGCACGAGGTGCGGATTTCATCCATGCAACAACCCTCGCCGCTCGTCTCCGCGAAAGCGGGGACCCAGAGTTGTTCAGGCGGTCAGCATCACGAATAGCCTGGGTCCCCGCTTTCGCGGGGACGAGCGGAATCCCCTGTAGAACGGTTTAGGATTCCAACCCCGTCGGAACGTTCTTGTTCTCGCTCTCGAGCTTCATGCCGGACATCAGCGCCATGGTCTCCATCATGGCGGCGAAGTCCTTCTGCAGATACTCGTCCGGATTCTTCTGCAGCGTCGCGGCGCCGAAATGCGCCTGCAACACTTCGCGGGCGGCCGCCGTCACCGGCATCGGCACGTCCCAGTCGCGGCCGAGCTCGAGGCCGAGGTCCATGTCCTTGCGCAACAGCTCCGGCGTGAAGGTCGTGGTCCAGTCGAGATTGACCAGCGCCGGCGACTTATAGGCCGTGAACATCGAGCCCATCACGCTGTTGTTCATGAAGGCGAGGAAGGCCTGCCGCGGCACGCCCATCTTGTTGGCGAGCAGCGTGATCTCGATCAGGTTCTCGATCACCACGCCGAGCATCACGTTGTGCGCGATCTTGCAGACGCGCGCGAGCTCGCCCTCGCCGACGTAAGCAACGCCCTGCGGCGCGATCGCCTCCATCATCGGCGTGACGGTCTTGGCAGCCGCCTCGGCGCCCGACAGCACGGCGGACAGCCGGCCGGCCTTGATCACCTTGGCGTTGCCTGAGATCGGCGCCGCCACGAAGTCGGCGCCCAGCTTCTTGAGCTCTTCGCGGATGTCCTTGGAATCCTCGACCGCGATGGTCGAGCAGTCGACGAAGATCTTCGGCAGCTTGCCGTTGCGGCCGGTGATCAGACCGTTCTTGCCGAAATAGACCTCCTTGAGGTCCGGGCCGGTCGAGACGATCGAGAACACGATGTCCATGCCGGCGAGGTCGGAGACCTTGTCGACGATCTTGCCGCCCTTCGCCGCCAGCGGCTCGGCCTTGGACCGGGTGCGGTTCCAGATGGAGACGTCGTAACCGGCCTTCAGCAGGCGCTCCGCCATGGACGACCCCATGCGGCCCATGCCGATCCAGCCGATTTTCTGTGTGCTATTCGCCATTGAACCCGTCTCCTGGTTACCCCACAAAAACCCGCCTGTCGTTTAAGCCAGCGGCGCCGCGGTATCAACCGCGCAGCGGCCGCTCCCGCGACCGCAAAGGATCGAGCCAGTCAGGCCCTACATTTTGGCTGGTTTTTCAGTCAGGGCCGTGGCGGCGTCGCTACTTCCCGGCACCCAGGCCGGCGAGCAATCGCTCGGCCGCCGATTTGAACCGCGCAACATCGTCGTAGGATCGCGCCAGCATCATCGCGCCCTCGAGCGATCCCACCAGCAGCCGGGCCATGTCACGCGCCGATCCCGCGAAGCGCAGCTTGCCCGACGCCTGCCCGTCCTCCAGCACCGCCACCAGCCAGCGCTCGTTCTCGTCGAAGAAGTGCTTGAGCTCCGCCCTCATCGGCTTCGGCAACGTCGCGTATTCGGCCGCCAGCATGCCGCACAGGCACATCCGATCGTTGCGCAGCACGTCGGCATAAATGTCGACGTAGCGGCGCAGCCGTTCTCCTGCGTTGGCGCTTACCCGATCGATCTCCGCGAGCGCCGCCAGGAACGCGCGCTCGTAGCGTTCGATGAGCCGCTTTCCAAGCTCGCCCTTGGTCGGGAAATGATAGTGCAAGCTCGCCTTCGTCACATGCAGCGCCTGCGCGACGTCGGCGTAGCTGAAGGCGTTGTAGCCCCGCGTCTGCAACAGCCGCTCGGCGACATCCAGGATTTGCTGCGGCGTGTCGGCATTGGATGTCGTCCGCGGCATGGCGCTCCTTTTTTTCTAAACATCGTCCGACGGCGCGGCCGTCCGCGAAAACCGCGCAGGAATCAGGCTCATTCCAACGGCCGTTCTATTCACTTACCTACTAGTTGACAAGTTACTTACTAGTAGGTAAAGAACGATGGCGCATGAAACTTTTCAATGCCCCTGTCCGCAACAATCAGTTTCGGAGGATCTCCGTGCCCACGCTCACCAAGACCGTCACCGTTGCCGATCTCAAGCGCGCCATCGAGGCGCGCGACGCCGGCGCCTTGTCGAGCTTCTATGCCGACGACGCGGTGATGCGGATCATCGACCGCAGCAATCCACCGAGTAAACCGCGCGAGCTCAACGGCAAGGCCGCGATCGCCGCGTTTCACGACGACGTTTGCGGCCGTGCGATGACGCACAAGGTCGAGACCGGTGTCAGCGACGGCAATCAGCTCGCCTTCACGCAGATCTGCGCCTACCCGGAAGGGATGAAGGTCTATTGCTCGGCCATGATCGAGCTCAAGGACGGCAAGATTGCTCGCCAGACCGTCGTGCAAGCCTGGGATGAATGAGCCCGCATCGTCTTGGCCAGGTTCCCGCAAAATTGATTCGGTTCATTTCTCGCTCGTCCCCGCGAAAGCGGGGACCCAGAGTCAAAAGGTAAGACTTCTGGATTTCCGCTTGCTCACGCGTCACGCGCCCGCCGCGCCACCAGCCGTTCGAACCGGCGGGCGACCCAGGCGGCGAGCCCCATCGTCATGACGATGCGCACGATCTGGAAGCCGGTGATCAGCGCCGCGTCGAGGCCGAGAATTTTCCCGGTCAGCGCCATTTCGGCGATGCCGGCCGGCGCCAGCGCCAGCACCAGGGTCGTCACCGGCAAGCCGAGAGCAACGGAATAGAGCGCGGCCACCAACGCCGCCATCACCAGCGCGAACGGCACCGTCACCAGCGACGCCAGCAGCAGGCGCAACAGCCGGGTCAGGAATTCGTGCTTGAATTGCGTTCCGATCGTCGCGCCGATGATGACCTGCGCGATCACCAGGATCGGCTCCGGCACGCGCCCCGGGATCAGGCCCATCGCACCGAGCGCCGACATCACCAGCAGCGAGCCGAGGAACCAGGAGTTCGGCAGCTTGAAGCGATCAAGGAAGAACCCGCCGACCAGCGACGCGCCCATCAGCGCCAGCACCGTCAGCCACGACATCACCTCGCCCTGCGTCACGACATTGCGCGCACCGGCCTCTGCCAGCGCGCTCACGACGAACGGCGCGGCGCAGACAGTCAATCCGACGCGCATGGTCTGCAAGACCATGATCGGCAGCGGGTCGGCATTCACGCGCTTGGCGATATTCGCCATCTCGATGACGCCGCCGGGCATGGTCGCAAGCGCCGCGGTCTTGGCATCGATCGGCACCAGCCGCAGCAGGATCAGCGAACCCATCACGGCGATGGCGACGGAGATGACCGCGCCGAGCATCATCATCGGCAGGAGCGTGAGGACCGTCACCAGCAGCGCCGGCGTGAACGTCGTGCCGACCGCCGCACCGGTGACGAACTGCCCGGCCGCGCGCGCCTGCCAGAGCGAGCGCAGCGGCACGTCGGCGAGGCAAAGCGCGGCCGTGAGCAGCAGCGATCCGGTCATCCAGGGCAGCGGGAAGTTCAGAAACTTGCCGACGTAGCCGCCGACGAGGCCGATCGCGAAGGTCGCGATGAGGATCGCGGATGTGATGGCGATGTCGGCGAGCCGCGACCGCGGCGCGGCGGCCGCCGCATCGGTCGCCGATTGTGGCGAGGCGTCAGTGGACTTGGCCGCGATTTCGTCGAGGGAAGACTGAGACATTCGTTGTCTTTGTTGGACCGCTGTGGGCGGCTTTATCCTCGACTTTGGCGCACAACGCCAGCGTGACGAAGCGAGGTATGGCCCTACTGACCGACCAAATATGCATGTCTGCTCGGGCCAAGAGCCCACTCCGGCACAAACGACGTGGACGGATCCGGCAAATCGCAGAAATGCGCGAAGCGCGCCGGCAAGCTGAGATTACACCTAAGGGCAATATTGTGAACCTAAGCTCAATGGCGCCGATCCCTAAGGTCAATATAGCGCTGGACGATCGGGCGATAGAATTAGCTACACGGGGGCAATTTGCGAAGGAGATCCGCATGACAACTCGAACACTCACAGTGCCGCGATTGGCGCTGGCAACAGTCGCTGGTGTCATCAGTCTGTTCGCCAACGACAGTATATCGTCGACCCGAGAATCCAGTCTGATCACGCAAGCAGATGCGCAGGTTGGGAATCCACTGACGCCAGGGAGCGTCGCCGGTGTTGCGCGCCGGGCGGACCGTCGAGCGTACCGCCGTGACGCAGTGGTCGGTGGAACGGCTGTTGGCGCCACCGGCTACTATGGTACGGGCGGCTATGGGACTGTAGGGATGGCGCGCCGGGCGGACCGTCGAGCGTACCGCCGTGATGCAGTCGTCGGTGGAGCGGCTGTTGGCACCGCTGGCTACTATGGTGTGGGTGGCTATGGGACCGTCGGTATGGCGCGCCGGGCGGACCGTCGAGCGGCCCGCCGTGACGCAGTCGCCGGTGGAGCGGCTGTTGCCACTGCCTACTCTGGTGCGGGTCTCTTTGGGATTTTCGGCGCTGCATCAACCGCAGACTATGGGCCCGGGCCGGTCGCGGGCTCCTTCATTGTGAATCCGAACACAGGAAGATGGTGCAGGTTCGAAGAGAGCGGCCGGCGTTGGTGCTGGACGCCATAGAGATTTCGTCCCAATAGCCGGTGACGGCTGTTCTGAACGAAAAGGCCACTCTGGAAACGGAGGGGCCTTTTCGTTTTGTGTCTCACACTGCAAGTCACCACTTCGCGGCCGAATCGCAATGATCGCTACGGGTCTCACTAGCGGACATGAGGACCGAACTGCTCTGACACCCTAAGCGGATATCCGGGGCATCTCCTAACGTCTGCTTGTAAGGCGAACGGTCATGCGCTCCCGCGTTGTGAGGCCACGCGGTCAACAATGGCCGACGGTCGTCGGAAATAAGCCGAGGCGAGCATTCAGTGAGACGAAGGTTTTCAGATAAGTTATGCTTGGCGATGCCAAAAAAACGACTGTTAGCAAATCCGCAAGACGTAGTGAGAAACCTGGCCGGGCTAAAGAGTGGCAGCTCTGTCGGGTTTCTACCCGTTATTCTGTCGAATCCGAAAGCTGAACACGCCCTCTATGATTTGCGGGCGATCGCTTTGCACTTTCTGGATATGGAATTTCTCACGGCCATAAGACCATCCCATTCAGGTCCGGCCTATATGCTCGATGCTGGCATTGATGTCATCGGTTATGCCGCGTTCGTTCAAAGCAGATACCAAGAATATGCCGGCATTCATAAAAATCTCGGCGCTCTACACGAATATCTTCTCAACACCCCCGAACCCGACATCATCAACTATGATTTGCAGGCCTTTCTCATCACTTTACGCGCTGCGCGCGAGGCCATGCCCGCATTGGCCACCACAACAGTTGCGCTGGAGCCCCTGCTGACAGAGGACCGAATTTTTAGAACATCTGGAAGACCTCCTGAATATGCCAAGCTTATTCGACGCATTCACAACCAAAGACAGCAGTTCACCAAATTCTTTGGCGGCGGATTGGGTGATTTGAACGAAATCGTGGCGGCGTTTTTCCCGCTTCTCCAAGAGGAGCCGGACGAAACCGTATTAAGTTATCGCGAGATGAAAGAAAAAATCCGCGCTACCCGTGGAAACCAACTACAGGCACAGTCGGACACAACGAATAAAGACGAAGACAAAAAATCACGCATAGACCGCAAACAATCTGCGCCTAATCTGAAACGTAAAACAGAACGTAGAGCGCGGCCCACGCTTAGTTATTACCGTCCGGCTTCGGCCGCCGTCACAGACCGCATTACAAGAGCCCAGGACTTTCGTGTGTGGACCGTGCCTACCTCGATTAAAGAACTGTATGAGCAACACGGGCGAGAACTGACGAAGGCGCAAAGGTCATGGCTTCAATATGCCAAAGAAACGTGGCCAAAGAAGTCGACCATGCGTTGGGTCCCATCGGACGAAGGCGGAATCGTGCTCGGTTATTTGACTCAAAAAGTCATTGACCCCGTCAGCAGCCCGCCCGAAGTGCACTTGATCGAAGAGGCACAAGAAGAGCAGGAAACGATAGCCACCATTCTGCTTGATGTATCTTGCTCCATGCAAGTCGATGAACGCTATAAACTCACCTACATGATCGCCGACCGTTTGAGTGACTTTTTGACAAAGGGTGACGTCGCAACAGAAATTATCGGTCATACAACAACAGGCGAGATCGTCCCGAATGTCATCGGCCGCAATCGTCCGATGCATTACATCGTCTTCAAGACGCGCGAGGAACCTCACAATTTGTCAACAGTACACCGCCTGTGCGCCATCCTGAACACAGGCATGCATTATTTCGGTTACGACGGTGAAGCCACCATGTGGTGTTACGAACGGCTCAAGAAGAGCCGGGCCAAACGCCGGGTTATGTTCGTCGTTACCGATGGAGACCCCAGCGGGACATATATAAGTAAGCGAGGTGACGATATCAGCTATTTTACTGCACGCCATTTTCGTGACGTGGTTGCCCTCATTGAAGCAGAGAAAAACGTCGAGATTATTGGCGTGCCTATCAAAACCGATGTGAGCGGAATCTTCAGCCGCTCTGTACGAGTAGATTCCATAGAGGACATATACGGCAAACTCAGCCGCTTTATCCTCGCTTTGCTGCGTGAATTGAATGAACACAAAACGCCGTCCGCCGATACCGCCCTTGATTCGAGAATAGTGGCGCACCGAAGAGCCAAGCTCCTCATTCCTCAATAAGGGCTCCGCCGTCGCGCACGCCAGGCATCCGCAATCCAACCGGTGCCGCGTGCGCGGAATTCGGAGATCTTTATGACTCGCGAGAAGGATGATGCGTGATCGCTCTCTACCCGTCATCCTGAGGTGCCCGAGCGCAGCGAGGGCCTCGAAGGACGACGGCCCGTGTCGCGCCGGGAGTCGGGGCCGTGCATCCTTCGAGGGCCGCTTCGCGGCCACCTCAGGATGACGGCGAGAGAAGATGCGCGCGGCACCATTGCATCGCAAATGCCGCATCTCGCTTACTTGCCGCGCCCCCCTAAGCACCCTACCCTCACATCATCTGCCAAGGCCAAGGCGCGACCGGGTTCGCCATGACCGACGCCGTTTCCACCGTTGACGTCCGCACGACCGCACCGTCCCGCACCGAATCCCGCCTGCGCGCGGCGGCGCGCACCGCGTTCCCGTTCCTGGTGCTCGGCACGATGTGGGAGATCACCGCGCATGCCGGCGTGTTCCCGGCGCGACTGTTCCCGACGCTGGAGGAGATCGCCGCGGCATTCTGGCGCCTCACCGTCGCCGGCATCCTGCCGCACCACGTGGCAGAAACCTTGTTGCGGCTCGCCGCGGGCTTCGTGATGGCGGGCGTCATCGGCGTCACTGTCGGCATCGCCATGGGCCGCTCCAAGCGCGCGGAGGATTATCTCCTGCCGCTGGTCTCGATCGCCGCGCCGATTCCCGGCATCGCCTATGCGCCGCTGTTCATGCTGTGGTTCGGGCTCGGCAATTTCTCCGCGATCCTCCTGGTCGGCTTCGTCTCGGCGTTCCCGATCATCTTCAACACCTGGACCGGGGTGAAGGCGGTCAAGGAAATATGGGTGCGCTCGGCGCTGGTGATGGGCGCCGATCAGCGCCGCCTGTTCCGGCACGTGATCCTGCCGGGCTCGCTGCCCTACATCTTCACCGGCCTGCGGCTCGGGCTCGCGCAGGCGTGGCGCATTCTTGTGGTGGTGGAGCTGCTCGCCGCCGTGCCGTGGGGGCTCGGCTGGCTGATCTTCGGCGCGCGCGAATTCCTCAACACCGACGTGATGCTCGCCGGCGTCGCCGTCATCGGCATCATCGGACTCGCGCTCGAGAAGCTCGTGTTCGAACGGCTCGAGCACTACACCGTCGTGCGCTGGGGGATGATGCAGTCATGATCGCCTCCTTGCCCATCTCCGACCGCACCCGCTCGATCCTGCGCGGCACCATCGCGATCCTGGTGGTGCTCGCCTGCTACGAGGCGACGGCACGCTCGGGCTATTTCGCGCCGGCGCTGCTGCCGACGCTGGGAAAGGTCGCGGCGACGCTGTGGACGCTGCTCCTCGACGGCACCATGCTGCAGCACACGGCGATGACGCTCTACCGCATGATGTGCGGCTTCGGACTTGCGGTCGTGATCGGAATCCCGCTCGGCATCATGATGGGCCGCTTCCGCCCGGTCGAGGGCTTCTTCATGCCGCTGGCGAGCGCCTTCATGCCGATCCCGTCGCTCGCCTGGGTGCCGGTGTTCATCCTGTGGTTCGGGCTCGGCAACACGGTCTCGATCCTGATCGTGTTCTATGCGGCGCTGTTCCCGATGATGCTCAACGCATGGTCGGGCGTGCGCTCGGTCAACCAGCTCTGGCTGCGCGCCGCCGGCGCCATGGGCGCGAACGAGAACGCGTTGTTCTGGAAGGTGATCCTGCCGGGCGCCTCGCCGTTCATCATCACCGGACTGCGGCAGGCGTTCCTGCGCGCCTGGATCGCGGTGGTCGGCGCCGAGATGCTCGCTTCGTCCGACTGGGGTCTCGGCTGGGTGATCTACGACGCCAAGGAATTCCTCAACGCCGCGGTGATGCTGGCGGCATTGGTGGTGATCGGCTTCATCGGCTTCGTGTTCGAGCGGCTGGTGTTCGGCTCGATCGAGCGCGCCACCGTGCAGCGCTGGGGCATGGTGCGCGCGGCGAAGGCCTGATGCGATGCTCTTGCTCCGTCATGCCCGCGCTTGGCGCGGGCATCCACGTCTTGCTTCGTGGATCAGAATTCAAGACGTGGATGGCCGGGACAAGCCCGGCCATGACGCGGAGAGAGTACCGATCATGAGTTACGCTGGTATAACGATAGAAAATCCGGAGGACACCCAATGATGCGCGGATTTTCTCTCGCCTGCATGTTCGCCCTGCTTGCCGCCCACGCGGTTTCGTCCGCGCGCGCGCAGAGTGCGCAGGACTATCCGTCGCGCCAAGTCACTTTCGTGCTGCCGTTCGCGCCCGGCGGCGCGATCGACATCTACGCGCGCGCGTTTGCGCAGAAGCTCTCCGAGAAATTCGGCAAGCCGTTCGTGGTCGAGAACCGGCCGGGCGCGGGCACGGTGCTTGCCGCCAATTCGGTCGCGCGCGCGGCGGCGGACGGCCACACCGTGCTGGTGTCGCCGAGCCCGCTTGCGATCAATGCGACGCTCTACAAGAAGCTGCCCTACGACACCGCGAACGACTTCGTTGCCGGTGGCCTATGTCGCCGACATTCCGCTGGTGCTGGTCGTGCACCCATCGCTGCCGGTGAAATCGATCCCCGACCTGATCAACTACGCCAAGGCCAATCCCGGCAAGCTCTCCTATGCGTCCAGCGGAACCGGCACGACGCTGCATCTCTCCGGCGAGATGCTCAAAAGCATGACCGGAATCCAGATGACCCACGTGCCGTACAAGGGCGGGCCGCCGGCACTGAACGACGTCGTCGCCGGTCACGTGCAGCTCGTGTTCGCCGATCCGTCTTCCGCGATGCAGCAAATCCGCGCCGGCACCGTCCGCCCGCTGGGACTGACCTCGACGGTCCGGCTGCCGAGCGCGCCCGACATCCCGCCGATCGCCGAGGCCGGCGTTCCCGGTTTCGAAGCGGTGTCCTGGACCGTGTTCATGGCACCGGCGAAGACGCCTGACGCCGTCCTGCAAAAGCTCCATGTGGAACTCACGGCGCTGGCCGCGACGGCGGAGATGCGCGAGCAGACCGTCAAGCTCGGCATGATCCCTGTCACGTCACCGTCACTTGCCCAATTAAAGGGCTTCCTGCCGCAGCAGATCGCCCGCTGGGGCAAGCTGGTGCAGCAGGCCGGCATCGCCGGCTCGGAATAGCTCTAAAGTCGTCGCTCGGAAGCAAAGAATCGCGTACTTTGGGCTTGTACAAAGATGATCTGGGACCGCTGCTCGTTGTCCGCCGTACCGGACGATACCAAAGGTTAACGAGCCAGAACTTCCGCTCTTGTTCCGATGCGTTGCGTGGTGTAAAAACACCGCCACGTTGAGTGTGCCTTGTGACGCGCATCATCGCAAGCCGGAGCATCGATCGCGCCATGACCGAACGACAGACCCCGCCACGGGAAGCCCGCATTATTCCACTGCGACTGATCGGGCACGCGACGATCCGCTCGGCCGAAGCGGCCGTTTTGTTCCGCACCGGAACCCGCACGCTACGCCCGGTCGATGTCATGCTGCTGTCGCCGATCCTCATTCCGGTCACCGTGATCGTGCTGCTGTTGCTGCTCGCCTGGTTCGTCCTCTGGCTGGCCACCGTCGGCTCGCTGGTCACGGTCAACCTGATCGGCGATCTCTCAAGCGCCGTCGCCTGGCGCCTGAACGGCGCAGCGCTGCGCGCGCCTTGACCGCAGCGATCGGCTTCCAGGGTATCCTCGTGGCCCGGTTGCAGGCGATCTATCACATCCGCTGCGACGCCAAATCGATCGACGAGCGCGCGCGCAGCGATCGCTGTCGAGCAGAGCGTCGAGATGCCGCTCGCGGCGATCGACGACCACTACGTCCTCTCCGAGATCGTCGGGCGCGTCGAGGACGTCCGCGAGATCGGCGCGGGCTTGTTCGAGGCGCGGATCTCCCTGTCGGCGGCGACCGTCGGCCGCGACGCCGGCCAGCTCGTCAACATGCTGTTCGGCAACACCTCCATCCATGACGACGTCGTGCTGCACGACGCCGAGATTCCGGACGACGTCGCCGCGATGTTCGGCGGCCCGCGTCACGGACTCGACGGGCTGCGGCGGCGCGTCGGCGCCGGACGGCGCGCGCTGACCTGCTCCGCGATCAAGCCGCAGGGCCTGCCGCCGGCGAAGCTCGCCGAGCTCGCGCGCCGCTTCGCGGACGGCGGCATCGACTACATCAAGGACGATCACGGCCTCGCCGATCAGTCCTATTCGCCGTTCGCGGCCCGCGTCGCCGCCATCGCGGCGGCGCTGCGCGGCTCGACGGCGCACTACGTGCCGAGCATCACCGGCGATCTCGACGCCATGCGCGCGCAGATCGCGGTCGCGCGCGACGCCGGCATCGACACCGTGATGGTCGCGCCGATGGTCTCCGGCGTCTCCAACTTCCACCGGCTGGTCGCCGACAATCCCGACATGGCCTTCCTCACCCATCCGTCGCTCGCGGGCGCGGCGCGGATTTCGCCGCCCTTCCATTTCGGCGGCCTGTTCCGGATGCTGGGCGCCGACGCAGTCGTCTTCCCCAATCATGGCGGGCGGTTCGGCTATTCGGCCGAGACCTGCCGGGAGATCGCCCGGCGCGCGCTGGAACAGCGCGACGGGCCTGCGGCCCTGCGTGCCGGTTCCGGCCGGCGGCATGAGCCGCGAGCGCGTCGGCGAGATGCTTGAATTCTACGGCGCTGATATCATGTTGCTGATTGGCGGCGGCCTGCTCGAGGCGCGCGAGCGCCTGACCGAGGCGACGGCCGCCTTCGTGGCCGAGGTCCAAGCCTGGAAAGCTTGAACGCCTGGAAACCCAAATGAGCGAGCGCCCGATCCACCGCAAGGCGACCGACGACTACCGCTGGGACAGCGTCGACCTCCTCCCCTACAAGGAGGACGACCGCGCGCTGTTCAAGGCGATCACCCGGCAGACCCTGTTCTCCGACCCCGCCATGAACGGCGAGCTGCGCTATTTCGAAATGGCGGCAGACGGCTTCTCGACGCTGGAGCGGCACGAGCACATGCATGCGGTGCTGATCCTGCGCGGGCGCGGCCACTGCCTGGTCGGCGACGAAGTCCGCTCGATCGAGACCCGCGACCTCGTCACCGTGCCGCCGATGACCTGGCACCAGTTCCGCGCCACCAAGGGCGAGCCGCTGGGCTTCCTGTGCATGGTCAATGCGCAGCGCGACAAGCCGCAACTGCCGACGGCCGACGACCTCGCGCGGCTCAAGGCCGATCCGAAGATCGCGGCGTTTCTTGGATTCGAGACCGAAGGACTAGGCGCGACCGTCGAGCGCGCTTCTTGGCGAGGCGCTTCTTGCGCCGCTTGGCGGCTGCCGCGCTTCCGACCGCTTCACGGCCGCTTGTGCTTGCAGCCCACGCAGCGGCAGCCATGCGGCTTGATGAAGGTTTGAAATAGTCCTTGCCGTAATTGTAGGTGATCTCGTCGCCGGGATGGATGGTCCTGATCGCCGCGATGAAGACCTTGTGCTTTCTGACGTCGGCCTCGGCGTTCGGCTTGCAGGAGTGATTGATGTAGCGCGCGATGTTGCGGCGGCCGGACCCGTCGACGGTCCAGCGGTTGTTGACCTCGAACAGATACTTGGTCCAGAGCTCGTCGGCCCTCGCGTTCGTGATCAGCGGGCCCGAGTAGTAGGCGATGAACTCGCCCCGCCTGATCGGCTTCAGGGCAAACAAGCCAAGACCGGTCTTGGAGCGGCCAACGCGAAACCGGCGACGCCACGGCGGACTTCGTTTGGGCAAGACAAGTCGTTTGGGCACGAGACTACGTGTATTTCCAGAGCGGCGTGATGTGACTAGGGTTCGCTGGCGCACCGCCTGTAAGGTCCGGGATCGAGATGCCGGATTCAACGGGCATGCGGCGTGACGGTTCCTTATGAGCGAAGACAACTGGGCGTGTCAATAAGGCAGCAATCGGGATTCGCAAGAGCCGACGAGATGATTTCAACATCGCGTGCGCAGGTCTGTGATGCGAAGCATGCAGGCGATCACGCCGGTCGTGCCCAATCGATGAGCACAGGCATGCAACAATACGATGTCGTGATCGTCGGCGCGGGCCATAACGGGCTGACCTGCGCCGCCTATCTCGGCATGGCCGGGCTGAAGGTGAAGGTGGTCGAGCGCCGCGCCGATCGTCGGCGGCGCGGCGGTAACCGAGGAGTTCTACCCGGGCTTCCGCAATTCGATCGCCGCCTACACCGTCAGCCTGCTCAACCCGAAGGTCATCGCCGACCTGCGCCTCCACGAGCACGGGCTGCAGGATCGTCGAGCGGCGCGCGCAGAACTTCCTGCCCGCGCCGGACGGCCGCTATCTCCTCTCGGGCGAAGGCCGGACCGAAGCCGAGATCGCCAAGCTCAGCCCGCGCGACGCCGAACGCTATGCCGCCTTCGACCGCGAGATCGACATGGCGGTCGATGTGCTGCGCGAGCTGGTCCTGCAGGCGCCGCCGAACCTGGCGCATGGCATCGGCGGCCTCGGCGAGCTGATCAAGGCCGGCGCGCTCGGCCGCAAGCTCCGGCGCCTGTCCGACGCCGACCTGCGCACGCTCTACGGCCTGTTCACCCGCTCGGCGGGCGAGCATCTCGACAGCTGGTTCGAGAACGACCTGGTGAAGGCGCTGTTCGGCTTCGACGCGGTGGTGGGCTTCTACGGCAGCCCCTACACGCCCGGCACCGGCTATGTGCTGCTGCACCACGCCTTCGGCGAGGTGAACGGCAAGCGCCGGGTCTGGGGCCACGCCATCGGCGGCATGGGCGCGATCAGCGAGGCCATGGCCAAGGCGGCGGCGAGCCACGGCGTCGAGATCGAGACCGACGCGCCGGTGCGCGAGCTCGCTGGTCGAGGGCGGCCGCGCCCGCGGCGTGGTGCTGCAGCGACGGCCGCGTCATCCGCGCCAACGCGGTCGCGGTCAACGCCAATCTCAAGCTGTTCTACACCTCGATGGTCCCGGACGGCGCGCTCGACGCCGGAGTTCCTGCGCCGCATGCAGGAGTTCCGCTGCGGCTCCGGCACCTTCCGGATGAACCTCGCGCTCTCCGAACTGCCGAGCTTCACCGCGCTGCCGGGCCGCACGCTCGCGGACCACCACACCGCCGGCATCGTGATCGGCGCCGAGCCTCGGCTACATGGACCGCGCCTATACCGACGCGCGCGCGCACGGCTGGAGCCGGGAGCCGATCGTCGAGCTGGTCATTCCCTCGACCCTCGACGACACGCTGGCGCCGAAGGGCGCGCATGTCGCGACGCTGTTCTGCCAGCACGTCGCGCCGGAGCTTGCCCGACGGCCGCTCCTGGAACGACCACCGCGACGAGGTCGCCGACCTGATGATCGCGACCGTCGACCGCTACGCGCCGGGCTTCAAGGCGAGCGTGATCGGCCGCCAGGCGCTGAGCCCGCTCGACCTCGAACAGATGTTCGGCCTCGTCGGCGGCGACATCTCGCACGGCGCGATGTCGCTCGACCAGCTGTTCTGGGCGCGGCCCATGCTCGGCTACGCCGATTATCGTGGGCCGCTGCCCGGGCTCTATCATTGCGGCGCCGGCGCGCATCCCGGCGGCGGCGTCACCGGCGCGCCCGGCCACAATGCCGCGCACGCGATCCTCGCCGACCGGCGCTGGCGCGCGCCGTGGCGGCGATAGGCCGCTGGCAGCCGGCTGCAACCGACCTTGGCGCAACAAGACCGCCATGGCAGCATCCCGGCCAACAACCGCAGGGAGAGACGCCATGCGGACCGACGCGGCGAAGACGATCGAGGATCGCATCCGCGCCATCGAGGATCGCCTCGAAATCTACAATCTGATCGCCAGCCATCCGCCGAGCGCCGACACCGGCGCGCAGCCCTACATCCAGTCGATCTTCGTCGACGACGCCATGCTCGATCTCGGCGGCGCCAAGCGCGCCGACGGCAACCAGGCGATCTCCGCAGATCGTGACGCGCCCCGAGCATGGCCAGGCGATCAAAGGCGGCCTCGCGCATTTCGCCGGCCTGCCGCATGTGACGATCGACGGCGACCGCGCCGTGGTCACGTCCTATCTGCAGATCCTCGCGCCGCATCCGACCGCCGACGAGATCGAGGTGCCCGGCGCACGGCGCGTCGCGCGGCTATCGCATCCACCGCGTCGGCGCCAACCGCTGGGAGCTTGTGCGCACGCCGCAAGGCTGGAAGATCAAGCGGCGCACCTATCGCACGCTCGACGGCTCCGAGCCCGCGCTCGACATCCTGCGGCAGGCGCTCGCGCCGTCGCCGCGGCGCAAACGCCTGATCCGCCGGCGCATCAGAAAATGGCTCACATCGAAGTCCGCGACGTCTCGCTCACCTACGACACGCCCGCCGGCAAGGTGACGGGCGTCGAGCGCGCGAGCTTCGATATCGAGCAGTCGCAATTCCTCTGCCTCGTCGGCCCGTCCGGGTGCGGCAAGACGACGCTGCTCAACATCATCGCCGGCTTCCTGACGCCGACCGGCGGCGAGATCCGCATCGACGGCAAGCCGGTCACCGGCCACGGCATGGACCGCGGCGTGGTGTTCCAGGATTTCGCGCAGTTGTTCCCGTGGCGCACGGCGCTGGGCAATGTCGCGTTCGGGCTCGAGATGAAGGGCATCGCCGAAAGCCGAGCGCGATGAGATCGCGCTCCAGCAGCTCAAGCTCGTGAAGCTCGAGAAATTCGCGCAGTCCTATCCGCATCACCTCTCCGGCGGGATGCAGCAGCGGGTCGCCATCGCCCGCGCGCTGGCCTACAATCCCGCGGTGCTGCTGATGGACGAGCCGTTCGCGGCGCTCGACGCACTCACCCGCGACGCCATGCAGCAGCTGCTCGCCGAAGTCTGGCGGGAAACGCGCAAGACGGTGATCTACGTGACCCACAATGTCGCCGAGGCGGTGTATCTCGCGGACCGTGTGATCGTGATGAGCCCGCATCCCGGCACGGTGAAGACCGAAGTCGCGATCACGCTGCCGCGGCCGCGCAATCCGCTGAGCGTGGAATTTTTGGACTACCAGAAACTGCTGCTGCGCCATCTCGGGCAAGAAACGCCGCACGACACGCACGCGGCGTGACCGGCCGGATCGCAGCCGCCGAACAACAAGACCGGAACAATCCGGTGTCGTCATGGAAGGAAATGCTTCGATGCGAATTCGCCGCCCTGCTCTGCTGCTTGGTCTTGGCCTGACGGCGCTCGCGCTCGTCGCGACGACCGCCGCCGATGCGCAGAGCTACGCCACGCGGCCGGTGCGGCTGATCGTCGGCTTCGGCGCCGGCGGGCCGACCGACATTCCCGCGCGCTTCATCGCCGACAAGCTCGGCACGATCCTCAAGCAGCGCGTGATCGTCGAGAACAAGCCGGGCGCGGCCGGCATGCTCGCCACCCGCGACGCGATCTCGCAGCCGGCCGACGGCCACACGCTGCTGCTCTGCACGCATTTCGAATTGATCAACACCGCGGCCTACCGCAATCCGCAGTTCAAGCTGACCGACCTCGCGCCGATCTCGCTGATCTCGAAATACTACTACGGCATCGCGATGACCAACGCGCTGCCGGTCAACGATCTCGACGGCTTCATCGCGCATGCCAAGGCCAATCCGGGTGCCATCAGCTACGGGACGCTGGGCGCCGCCTCGGCGCAGGAGATTTTCGTCCGCCAGCTCGAACGGCTGGCCGGCATCTCGCTGAACCGCGTCCCGTTCCGCACCGGCCCGCAGATCATGCCGGACCTGATCGCCGGACGCGTGCACATCTACGTCTCGCCGACGCTGGCGGTGCTGCCGCTGCACGACAGCAAGGAGCTCAAGGTCATCGGCATCACCAGCACCGAGCGGCTGGCGAGCGCGAAGGACATTCCCGACGCTCGTCGAGAAGCAAGATTCCGTTCGTTCGCTTCGGCTGGCTCGGCATCTGCGCGCGCGAGGGAACGCCGCAGCCGATCATCGCCGAGCTGAACCGTCACATCGCCGCGATCGTCGCCATGCCCGAATACAAGGAGATGATCGAGAAAGGCGGCTCGATCCCGGAGGCGTCGACGCCGGCCGAGCTCGGCAAGATCATCATCCAGACCCGCGACGAGGTCGCCTCGACCATCATGGAATTCGGACTGCAGCAGGACTTTTCGGACAAGATCATGCAACGAACGACAGAACATGCGAACAGGAGGAAACGACCATGACCAACAAGCACGCATTGACGCGCCGGCAATATCTCGCCGCCACCGGAGCGAGCGCGCTGGCGCTCGGGCTCGGCGCGCGAGCCGGCGTCCGCGCAGCTGGCGACCGTCCGTCAGGGCTACCAGACCAACATCTGGGGCATGCCGACCTATTACCTGATGCGATCGGGCGCGCTCGAAAAGCGCGGCGTGAAATTCCAGGAATTCGCCGTGCCGTCCGGCAACCTCACCATGCAGCAGATGGTCGGCCGCCAGGTCGACCTCGGCACCTATGCCGGACAGTCGTTCCTGATCGGACACGACAAGGGCGGCCTCGTCGCGATCGCGCTGATCGAATATGTCGGCAAGACCGCGCAGGTCGTGACCCGCAAGGACCTGAACCTGAAGTCCGTCGCCGACCTCAAAGGCAAGAAGGTCGCCAACCAGGTCGGATCGTCGGTCGGCAACGTGTTCGTCGACACGATCGGACCGAAATTCGGCGTCCGCAAATCGGACTTCCAGGAAGTCCGGATGAACGTCAACGACATGATCGCCGCCATGGCGGCGAAGACCGTCGACGCCATGGTCAATGTCGAGCCTTACAACGCGATCGCCGTCGCCGACGGCATCGGCGATTTCGATCCTCGATTTCTCCGGCTTCGACCGGATGCCGGTGCTGATGGCGGCGACGCCGGATTTCGTCGCCAAGCATCCGGAGACCGTGATCGCCTATCTCAAGGCCTGGCAGGACGTCGCGGCCGAATTCAAGAACAACCCCGGCAAGGTGGCGGACGTGATCTATTCGTTCTTCACCGGCAAGGGCTACAAGCTCAGCAAGGACACGTTCGCGCAGGCGCTCGCGCGCGTCGAGGTCAGCCCCGGTTTCCCGGCCGACCTGCAGAAGTACCTGCAGGGCGAGGCGGAAATCCTCCTGCGCGAGAAGAAGATCGACGCCATGCCGGACTGGAAGAAGGCGTTGCGCCCGGATTTCTGGGCCAAGGCCAGCAGCTAGCAGCGTCGCTCAGTCGCCATTCAAGGCAGCGGCATTGCACGTCAGACGGGCCGGGCGCCGCTCGCGCCGGCCTTTTCACGACCCCGGCGAAAACGCGCTAAACCCTGCCCGCACCAATTGGAGGAAGCAAGTCCATGTCCGTCACCGATAGCCCGCTGCAGCAGTCCGCCTACGACCCGGTCGCCTGGAATTTCAAGCTCCTGGCCCAGCACACGCTCGACGGCTTCGGCGGCATGGGCGAAGGCATGTCCATGCAGATCGCGCCGGACGGCCGCCGGATCATCTGGCTGGCGCATGAGAGCGCGCCGAAGAATTTCACCGCGGTCGACGTCTCCGACCCGCGCAAGCCCAAGGTGGTCTGCCAGACCGACCTGCCGCAGGGCTACATGCGCTCGAACTCGCTCGAGATCACCGGCAACGTGATGGCGGTCGCCTATCAGTGCCAGAAGGTCGGCCAGAAGCCGGCCGGCTTCGAGCTGTTCGATATTTCGAAGCCGGAGAATCCGAAGTCGATCGCGTTCGTCGACTGCTCCGGCCCGTTCTCGCGCGGCGTGCACCAGCTCTGGTTCGCCGACGGCGAATACGTCCACATGGCGTCCGGCGCGCGCCGACTTCGAGCCGAACCATCCGCTCGACGACCAGATCTATCGCTGCTTCGACGTGCGCAATCCCTCGAAGCCGACCGAAGTCGGCCGCTGGTGGCTGCCCGGCACGCGCAAGGGCGACAACGAGCCGCCGCCCGCCCGTCACCAGAAGCCCGCGCTCGACAAGGGCAACCGCGCGCACAACACCAACGTCTATCCGCAGCGGCCGGACCGGATGTACCTCGCCTATCTCGACGCCGGCATGTTCGTCATGGACATTTCCGACAAGTCGAAGCCGAAGCCGATCTCCCGCTTCGACAACTCGCCGCCCTATACCGGCTTCACGCACACCATCGTGCCGCTGTTCGATCGCGGCCTGGTGGTCATGACCGACGAGTTGACCTCCGACAACGCCGCCGACTGGCCGAAGCTGATCTGGATCCTCGACGCTCGCGACGAGAACAATCTGGTCCCGATCTCGACCTGCCCGATGCCGAACCCGGACGACTACAAGACCCGCGGCGGCCGCTTCGGCGCGCACAACATCCACGAGAACACGCCGGGCCCGTGTTCGTGGCAGTCGGACCAGATCATCCTCGGCACGTTCTTCAACGGCGGCTTGCGCGCCTACGACATCTCCAATGCCTATCAGCCGAAGGAAGTCGCGACCTTCGTGCCGCCCGGACCGGCGCTGTCGAAATACGCGTCGATCCAGCTCAACGACGTGTTCGTCGACGAGCGCGAGATCGTCTACACGGTCGATCGCTTCTCCGGCGGCCTCTACATCCTGGAGATGGATTTCTGACAGCGCTTGAACTCTTCCCCTCGCGCGCGGCGGGCCCGTTCGGACGGCGCCTCAAGCACGCGCGCGGGGGACGCATCCCGGTCACCGTGCTCACCGGCTTCCTGGGCGCCGGCAAGACCACGCTGCTGCGGAATTTCCTGGCGACGCCGGAAGGCCGCGGCACCGCCGTCATCGTCAACGAATACGGCGCGGTCGGCATCGACGACGCGCTGATCCGCGACTCCACCGACCAGACCACGCTGCTCGGCAACGGCTGCGTCTGCTGCGTCACCCGCACCGACCTGCAGAACGCGCTGCGCAATCTCGTGATCGATCGCGAGCGCGGCAAGATCCCGCCGTTCGTGCGCATCGTCATCGAGACCAGCGGCATGGCCGACCCCGCGCCGATCCTGCAGACCTTTGCGACCGACCGCGCGCTCGGCGGCGAATTCTTCGTCGAGGTCGTTGTCACGGTCGTCGACGCCGCGACCGGCCTCGAAACCATCGGCTGGTCGTCGGAATCGCGCAAGCAGGTGATCCTCGCCGATCGCCTGATCCTGTCGAAGACCGATCTCGCCCATCCGGACGCCGACGATGGACTGCGCGTGCGGCTTCGCGAGCTCAATTCGCATGCCGAGATCATTGTGGCGAACGAGGGCCACGTCGATCCGGCCTGCCTGATCGAGGGCATCGAGACCGGCGAGCGCTCCGCCTTCGTGGCCGAAGCCGAGCATTCGGACGGCATCGCGAGCTTCGTGGTCACCGACAATCTGCCGCTCAAGTGGGCGTCCTTCGCGCGCACGATGGAAACGCTGGTCGCGCTTGCGCGGCTCGGACCTGCTGCGGGTCAAAGGCTTCCTCGACGTCCAGGGCTGCCGCGGGCCGGTGCTGGTGCAGTTCGTGCAGCACCTCGCGCATCCGCCGGTGGAACTCGCTGCCTGGCCGGACGGCGAGCATGGCAGCCGCATCGTCTTCATCACCCGGAACATTTCCGAAGCGCAGGTGCGCGGGCTGCTTGCTGCCGTGAGCGCGATCGAAAGCAACAGCCGGATAGCGACTTTTTCACGTCGGCAGGTTTGGTGTTCCCAATCCCGGCCCCTTGGACTACCCTCGACTTAGAACAGTCCTAATCACGGCCCATACCGTGATCGTGGCCGATGCGCGGAGGCCCATCGACCACCCCCTTCAAAAACCAGCCACCCAGGGAGACATGCACCCATGGCCAGAATAACGCTCGACGTCGACGGCAAGTCGCACACGATCGATGCCGATCCCGACATGCCGCTGCTCTATGCTCTGCGCAACGACATCGGTCTCAACAATCCGCATTTCGGCTGCGGTGTCGCGCAATGCGGCGCCTGCACGGTGCATCTCAACGGCCAACCGGTCCGCTCCTGCGTGACGCCGGTGTCGTCGGTCGGCGATGCGCAAGATCGTCACGCTGGCCGGCCTCGGCACGCCCGAGAAGCCGCATCCGCTCCAGACCGCCTACGTCCAGGAGCAGGTCACGCAGTGCGGCTACTGCGTGAACGGCTGGATCATGACCGCCGCCGCGTTCCTGCGCGACAAGAAGAAGCCGACCGACGCCGAGATCAGAAGCGCGCTCGAAGGGCTCAAGTGCCGCTGCGGCACGCACGCGAACATCCTGAAGGCGGTCAAGCGCGCCGCCGCGATGATGGGTTGAGGGAGACAGCCATGACGAAAATGGAAAAGGCGACCCACTTCTCCCGCCGCTCGGTGCTCAAGGCCGGCGGAGCCCTCGTGATCTCGATCGGCATGCCAATCGGCGCCGACACCGTGCTCGGCATCAGCCAGGCGCGCGCGCAAGGCACCAAGCCGCCGCTCACGCCGGACCAGCTCTCGTCCTACATCGCGGTCAATGCCGACGGCACGGTCGACGCCTATTTCGGCAAGACCGACATGGCGCAGGGCCTGTTCACGGGCGATCGGCCAGATCGTCGCCGAAGAGCTCGACGTGCCCTACAAGGCCGTCAAAGTGATCATGGGCCAGACCCGCAACAGCGTGAACCAGGGTGGCGCGTCGGGCTCGACCGGCATCCAGTTCGGCGGCAAGCAGATGCGCTACGCATCGGCCGAGGCGCGCCGCGTGCTGGTCGACATGGCGGCGGCGAAGCTGAACATCCCGGCGGATCAGCTCACCGTCACCGACGGCGTCGTCCACGCCAAGAGCGACCCGAACAAGAAGATCTCCTATGCCGAGCTGATCGGCGGGCAGTACTTCAACACGCAGCTCGAATGGAACAAGCAGATCGGCAATGCGCTCTACGCGCCCGGCAAGGCGCAGCCGAAGAACTACAAGGAGCACAAGATCGTCGGCCAGCCGATCCCGCGTGACGACGTCGCGCCGGTGGTCTTTGCCAAGGAGGTCTACGTCAGCGACGTGCGGGTGCCGAACATGGCGCACGGCCGCATGATCCGTCCGCCGGTCGCGGGCGCGGTGCCGGTGAAGTTCGACGAGTCCTCGGTCAAGGGCATCCCGGGCGTGCGCGTGGTGCGCGAAGGCCATTCGTTCCTCGGCGTCGTCGCCGACACCGAATGGGGCGCGATCCAGGCCGCCAGGCAGCTCAAGATCGAATGGTCGGACGTCAAGCCGCCGTTCCCGGACAACGCCAACGCGATCTACGACCACATCCGCAAGGCGCCGGTGCGCGGCAAGGGCATCGACGGCAAGCCGGTCGGCGATGTCGATGAAGCGTTCAAGACCGCGGCGCGCGTGATCGAGCACGAATACGAATGGCCGTTCCAGTCCCATGCCAGCATGGGTCCGGGCTGCGGCGTCGTCGACGCCCGTCCCGACGGCGCGACGGTGTGGACCGGCTCGCCCAAGCCGCACTATTGCCGCGACGGCGTCGCGGCGATCCTCGGGCTGAAGCCAACACAGGTCGAAGGCATCTCGCATCAGGCGGCCGGCGCCTATGGCCGCAACGACGCCGGCGATGCCTGCGTCGACGCCGCCGTGTTGTCGAAGGCGGTCGGCCGTCCGGTGCGGCTGCAATACTCGCGCGAAGAAGGCACCGGCTGGGATCCGAAAGGCCCCGCCTCCATCCATCGCGTGCAGGGCGGGCCTCGACAGCTCCGGCAATGTGATCGCCTACGAGTTCTACACCAAGGCGTTCTCGCGCTGGGACGTGCAGACCAACGAGAGCCGGCCGGAGCGCACGCTCGCCGGCCACTTCCTCGGCGCGCCGCTGAAGTCGGAAGACGGCTTCGGCGGGCCCGCGGAGTCCTACACCTTCGCCAACAAGAAGTACGTGTGGGAGACGATCCACCCGCTGCTCGAACGCGCCTCGCCGCTGCGCACCTCGCATCTGCGCGACCCGGTCGGTCCGCAGATCCAGTTCGCGAGCGAGTCGTTCTGGGACGAGGTCGCGCATTCGCTCGGCGTCGATCCGATCGAGTTTCGGCTGAAATACGTGAAGGACCCGCGCGACGCCGCGGTGCTCCGGGCGGCGGCGGAGAAGCACGGCTGGAAGCCGCGGCCTTCGCCGGACAAGACCCAGACCGGCAACACGGTCTCAGGCCGCGGCATCGCCTATGCGCGCCGCAACGGCACCGTCGTCGCGATCGTCGCGGAGGTCGAGGTCGACCGCCGCAGCGGCAAGATCTGGGCGCGCAAGTTCACCGTCGCGCATGACTGCGGCCAGATCATCAATCCGGCGGGCCTGAAGCTGACGATCGACGGCAACATCATCCAGGGCATCAGCCGCACGATCTGGGAAGAGGTGCAGTTCAACAACAAGGCGGTGACGAGCATCGATTGGCAGAGCTATCCGATCCTCGACATCACCGAGACGCCGGCCGAGATCGACTACGTGCTGATCAACCGGCCGGAGCGCGATCCGACCGGCGCCGGCGAGCCGTCGATCCGCCCGGTGGCCGGCGCCATCGCCAATGCGGTGTTCGACGCCACCGGCGTGCGCATCCGCCGCGTGCCGTTCACGCCGGACCGGGTCCGGGCGGCGATGTCGTAGAGCATGATCCCGAAAAGTGGGAACCGGTTTTCGGAAAAGATCATGCTCAAACGCAAGACATAGGCCCGCGGCATAGCCACAAACGGAAGGCCGGCCCCAAGGGCCGGCCTTTTTTCTTGGGTGGCCGGAATCCCGGTTTACGGACCGGGGGCGTTCATGGTTGGTTGCGCCGCACCGAAGAACAAAGCGTGAGGAAATAGCCCGTGAAGCAGGTCGAAGCGGCAGTCATCGGCGTGGGGTGGGTCGGCGGAACGCGCGCGGAAACGCTGGCGCGCACGGCGCTGGTCGACAAGCTGCACCTGTGCGACATCCGCCCGGATCGGCTGGCCGAGGTGAAGGCGCTCTACAAGCCCGCGACCGCGACGCTCGATTACCAGGACATCATCAAGAACGACAACATCTCGGTGGTGTTCGTTTCGACCACGCCGGAATCGAACCATTACCCGATCGCGCGCGACTGCCTGCGCTCCGGCAAGAACGTGATGCTGGAGAAGCCGATCGCGCTGGAACTGTGGGAAGCCGACGAGCTGATCATGCTCGCCAAGCGCAACAACCTGAAATTCACCATCGGCTATTCGCAGCGCTTCAACACCAAGATCGCCTACGCCAAGAAGAAGATCGTCGACGGCACGCTCGGCAAGGTCGTGTCGGTGCTGGTCAGCCGGCATCTGTCGCGGGCGCTCGGCAAGAAAATCGCCAGCCGGGTACGGCTTTCGCCCGTTGTGATGGAGAGCACGCACGACCTCGACTTCGTGATGTGGCTGCTCGAGCCGGCGAAGCCGGTGCGGGTCTATTCGCAGGGCGCCTACGGCTATATGGAGCCGATCAACGGCTCGCACGACGTGATGTTCACCACCGTCACCATGGACAACGGCGTGGTGGTGATGATCGGCGGCGGCTGGAATTTCCCGGAGAGCTTCCCGAACTACTGCGCGACCTGGATCGAGATCACCGGCACCAACGGCGCGCTGGTGCTCGACGACACCGCGCGGGACCACTGGCTCAACACCGACGGCGCACGGCCAGTGGTTCCCGATGTCGACGATGCCGGGCGAGATGGTCGATCACGTGTTCGCCGGCGGCATGGGCCCGGAGACGATCCATTTCGTCGAGGCCTGCATCCGCAACACGCCGGTGATGGTGACGCCGGAGAGCGCGCGCATGGTGATGGAGACCTACACCGCCGCCGACCTCTCCGCCGACCGCAACGAGCCGGTCGACCTGCCGCTGACCAACGAGACGATCGCGGCGGTCGCGGACTTCAAGGCCAAGTTCCGCAAGGGGGACAACATATGAGAAGGTACGCGCCACGAGTTGCGGAACTCGCCTCTCGTGCCCTCTCCCCTTGCGGGAGAGGGCAGCTCCGAATGACCAACAGGCAAGATTGGGTGAGGGGTGCCTTGATTACCCCTCACCCAATCCGTTGTGCTGAAACACCGTGCAGCCCTCTCCCGCAAGGGGAGAGGGCGCAACGACTGCCGCCGCGCTCGCGGCAATACCGCCGCGCTGTCGCAAGGGTGCTCGTATGAGAACCCCGGCCAAGGACATCGGCCTCGCGATCATCGGCGGCGGCCGCGTCGGGCTGTTCCGCGGCGAGGTCGCCAACCGTCACCCGGCGGTGAAGTGGATCGGCGTCGCCGAGAAGAACCCGAACCGCGCCGGCGAGGTCGCGCCCAAGATCGGCGCCGATTTCGTCACCCAGAGCCACGTCGAGCTGCTCAAGCGCCCCGAGGTCACCTGCGCGATCATCGCCACCGACGAGCATCTGCATGTCGACCCGATCATGGCGGCGGTCGAGCGCGGCATTCCCATGCTCATCGAGAAGCCGCTGGCGACCGACTTGGCGCAGTCGGCGCGGGTGCTCAAGGCGATCACCGACGCCAAGCTCGACGCGGTCGTCGGCTACACCCAGCGCTTCCGCCGCAAATGGCTCGGCGCCAAGGAGAAGGTGCGCACCGGCGCGCTCGGCGACGTCACGCTCGTCACGTCGCGCGCGTTCATGAACCGCCTGGTCGCGATCGACAACTACAAGCGCACCGACGATCCCTCGACCATCTCGCCGATGGTGATCTCGGGCACGCACGCGCTCGACATCGTGATGTGGTACATGGAGAAGAAGACGCCGGTCGAATGCTACGCGCGCTCGATCGACAAGGTGCTCGGCCCCGCCTATGGCGGCATCGACGCCACCGCCGGCATGATCATGTTCTCCGACGGCAGCGTCTATCACCTCAACATCTCCTGGGCGCTGCCGGTGACCTG
This sequence comes from uncultured Alphaproteobacteria bacterium, assembly GCA_963850705.1. Classification (GTDB taxonomy): domain Bacteria; phylum Pseudomonadota; class Alphaproteobacteria; order Rhizobiales; family Xanthobacteraceae; genus VAZQ01. The sequence goes on along the minus strand of CAWKMR010000035.1, from coordinate 297 downwards.
GCCGGGCGCGGTGTATTCGCTCGAAGTCGGCATCAACGGCACCGACGGCGTGCTGACCATCGACGACACCCATCGCGACATGGTGCTGGCGGTGTCGAAGCCGCAGGAGGAAGGCTACGCGCCGGACCGAACGCGCCTCGTCGACTTCATGGGCAGCTATCCGCCCGGCGACATGGCGCTCGGCGAGTTGCGCGGCCCGATGGCGGACGAGACCGTGTCCTGGCTCAACCGCGTCGCGCTCGGCCTGCCGACGCAGGCCGCGACCGCCGCGGAAGCGCACCGCAACCTGATGCTGAC